>JARRPZ010000067.1:0-14367 GCA_037382365.1 Gammaproteobacteria bacterium
CCGTGGCGCCGGCTTCTCTGGCCGCATCCATGATCGCGTCGGTCTTGTCGTCTTCGACAAAGGCGATGATCAGCTTGAAATGCATGCTCTTAATCCTCTTTCGGGGTTGTGGTCGGGGCATCGGGCTTCTCCCGGCGTGCCGCGGCCTTCCGATCCCCGAGCCACTGCGAGATCTGCGCATAGCCGAGGACACTCATGATAGGAAACAGGCAGGCGAACGCGACCAGCCCGAATCCGTCCAGCAACGGGCTGCGGCCCGGTACGGACTCGGCGAGACCGAGACCGAGAGCCGTGACGAGAGGTACCGTCACCGTGGACGTCGTGACGCCACCGGAGTCGTAGGCGAGCGGCACGATCAGCCGCGGCGCGAACCAGGTCTGCAGGATGACGATCACGTACGCCGCCATGATGTAGTACTGCAACGGCGTCCCGGTCACGATTCGGAAACAGCCGAGGGCGACCCCTACAGCCGCACCCAGCGCCACGGCCACGCGCAGGCCCCAGGGATGGATGGCACCACCGGAGACGTCCCGGGCCTTGAGCGCGACGGCGAGCAGCGAGGGCTCCGCCAGGGTGGTGGAGAAGGCGATCGAAAAGCCGAACAGATACACGAGGAAGTAATCCGACCAGCGGATCTCGCCCAGGGCCGCGCCGGCGCTGCCGATCACGGCCGGATCCGTCAGCTGCTGCGCCATCAGCCTGCCGAGCGGGAATAGCGCTTCCTCCAGCCCGATCAGGAAGCACCCCAGACCGACGATCACCAGCACGAATCCGATCAGGATACGATTCCGGTCGGGCATGCGCCCGCCGATCACCAGCCACTGGAACAGGAACAGGAAGGCCGCGATGGGGGCCACGTCCCGGGCGGTCCCCAGGATGATGCCCAGGCTTTCCGTCGCCGGAATCGTAGGCGATGCCCACGATGGTCGGTGGCGCGAACGTCGTCATGACGACCACGAGTACGTAGCCGGCGATGATCATCGCCGGCAGCGACCAGCCCACGATGATACGCACGACGCCGAGGATCAGGGCGGTCCCCACGGCGAACGCGACGGTGATCCTGAGACCCGCCGCATAGCGCGCCTCCGATTCGGGTGACGCTTCGATGGCCCCTGCCGCGGCCGCGATCTCACCGGCCTCCGCGGCGACCGCGATCAGCGCCGGCTCCGCGATGGTCGTCCCGAAGCCGAGCGCGAACGCGAACGCCACCAGCCAGAAGACACTGCCCTTGCGGGCCAGCGCATGAGCGAGATTCTCACCGACGGGGAACAGCGCGAGCTTCAGCCCGTAGATGAAAAGGGTGAGGCCGATGACGACCATGACCACGCCGCCGGCGAGGGGTGCCAGCGCGGCGACGGGCTGACGGAGCACCAGCAGCTCGAAGACCGCGATGACCAGCACGATGGGCGTGAGGTCCCGCAGGCTGTCGAGCAGGTCGCGACCCAGCGCACGGAGGACACCGATCATGAGCCTCCCGTTTCAGCCATGACGGTGCCTGTCCCGGCGCCGCTCAATGATCCAGCGCGTCCGCCTCGTTCCGAATGAATCGGTACAGGCTCTCGTAGGAAGACTGCACCGCCGGACCGAATACCGGATCGTGGGCCTGGTCCGACTGCCCGGGGAGGCCGTCCCAGTCTTCCTCCGCCAGGAGCTCATCGGCCAGCGTGAACAGTGCGGCTTCCTCCCAGCGCATGTGATCTCGCAGTTTCGCCACGTACTCGGCCGCCACCCGGGCCAGATCGTCGCGACGCACGACGGAACCGGCCTCGACGGCGTCGAGCCGTTCGCGCAGCGAGATACCCAGCCGGCCGAGCTGCTCGTGCTCTTCGAGGATGCCCTCGATCCCGCTCAACATATCCGGTGCGACCACCATCAGGCGGTGATAGATGCGGTCCTCTCGCGGATGGTGCACGCAATCGGGATAGGACGTCATGTAGCGCATGATGTCGTGGGCCAGCTCGTAGTCCGGCTCGAGCCCGTCCGCGATCCGCCGGCACTCCTTTTCGAGCAGTTGCAGCAGGGTCGCGATATTGCGGTGGTCCTCGCGCAGCTGGACGAGGACTGTCGAGACTGATGTTGGCATAGTGAATATCCTGAGGCGGCGGCCGTGCCGGACGCACTGCACTCCCGCACTGTCGGCCCCGTCACCATCCTGCGTAGCGGCAGCCGCCGAACCTATCCGCAATTACCACTACCCGCCTGCTAAGCTCGCCCGATGGCCGGTGAGGCGAAGAGTTCCTTCGATGCGCTGAAGCGTCTGCTGCGCTATGCACGAGGCTATCGCCGGCGGATCATCCTCGCCTCCGCCTGTTCCGTGCTGAACAAGCTCTTCGACGTCATGCCGGAGATCCTGATCGGCATCGCCATCGACGTGGTCGTGCGCCAGGAGGACTCGTTCGTGTCCGCCCTCGGCATCACGGATCCGCGCCTGCAGATACTGCTGCTCGGCGGCCTGACCCTCGTGATCTGGGTGAGCGAGTCCCTGTTCGAGTATCTGTACCTGATCCTGTGGCGGAACCTGGCCCAGGATCTGCAGCACGGCATGCGGCTGGACGCCTACCAACATGTCCAGGAACTCGATCTCGCCTACTTCGAGGATCAGAGCACCGGCAACCTGGTGGCCATACTGAACGACGACGTGAACCAGCTCGAACGCTTCCTGGACGGCGGCGCCAACAACCTCATCCAGGTCGCCACCACGCTGGTCGCGGTCGGCACCGTGTTCTTCGTCGTCTCGCCCCTCATCGCCGTCGTCGCCTTCACCCCGATCCCGGTCATCGTCATCGGCGCGTTCTACTTTCAGCGCCGCGCCCAGCCCCTGTATGCGGAGGTGCGGGCACGCGTGGGGCGCCTCGGCTCCCGGTTGTCGGCCAACGTCTCCGGCATCGCCACCATCAAGAGCTTCGCCACCGAGAAGCTGGAGACCGAGCGGGTGCGCCGTGACAGCGTGGCCTACGTGGAGTCGAATCGCCGGGCCATCGCGGTGAGTTCGGCTTTCATCCCCGTCATCCGGATGGCGATCCTGGCCGGATTCCTGGCCACGTTCCTGATCGGCGGCTGGATGACCCTGTCCGGCAAGCTGGCCGTTGGCGCCTACGGTGTGCTGGTCTTCCTCACCCAGCGGCTGCTGTGGCCACTCACCGGTCTCGCCGAGACGGTCGATCTCTACGAGCGGGCAATGGCCTCCTCGAAGCGTATCCTGGATCTCATCGAGGAACCGGTGACGATCCACGACGCGGCGGATGCCCGGCCGCTCGCGGACGTCTCCGGCCGCATCACGTTCCGTCACGTGTGGTTCGGCTACGGCGACGGGGAGCCGGTGCTGCGGGATATCGAGTTCGATATCGCACCCACCGAGACCGTCGCCTTCGTCGGCCATACCGGCGCCGGCAAGAGCTCCCTGATCAAGCTGATGCTGCGCTTCTATGAACCCCGGCAGGGAGAGATCCTGCTGGACGGCCGCCCGATCACGGCATTCACGCTGGAGAGTCTGCGCCGCAATATCGGGCTCGTGAGCCAGGAGGTATTCCTGTTCCAGGGCAGCATCCGGGAGAACATCGCCTATGGCGCACCGGAGGCCGACGACGAAGCGATCGTTCGTGCGGCCCGGGCCGCGGAAGCCATGGAATTCATCGACCGGCTGCCGAAGGGGCTGGACACGATCGTGGGCGAACGTGGCCAGAAGCTCTCGGGTGGCCAGCGCCAGCGCCTGTCACTCGCCCGGGCGCTGCTGAAGGACCCGCCGGTGCTCATCCTCGACGAGGCCACTTCCGCCGTCGACAACGAGACGGAGGCCGCGATCCAGCGCTCCCTCGCCACCATCTCCCATTCCCGGACCACGCTGGTCATCGCCCACCGCCTCTCGACCATCGTGCATGCCGATCGCATCATCGTGCTCGACCGCGGGCGTATCGCGGAGACCGGCGACCACGACTCGCTGTTGGCCCGGGGCGGCATCTATGCCAGCCTGTGGGCCGTCCAGACCGGCCGGGAAGCGATGCCCGTACCGGCGGAGTAACCACGACGGAGACGACCGGCTCATGCAGATACCCGAACAGATACGCCGCAGACACGCCGACCACACGGCCTGGCGCCACCATATCCACGCGCACCCGGAACTCGCCTACGAGGAGAAGGCGACCAGCGACTTCGTCGCGGAGAAGCTGCGGGGATTCGGCCTGGAGGTGCACCGCGGTCTCGGGGTGACGGGCGTCGTCGGGACGCTCAGTTCCGGGGAGTCCGGACGGGCCATCGGTCTGCGCGCCGACATGGATGCCCTGCCGATACGCGAACTCAACGAATTCGAGCACCGTTCACGGCACGAGGGCCGCATGCATGCCTGCGGGCACGACGGCCACACGGCCATGCTGCTCGGGGCGGCGGAGCACCTCGCGGCGCACCCGGATTTCGACGGCACGGTGCACTTCATCTTCCAGCCGGCCGAGGAAGGCCGGGCCGGTGCGAAAGCCATGATCGACGATGGACTGTTCGAGCTCTTCCCCATGGAAGCCGTGTACGGCATGCACAACTGGCCCGGGCTGCCGGTCGGACAGTTCGCCGTGCGCACCGGCGCCCAGATGGCGGCCTCGGACAAGTTCGAGATCGTGGTGCGGGGCCGCGGAGGCCATGCGGCGATGCCTGACCAGACCATCGATCCGGTGCTCACCGCCGCCCACATCGTCACGGCCCTGCAATCGCTCGCCAGCCGCAATACGGAACCCACGGACTCGGTGGTCGTGTCGGTGACCGTTGTGCAGGGCGGTGAGACCTTCAACGTGATCCCGGACGAGGTGACCCTGCGCGGCACTGCCCGCACCCTCACGCCGGAATCCCGGGATCGGGTCGAACAGGGGATCTCCCGTGTCGCCTCCGCCGTCGCGGAGGCGTTCGGCGCGAGCGCGGACACGCGCTATTTCCGGACCTACCCGCCCACTGTGAATACGGCGGCGGAGGCGGAGATCGCCGCCCGGGCCGCGGCAGCCGTCGTCGGCAACGACAACGTGCACAGGGACCTGCCGCCGACGATGGGCGGTGAGGACTTCGCATTCATGCTGCAGGAAAAGCCGGGATGCTATCTGTGGATAGGCAACGGACCCGGCGAGGGCGGCTGCATGCTGCACAACGCGCGCTACGACTTCAACGACGAGGCGCTCCCCGTCGGGGTCGCCTACTGGGCCAGTCTGGTCGCCGGCATACTCGGCCCGGATGCCGACACCGCCCGGAGCGCCTGATCCCTCAGCCGATCTGCTGTGCCGCTTTCGCCTTGCCGGAGCGCTGCCGATTGTACCCCTTCAGCCGGCGTGTCGCCGCGCGGAAGGAATCATTCACGGCGACGTAGGGATCCTCGTGCGCGTGGTTGTCTTCCTGGGCGTGGCTGACCACGATCTCCCTGCCCGGCACATTCACATCCACCACCACATGGTAGATGCGGCCCTTGTTCTGATGCCGGTGCGGCGCCTCCACGGTCACGCGGCAGGAGATGATGTCGGAACACACCTGTTCGAGTTTTTCTGCCTGTTCGCGGATGACGGTTTCGAGAGCGGGAGAGCGGGGGATGTCTTTGAAGCGGATATCCACGGGTATCTGCATTAGGCAAGTCCTCTGAGTGCCTGTCTCGAATATGCGGCTCGCCTCTCCGGGGCAGCCATCAGAGCTTTCCACGATCGTCCCTGCCGCCCGTGGCGAAGATATTAGGGGGAGTACCCGCAGCCTGTCCCTCCGGCCCCCCCGCGGCCGCTGCCTGGATCCGATGATCCCGGATCCGATGAATCGATACTAGCAGCGCAGGCGCCCTCGCGCGTGCTGCACAGCAGCAGCGACCGTGGATCACGACCGCCGCCGGGCGACATCGTGGCTGTTCCGGATATTCTGTGGCGCCACGGCTGCTATATTTGACATGCGACTTACCGAATCGGTAATTCCATTGTCAAAGGAGGTCGTGATGCAAGAGTCTTTCGACAGCCTGTTCCACGAAGTCCGGCTCCTGTCCAACACCCTCGTGCGGACCGGCGAGCAACTGCACGACGACAGTGACATGACGCCGCCGCGGCGCGGCGTGCTGGAGCATCTGCTGCGGGAGGGCCCGTCCACGGTGCCGGCGATCGCACGCGCACGCCGGGTCTCGCGCCAGCACATCCAGGCGCTGGTGAACCCGCTGCTGCACGAGGGCCTGGTGGAGCGCATCGACAATCCCGCCCACCGCCGCTCCAAACTGCTGCGGCTGACGGCGGCAGGATGGAAGGTCATCGACGACATCCGCACTCATGAAGCGCACCAGCTGGGTCAGGCCGGTATCGAAGTCTCCGACGAGAAAGTGCGCGAGGCAGCCGGCGTGCTCCGCCACGTCCGTGAGGCACTGGAGTCCTGAAAGGCCTCAGGTCAGGCAGAAGAAGTTCAGCTTGTTGCCGTCGAGGTCGCGGAAGTAGCCGGCGTAGAAACCTTCGCCGCGCGGACCCGGCGCGCCCTCGTCGCTGCCGCCCAGCTCGAGCGCCCGGGCGTGCAGTGCATCGACCTTTTCGGGCGAATCCACCATGAGCGCGACCATGACACCGTTACCCACGGTCGCGGGCTGCCCGTCGTAGGGCCGGGTCACGCTCAGGCCGGGCTTGTCCGGCGCCGTCGTCCAGGCGACGAAGGTCTCCTCGTTCATGAAGCGACTCGCCCCCATCCCGGACAGGAGATCGTCGTAGAACGCGACGGCCCTGTCCAGATCATTCGTACCCAGAGTCACGTAGCCGATCATCATCCATCCTCCTTTGCAACCGGCCCTGAGCGTCGATCGCGCGATGGGGCCGCAGAGCCGATTCGAACCGCGTGTCGAGCGCGGCCAGCACGGCGGCATCTCGCTGGTACACATCCGGAAAGAAACCGAACCGGCCGCCCGTGCCCATACCGGCGGTCCAGTAGAGGATCATGGCAGTAACGGGCTGCGGAAGGAACACCGTCTTCGTGCGTCCGCCCGCGAGCGTCGCCTCGATCGCCTGCTCGTCCCATCCGTTCGCGCCGTCCAGCAGCAGCGTCGCGAGTTCCAGTGGCCGTTCCAGCCTTATGCACCCCGAGCTGAAGGTCCGGTTGGCACGCCGGAAGAGGTCCCGGCTCGGCGTATCGTGCAGATAGACGGCGTAGGGATTCGGCAGCATGAACTTCACCTGGCCGAGCGCGTTACGCGGCCCGGGCGGCTGGACCAGGCGATAGGGGAAACCCGGCCCCGGATAGCGGGCCCAGTCGACGTCTGCGGGATCGAGTTTCTCACCCCCCGGGCCGACCACCTCCAGGCCGCGGCGCGTCACGGCGGACGGATCGACCAGTGCCTCCGGCACGATGTCCTCGCGCATGATCACCGGCGGCACGGTCCACGTGGGATTGAACACCAGATGGGTGATCCGGGAACGGAACACGGGTGTGCGGCGATAGGGCTGACCCACGACCGCACTCGACTCCCAGCGTATCTGGTCGCGGTTCATCAGGAAGGTCCGGAAACCGGCGATGTTCACGATCAGGTAGTCCGCCCGGGGCTGGTCGAGCACCCACCGCGCGCGCTCCAGATTGACTCGGATCTGATCGACGCGGCCCGCGGCCGGAACATTCATGGCCGCTATCGTCTGCCGGCCCGCGATCCCGTCCACGCCGAGGCCGTAACGCTGCTGGAACCGGCGGACGGCCGCCTCGAGACCCTCGTCGAAGAAATCGGCGTCCGGCGCGGCCGGCAGCGGCCACTCGGCAGCGAGCCGGGCGCGGATCGCCGCCACGCGCGCATGCCTGTCCCCGGGTCGCAGCGTCGGACCGGACGGCACCGGCGGCCAGCCACCGCCGGCGACGATGGCGCGGTACCGGGCCAGTGCATCCACCAGCAGATGGTAGGGTGCACCCCGGCCGAACTGCCGGGCGAAATGATCGACCAGGGAATCGGCGGCGAGCGCGGCACGGAGATCCGACACGGGATCACCCTCCTCCGTCGACGCGTCGAAGTTCCAGTGCGGATCCAGCGCGAATGGATCCACTTTCCCGTATCGCAGGTGGTGGGCGAGTCGCGCGAGCGCATCGGTCAGGATCACGTCCCGGTCGGCTACGGCGCCCGCGTCCGGGTCGACCGACTCGCGGACCGAGCGCTGCAGGAACTCCAGATGGTAGTCGATCGGCGCGAGGCCTTCTGCCGCGCTGCTCCGCACCAGCGCGAGGAGCTGGCGGCGTCGCTCGGCATCGGTCCAGAGGGGCCTGTATTCGCGGGCCGCATACAGTGCGGCGAGCACCTCGCGGCCCGCGATGGTCTCGGCGTCACCATCGCCGACGGCACCGGAGCCGATCCGGCCGACGCGCAGACGCAGTTGCTCCGTGACCGGATCCGGCAGCGGCGGGACGTGCCGCTCCTCCCACGGAACACCATCGGCGGCGGCCCCGCCCGCCCAGACACAGAGCACAATCAGGGTGAGGAGAGCCACGCGACGCATGCCGGTATTCTAAACCGCGAAACGGGACACGGTCCGCCCGGGGATGTCCCGGCACGATGTCGGAAATCTTTCCAAATCCGTGATTCCTGATACATTATGGAATGTTCTGCACACCGCACGAGAGGGAACATGGCAGCAAGCAGTCTCGATGACCACCATTGCCGCTCGCGGCGGCGGTTCCTGGCGGGCATGGCCGCCGGCACCGCGATGCTCCTGCCCTGGAGCCGCGCCGCGGCCGCCGGGCAGGCGCGCAGCCTCGCCTTCTCCCACAACCACACCGGGGAGAAACTGAAGACCGTCTATTTCGAGGGCGGACAGTACGTCCCGGACGCACTCGCCGAGATCAATCATCTCCTGCGCGACTTCCGGACCGGCGAGGTCTACGAAATGGACGTCGAATTGCTGGATATGCTCGCCGACCTGCGGGCCATGACGCGGGATACCGGCGAATTCCAGATCATCTCCGGCTATCGTTCGCCGAAGACCAACGAGATGTTGCGCAGCTCCGGCTCCGGCGTCGCCAAACGCAGTCTGCACATGCAGGGCCGTGCCATCGATATCCGTCTCTCGGGCTACGACACCGCCCGGCTGCGCAAGGCGGCGATGAGCCTGCGACGTGGCGGCGTCGGCTATTACGGCGGGTCGGATTTCATCCACGTCGATACGGGCCGCGTCCGCAGCTGGTAGTCCCCCGGTCGCGGGAACGGGCATGAGACACACGCTGCGCGCGGTCTGCGCTGCACTCGCCACCCTGGCACTGACGGCGGGCGGCACCGGGAAAGCGGTAGCGGCGGATCCGGCAGCGGTCGCGCCGGCGGACATCGTATTCACGAACGGCGGCATCTACACGGCGGACGCCGAGCACAGCCGGGCGGCCGGACTCGCCGTGCGCGGCGACACCATCGTCGCCGTTGGAGACGGGCCGGAGATCGAGCGCTATGTCGGCGCGGATACCCGGGTGATCGACCTCGACGGACGCCTCGCGTTACCGGGCTTCCACGACGCCCACATGCATCCCCTCAGCGGCGGCGAAATGCTGCTCGGCTGCTCCCTGTTCGGCATCACCGGCCAGGAAGCGATCCTCGCGAAAGTCGCCGATTGCGTGGCCGGGAGCGAGCCGGGCGAGTGGATCATCGGCGAGAACTTCGACCTGGCGTCGTTCCCGGGCGGCAATCCCCACAAGTCCCTGCTGGACGAGATCGCCCCCGACCGCCTCGTCTATCTGCGCGGTTCCGACGGGCACAACGACTGGGCCAATACCCGGGTGCTGGAACTCGCCGGCATCGACGCCGAGACGCCCGACCCGCCGAAAGGCGTCATCGAGAGGGATCCGGAGACCGGCGAACCGACCGGCGTCCTGCGGGAGACGGCCCGGGCACCGGTCGAGGCGCTGCTGCCGCAGGCGACGTTCGAGGACCGGGTGGCGGCGCTCGAAGCGACCCTGGAAGAGACCGCCCGCTACGGCATCACGTCTCTGGTGGACGCCTGGACCGGCCTGGCGGACTGGGAAGTCTACGACCACGCGGCGAAAGCCGGCGACCTGACCGCGCGGGTGAAGGCGTCGCTCACTTACGGGGTCAATGCCAGACACCAGGGCGAGGAATGGGAGGCGGTGCTGGCGCGCCGCGACGATTTCGAGAGCGACCGATTCGCGGTGAGTTCCGTCAAATTCTTCGTCGACGGCGTGCTGGAAGGCGAGACGGCGGCCCTGGTGGAACCCTACACGGGCATGGGCGATCACCGCGGCGTCCTGAACTTCGAGACGGACGAGCTGGCGCAGGCCGTCACCCGCTTCGACCGCATGGGTCTGCAGGTGCACATGCACGCGATCGGCGACCTCGCCGTCCGCGAGGGCCTGGACGCCATCGAAGCCGCGCGGAAGGCCAACGGCCCCGCCGGCAACCGTCATCACATCACCCATCTCCAGCTGGTGCATCCCGACGATGTGCCGCGCTTCGCGGCACTCGGCGTGACCGCGAATTTCCAGGCATTATGGGCGTATCCGGACCCCTGGATCACGGAGATCAACCTGCCGGTCGTCGGCCAGGAGCGGGTGGACCGGATGTACCCGATCGGCAGCATCCGCGAGGCCGGTGGCAGGATCGTCGGTTCGAGCGACTGGGCGGTATCGTCGATGAATCCGCTGGAGGCGATGGAGACGGCGATCACACGGCAGGATCCGTACGGCGAAATCGCGGGCACGCTGAACGCGGACGAGGCGGTGGATCTCGCGACCATGGTCGACGCCTACACCCGTAACGGCGCCTGGCTCATGGGCCAGGACGACATCACCGGCACGCTCGAGCCAGGCAAGCGCGCGGACATCGTGGTCCTGGACCGGGATATCTTCGCCATCCCGGCGACCGAGCTGAGCGAGGTGCAGGTGGACCTGACGCTGCTGGACGGCGTGATCATCTACGAGCGGCAAGGGGAAGGACACGACGCCCGATGACTACGGGCACCGAATCCGGCGTTTTTGCACCGCGGGCGACCTTCAACCAGGCGATCCGGTTGCTGAACGGGGGCGAGCCGGAGGCCGCCATCGCGGTGTGCCGCGAAGCGCTCGCCGAGGATC
Source organism: Gammaproteobacteria bacterium (assembly GCA_037382365.1). Taxonomy (GTDB): domain Bacteria; phylum Pseudomonadota; class Gammaproteobacteria; order Steroidobacterales; family Woeseiaceae; genus Lentisalinibacter. The sequence goes on from JARRPZ010000067.1 coordinate 11,023, forward strand.
CGGACAACGTGAACTTCACGGCATTGCTCGGCGCCATGCTGCTGAAGGTGCGCCGGCTCGCGGAGGCGGAGGAGCAACTGCGCCGGGCCATCGCGCTGGCGCCGTCCTTCGCCAAGCCCTACGAGGACCTCGGGCTTCTGCTGGTCCAGCAACGCCGCCCGGAGGAAGCGGAAACGGCCCTGCGCGAAGCGGTCCGACTGGACCCGCAACTCGAGCAGGCGCATTTCTATCTCGGCCGGGCGCTGCTCGCCAACGGCAAGAGCGCCGAGGCCGACGAGGCGTTCGAGCGCTGCTTCTCGCTGAACCCGGAGAAGGGCCGGCTCGCGGAGGCGGCAAGGCTCCACCGCGCCGGCAAGGTGGAGGAGGCCGAGCGCCTGTACCGCCGGGTGCTGCGCGACAACCCCCGGAACGTGACGGCGCTGCGACTGCTCGGCGTCATCGCGATGCAGTCCGGCCATCCGGAGAATGCGGAGGAATTGCTCGGCAAGGCCGTGCGGCTCGCGCCGGACTTCACGGGCGCGATCATCGACCTCGGCCGTCTGCACCAGGATCAGCAGCGGCTGGCGGACGCCATCGAGTGCTTCGAGAGAGCCGTTGCCACGGAGCCACAGAGCTCTCAGGCTCACTACCTGCTGGCGGCGGCGCTGGCCCCGGCTGCCCGGACGGCGGAAGCCGCTGCCGCCTATCGTCGCGCCATCGAACTGAAACCGGAACACGCCGGCGCCTGGCTCGGCCTCGGACACACGCTGAAGACCCTCGGGCGCCAGCCCGAAGCGATCGAGGCCTACCGGGAGTGCATCCGTCTGAAGCCGGGTAATGGCGAGTCATGGTGGAGCCTGGCGAATCTCAAGACGTACCGGCTCGCCGAAGAGGACATCCGCGCCATGGAGTCCGCGCTGCAGACACCGGACCTGAACGAGCAATCCGAGGTGAATTTCCTGTTCGCCCTGGCCAAGGCCCGGGAGGACCGGGAGGACTACGAGCGCGCCTGGCAATACTACGAGACCGGTAACCGCAAGCAGCGCATGCGCGAGAACTACGACCCGGTACAGACCGAGGTGAACAACGATGCCGCGCTGGAGATCTTCAGCGAAGAATTCCTGGCGGTGAACGAGGGAGTGGGCTGCGACGACCCCGCACCCATCTTCATCGTCGGCCTGCCCCGCTCCGGCTCCACGCTGATCGAGCAGATCCTGGCCAGTCACAGCCAGGTCGAGGGCACGGCGGAGCTGCCCTACCTGGGTCGCGTCGCGACGAGCCTGAACCGCAACCGGGCGGACGGCATCAACTACCCGCACGCCGTGCGCGAACTCGACGGACCGAATTTCGAAGCCCTGGGTCGCCGCTATCTCGAACAGGCGGCACTGCATCGCATCGAAGGCAGACCCCGCTTCATCGACAAGATGCCGAACAACTTCCCGAACGTGGGTTTCGCGCACCTGATCCTGCCGCGTGCGAAGATCATCGACGCCCGGCGCCATCCGATGGACTCCTGCCTGAGCTGCTACCGCCAGCTGTTCGCCCGTGGCCAGGCGTTCACCTACGATCTCACCGAGATCGGCGAGTATTTCCTGCAATACCAGCGCATGATGGACCACTGGCACGCCGTGCTGCCCGGCCGCGTGCTGACGGTGCAGTACGAGGAACTGGTGGGAGATTTCGACAACCAGGTGAGGCGCCTGCTCGATTACTGCGAACTGCCGTGGGAGGACGCCTGCCTCGACTTCCACGAGACGGATCGCCCGGTACGGACGGCGAGTTCGGAGCAGGTGCGCCAGCCGATCTACCGGGGCGCCGTCGGCTTCTGGCGCCGCTACGAGCGCCACCTGGACGAACTGGCCGACGTGCTCGCGCCGGTCCTCGAACGCTACGAGCACCACCTGCCGGACTGATCGCCCGACGCTCTAGTACGGCCAGACTTCCAGGCCGTGGATGGCGTTCCGGATGTCCTTCGTGAGGGTCACCACGCCGCGGGTGCGGCCCGCCGCGAGATCGTGGATCGCGATCGTCGACGGCGAGGAACCGGCCGCGACGCGCTCCTCGTCGAGCACCGCCAGGCCGCGGCCGAACGCCTGACGCGCGATCCGCGAGTCATCCAGGTCCGTGTGGCTGAGCTCGGCCGGGTCGTAGACGGGCACGCGGAACGCCTGCTGACCGCCCGGTTCCGCGAAACGCACGAGGTCGGCCGCCGTATCGTTGAACAGCACGCCGTCTCGGTACGGCCGCGCGTTGTGGACACCCTGCGGCAGGCTCGCTCTCGTCACGATGCGACGGCCGTCGTAGGTGAGCAGCGCGCCGGTCCTCAGCCCGCTCAGGTGCATCCCGCGAGCGTCGCAATGGACCATGTTCAGGTGCAGCCGGTTGCCGGCCTGCGGTCCGGGGCCTTCCACGGGATCGAAAGGCGTGCCACGGAAGTCGCCGAAACCGCGAACGAGGTGGAGGCCCCAGCAGAAGCGCTCCGCGTCCAGGTCGAATCCCAGGATCGCATCGTAACCGGTGGAGGTCAGATACAGCCGCCGTTCGTACACGGCGATCTCGTGGCAGTGCCGGAGGTAGGGGTTGCGCCAGGAGTCGATGCGGCGGAAATCCGGCGTGTAGGCGAACAGCTCGTCGCTGGCCGCGATGTACACCCGCTCGCCGTCGAAGGCGATGCCCCTGAGGCCCCGGTCCCAGCCTCTCCCCTGCCAGTCGATATCGGGTGCATTCCAGTCGACGGTCCGTACCACCCGCTCGCGTTCGAGGTCGATCAGGTAGACGCCGCCGTGGCTCTCGCCCTGGTGGCTGCCTCGCACCACGGACGTCGCAACGAGAATGGTCACGGCGCGGGGACGACGGCCACGCCGCTCAGGCCGCGCGCAAGGCGCCCGGCGGCAGATAATCGAAGATGAACGTGATGCGGTCTTCGTCGCCCTTGTTCATGACGCTGTGCAGCAGCTGATTGTTCAGCTCGTAGACTTTGCCCACCTCCAGCCGGTGCGGGCGACCGTCGATCATGAATCGCACCCGCGAGTTGGTGGTCACCGGGACGTGGATGCGATGGCTCGCGTGGAACGACGGGTGCGAGTCGCGATGGGGGTCGATCCGCGCGCCCGCCGCCAGCCTCGCCGCCATCGCCCGTATGATCGTTCCGCCGGGAGGGTAGTAACGGGCGATCACGTCCTGCATGAGCGGCAGCGCGGCGCCGGCGAGGCGGTCCCAGCCCGGTTCCTTGCGGACGGTGATCTCGGGCCATTTCTTTCCGTCGGTGAATACCATCACGATGGACGTGGTCCGCTTGTGGACCTCGTATTCCTGCTGGCGGTATTCCTGCTCGCCCCAGGCCGCCTCGTCCTGGGCGAGGATGAC
>JARRPZ010000068.1:0-13694 GCA_037382365.1 Gammaproteobacteria bacterium
CGGGCTACGAAATCGCATGCCTGCGGGCGGCCACATACCGTGCTGCAGGCGGCCACCTGGCGGCTCATGCCGCGTTCGAGTCCGGGGCATCGGAGTTCGAGATACATCTGGCCTACTGCGAGGCCGCGGGTCAACTGGACGCCGAGCTCCCTTATCACAACATCGTGGCCCTGAACGAGCACGCCGCCGTCCTTCACTATCAGCGTCGTGACCGCGAACCGCCATCCGAGATCCGTTCATTCCTGATCGACGCCGGGGCGAGCCACGCAGGCTACGCCGCGGACATCACGCGGAGCTATGCATCAGCCGACAGCGGATTCGCCGGGCTGATCACCGCCATGCACGAGCTGCAGCAGGACATCGTCGCCGACGTCCGGGCCGGTGTGGAGTTTCCGGAACTGCACCTGGCCACGCACCGCCGTCTGGCCGGGTTGCTGCTGGCCCAGGACATCGCCAGCGCGGGCAGCGCCGAGGCGCTGGTCGAAGCCGGGGTGACACGGGCCTTTCTTCCCCATGGTCTCGGTCATCTGCTCGGCCTGCAGGTGCACGACGTCGGCGGATTCATGGCGGATGCCGTAGGCGACGACGTCGCGCCCCCGCCGGAACACCCTCATCTGCGGCTGACTCGAACGCTGGCGGAAGACCAGGTGCTGACGATCGAACCCGGCCTCTATTTCATCGACATGCTGCTCGAGGAGCTGCACGGAAGTGCCGCCGGGCGCCTCGTGAACTGGCTGCGAGTCGAGGAACTGAAGCCGTTCGGCGGCATCCGCATCGAGGACAACGTCCGCGTTCTGGCGGACGGCGTCGAGAATCTGACCCGGGATGCATTCGCCTCGGTGGCAGTGGTCTGACGACTCAGTCGGCCAGGTCCGACATCCCGGAGGCGAGGCGGAAATCCAGTTCGGTGATGCCACCGGCATCGTGGGTCGTCAGATCGACTGTCACCCGGTTGTACACATTCGACCACTCCGGATGATGATTCATCTTCTCGGCCAACAGCGCCGCGGCGCTCATGAATCCGAACGCGTGCACGAAGTCGTCGAAACGGAACTCGCGGTGAAGTTTTGCGTCGCGGAGCTCCCAACCCGGGAGATCCATCAGTCTTGCCTCGACGACCGTGTGATCGAGCTTGTCAGCCATGATACTCGTGTCCTCCGTTTTTCAGACCGGCCCGGACCGACCGGCGCCCCTCGCGGCCATCTTCGCGTCGCTCCAGTTCCACCACTTCAGCAACTCCGGCTCCGGGCTGCTGTGGGAGGCATAGTAGACGGCCTCGCGGAAGACATACAGCACGCAGCGGTCGATGGGCTTGGCGCGCAGGTCGCAGAGCCGGGCGAACATCTCTTCCGGGTCTTCCCCCACCAGGTCAGCCGGCATCTCGTAACCGAGATCGACCAGGTCCACGGCGAGGCTCGGTCCCACACCGGGTACGCGTTGCATTGCTCGGGTCATCCTGCTTTTCTCCTCGTTCATCCGTACGGCGACACAGCCGGCCCTACGCCAGGCAGCCGGCCGAACTCACGGACGTGGCCTCCGGCCGCGTCAGCCACGGCTGCCACCGCCTCCGCGCGCCCGTCGCTTGTAGTATTCACGCGCCTTCTTCCCCTTGCGGGTGAGGAGCGGCTGTATGGCACGACGCAGACCCGGGAAAAGATAGATGAGGTCGGCGGTGACGCCGCTCACCCTCGGCAGTTTCTCCTCCAACCTTTCGCCGGCCGCGACGCGCAGGACCGCCTCGGCGACCTGCTCCGGCGTGCTCATCGGCTGGGACAACGAGATGTCCGTGACCTCGTCGAGTTCATTCATGATGAAGCCCGTATCGACGGGCCCGGGCGAGACGACACCCACGTGGACCCCGCTGCCTCTCAGCTCCTCGGCGAGGCCGTAGGTGAACGATCGCAGTCCCGCCTTGGTCGCGGCATAGGTGGTCGACCCGGGTACCGGCGTACAACCTGCGAGTGAGGCGACGTTCACGATGGCGCCACCCCCGGCCTGGCGGATCAGCGGGATGGCGAGTCGGGACAGGATGACGGGCGCGCGCAGATTGATGTCCACCATCGCCGCGAGTTCCTCCGGCGTCCGGTCCTCCACGCTGCCACGCGCGTGCAATCCGGCATTGTTCACGAGGTAGTGGACGGCGCCGAACTCGTGCTCGCATCGCTTGCACAGCTCCCGGCAGGCCTGGTCGTCCGCCACATCCATCGCCACCGTCACGGCCTTCGTCCCTTCGGGCAGCGTCCGGGCGAACTCCTCCAGCCGCGCCCCATCTCTCGCCGCGAGGACCAGCCGGGCGCCGGCGTCCGCGAACCGCCGCGCGACGGCGGCCCCGATCCCTGCGGAGGCCCCGGTGATGATTACGGCTTTGTCCCGGAATGCGGCGTCCATGACCGGTGAGTCTAGTCCATCCGGGCGGCACAAACACCCGCGCCGCATCCGTTGGGACGCGCTGGCCGAATAACCCGAGTCTCACTGCATGATCCCGGGAGCGCTGCTCCGCGGGGAGTGCTTCCGGGTACAATAGAGAGTTCCCCGCGGTGGCCGCAGCGACCGCATGACATGGCGGCGCGTCACTGAGGGTCGACAGTTGTCGAGAAGGTAACGACGAATTGGGCAACACCCTGAATCGATTGACGATCGCGGCAGCGATCTTACTCCTGCTGAGCGCCTGCGAGGCCGGAGACGCGCCGGCAGGGGCGAGCGGAGGCGGCCGCTTCGGCGGCGGTCCCGTCCGCGTCCTCACCGAGATCGTCCAGCCCCGCGATCTGATCGATCAGGTCGACGCGCTGGGTACCGTGCTCGCGGACGAGTCGATCGAAGTCACGTCGCGGGTGACGAGCATCGTCACTCGCATAGGCTTTCGCGAAGGTCAGCTGGTCGAGCAGGGAGACCTGCTGGTCGAACTCGAAAACCGGGAGATCCGGGCCGAGCTGGCGGTGGCCGAGGCCGCCCTGAGCGAGAGTCGGAGCCAGTACGAGCGGGCACGCCAGCTCGCGAACACGCAGGCCATATCCGCGTCCAGTCTGGACGAACTGCTTGCGGCGATGAAGGTCGCCGAGGCGGAAGTGCAGGCCGCCCGGGCACGGCTCGATAACACCTTTATCCGCGCACCGTTCAGCGGCAAGATCGGCCTGCGGCGGGTCAGTCCCGGCAGCCTGGTCAATCCGGGTATGGTCATCACCACCCTCGATGATCTGGACCCCGTGAAGCTGGAGTTTTCCGTGCCGGAGGCCTTCCTGTCCGTCCTGCGCGACGACCTGACCGTGAGTGCCCGCAGTCCGGCGCTGCAGGAGCGGGAATTCTCGGGACGTATCGACAGTGTCGACACCCGGCTCGATCCGGTTTCCCGGTCAATCCTCGTGCGCGCGACCCTGGAAAACCAGGACGGCGTGCTGAAGCCGGGCATGTTCCTCACCGTCGCACTGCAGATGAGACGACCCGAGGTCCTGATGGCGCCGGAGCAGGCCATCGTGCCAGAGCGCGGCCAGCACTACATCTACATCGTGGCGGAGGAAGACCGGGTGGCACGACGTCGGGTGGAGCTCGGACAGCGCATCCCCGGCGCCGTGGAAATCGTCTCCGGCATCACGGCCGGTCAAAGAGTGATCACCGAGGGCACGCAGAAGGTACGCGAGGGCTCCCAGGTCGTCTGGGAGACCGTCGGGATGTCGCGGCCGTGATCCTTTCCGAAATATCGGTCCGGCGGCCGGTATTCGCGACCGTCCTCTCGCTCATCCTGGTTATCGTCGGTCTGATGGCCCTCGGCAATCTGCCGATCCGTGAGTACCCGGACATCGAGCGTCCGGTCGTCAACGTCGACGGCAATTACCGCGGCGCCTCCGCCGAAATCGTAGAGCGCAAGATCACGCAGCTCGTCGAAGACGCGGTCGCCGGCATCGAAGGCATCGAGAAACTGACTTCGACGAGCTACGACGGTCGTTTCGACGTGACGATCGAATTCTCCGCCGAACGCGATCTCGATGCGGCCGCGAATGACGTGCGCGAGCGTGTGGCCCGGGTGGTCGAGGATTTGCCGGAGGAAGCGGAACCGCCCGAGATCACGAAGGCCCGGGGCGGAACCGGCGCCACCATGTACATCGACCTCTCCAGCACGAGCAGGTCGCCGATGGAATTGACGGACTTCGCCGAGCGCTATCTTGTCGACCAGTTCTCGATCGTCAACGGCGTTGCGAACGTGCGCGTATTCGGTGGGCGCCAGCTCGCCATGCGAGTCTGGATAGAACCGGAAGCCCTGGCCGCGCGGGGCCTGACCGTGACCGACATCGAGGATGCACTGCGCCGGGAGAACATCGAACTGCCCGCCGGCCGAATCGAGTCGACGGAAAGGGAGTTCACGCTGCGCACCGCGACCGGCCTGAGTTCCGTCGACGATTTCCGTCGGCTGGTCGTGGGCCGCGGCCGGGACGGGTATCTGATCCGTCTCGAGGAAGTGGCCGACGTCGAACTGGCACCGGAGGACGATCGGAGCATCTCCCGATCGAACGGGATCGCGGGGGTGAGCATGGGCATCATCCCTCAGTCCAAGGCCAACATACTGATGCTCAACACCGGCGTTCGGGAACAGATCGAACGCATCCAGCCCACACTGCCCGACGACATCAATCTGTCCGTCAATCTGGACTTCTCCGTATTCATCAGTGAATCGATAAAGGAAGTGGTGAAGGCCCTCGGCCTTGCGCTCGCACTCGTTCTGATCGTGATCTACGGATTCATCGGCTCGATCCGTGCGACGCTCATCCCGGCCCTCACCATACCGGTATCCATCATCGCTGCTTTCACCGTGATGGCAGCGATGGGGTATTCGATCAATGTCCTGACGCTGCTCGGTCTCGTTCTGGCGATCGGACTGGTCGTCGACGACGCCATCGTGGTGCTCGAGAACATCGCCCGGCGGATCGAGGAAGGCGAGCCGGGGCTGCTGGCCGCCGTGAACGGCAGCCGCGAGATCGGTTTCGCAGTCATCGCGACGACTGCAGTACTGGTCTCGGTGTTCATCCCGATCTCTTTCATGGAAGGGACCGTCGGCCGTCTGTTCGGCGAATTCGGCATCTCCCTTGCGGCCGCGGTGGTCTTCTCCAGTCTCGTCGCACTGACACTCGTGCCGATGCTCTCGTCGAAGCTCTTGGGCAGGCGTATCCGGCGGGGACGATTCAGCCGTTCAGTCGATGCACTCTTCCGCAGATTGTCCCGCCGGTACGAGGCCGGATTGCGCCGCTTCCTGCGTCGTCCCGTGCTGGTGTTGCTGGGTAGCGCCATCCTGTTCGCCGCCTCGCTGGTGCTGATGGCGCGGCTGCCGGTCGAATATGCGCCGCCGGAGGATCAGGGCGCTGCCTTCATTGCGATGACCGGGCCGGACGGCGCGAGCCTCGCCTACATGGATCGCTATGCTCGCCAGGTGGAGGAGATCGTGCTGCCGGACGTCGAGCAGGGCGATGTCCGTCGGATACTCACCCGCTCTGCATGGGGCGGAGGCGCGGACGTCAACCGGATGTTCTTCTATGTCCCGCTCGCCCTGTGGAGCGAACGTGATCGGACGGCCGAACAGATCGTCTCCGGCTGGCGACCGGAACTGGCCACACTGCCGGGTGTGAACGTATTCGCCCGCGGCTCCTCCTCGGGTCTCGGAATCCGCGGATCCAACCGGCCGGTCGAACTCGTTCTCGGCGGTACCGACTACACGGAGATCGCGGACTGGGCCGAACGCGTCATCGATCGCGCCTCCGAGGAGAACCCCCGGCTGCTCGGGCTGGAGACCGATTACCAGGAGCGCAAGCCGAAGATGGACGTGGGGATCGACAGGAACCGTGCGGCCGATCTCGGTGTCTCGCTGGCCACCATCGGCCGGACGCTCGAGACCGTGCTCGGCTCGCGCCGTGTGACGACTTTCATCGACGGTGGAGAGGAGTACAACGTAATCCTGCAGGGAGGCATGGAGACCCGCAGCACCCCGGATGACCTGGCCAGTATCTTCGTGCGTTCGGACGTTACGGGACGCCTGATCCCGCTCTCCAACATGGTAAATCTCGTGGAGACCTCGGGACCGGTCGATCTGAAGCGTTTCGATCGGCTCCGCGCTATTACCATCTCCGGCGGTCTCGCCCCCGGTTACTCGCTGGGCGAGGCGCTGACCTACCTCGAAAACGTCGTGGCGGAGGAACTGCCCTCCGAGGTACAGGTGAATTACGACGGTGAATCCCGCGAGTTCAAGCGCTCCGGCAGCGCTCTCTACACGACGTTCCTGCTGTCGCTGCTGATCGCATTCCTGGTGCTGGCGGCGCAGTTCGAGAGCTTCAGACATCCGCTGGTGATCATGGTGACCGTGCCGCTCGCTATCGCGGGTGCCCTGGTCGGCATCTGGATATTCGGCTCATCGATCAACGTATTCAGTCAGATCGGCGCCATCATGCTGATCGGCCTGGCGGCGAAGAACGGCGTGCTGATCGTCGAGTTCGCCAACCAGCTGCGGGATCGCGGCGTGGAATTCCGCGAGGCCGTTATCCAGGCGGCGGGCATCCGCCTGCGTCCCGTACTCATGACAAGCATGTGCACGGCGTTCGGCGCGGTGCCGCTGATGCTCGCTGCCGGCGCCGGCGCGGAGGCGCGCCAGTCCATCGGCTCGGTCGTCTTCTTCGGGGTGACGTTCTCCGTGTTCCTGACCCTTCTGGTCGTGCCGGCCGTCTATACCCTCGTCGCCAGAAACACCCGGTCTCCGGAATACGTCGGCAAGCTCATCGACCGGCTCCGCCGCCGCGAGCAGGCCGCGGCCGCCGAGGAACAGCTCACTCGCTGACCATGAACCGGCAGGAGGGCCTTCAGGCCCGATCCGCCGTGGGGGAAGGGCCTGAAGAGGCCCTACTGCAGAGAGCGCGTGGCGGGTCTGTCAGTCCTGGGCTTCGGCCGCCGCCTCGGCTTCGTCCGGCTGATCGAGGAGCTGGACGATGGCCATGGGCGCCGCATCGCCCGGACGGTAACCCGTCTTCAGTATGCGCAGGTAACCTCCGGGGCGCTCCTTGTAGCGCGGCCCGAGCTCGCTGAACAGCTTGCCGACGGCTTCCTTGTCCCGCAGTCGATCGAATGCCTTGCGACGCTGAGCGACACCATCGGTCTTCGCCATCGTGATGAGCGGCTCTACGACCCGGCGCAATTCCTTCGCCTTTGGCAGCGTGGTCTTGATGGTCTCGTGACGCACCAGCGAAGCGGCCATGTTTCGGAACATGGCGCGGCGGTGCGGACTGTTGCGGTTGAGCTTTCGCCCGGACTTCTGGTGTCGCATTGGTCGATTCCGGTTTATCTGTGATCAGAGTTCTTACGAACCTCAGGCGGACAGCGCTTCCCGATCGGGCCGCAGACTGGCGGGCGGCCAATTCTCGAGCTGCATGCCGAGAGAGAGACCATGGGCCTCGAGCACGTCCTTTATCTCCGTGAGGGACTTCTTGCCCAGATTCGGCGTGCGCAGCAGCTCCACCTCGGTGCGCTGCACGAGATCACCGATGTAGTTGATGCTCTCGGCCTTCAGGCAGTTCGCAGAACGCACGGTGAGTTCCAGCTCGTCGACCGGCCGCAGCAGGATCGGATCGATCTGCGCCTCTGCCGAGGCACCTGCGCCCTCTTCCTGTCCCTGCAGATCGACGAAGACGCTCAGCTGATCCTTCAGGATACTGCCGGCGCGACGGATCGCCTCTTCGGGATCGATGGTGCCGTTGGTCTCGATGTCGATGATCAGCTTGTCGAGGTCGGTACGCTGTTCCACGCGGGCGGCCTCCACGTTGTAGGTCACCCGCCGTATGGGGCTGAACGAGGCATCCAGCTGCAGCCGACCGATCGGCCCGGCCTGCTCCTCGAACGCCGCCTGCTGGCTCGCCGGCTGGTAGCCCCGGCCGCGTATGACCTTCAGGACCATGCGCAGCTCTCCGGCCTTTGTGAGGTTGGCGATGACGAGGTCCGGATTCAGGATTTCCACGTCGTGGTCGAGCTGGATGTCACCCGCCGTGACCGGCCCCGGTCCCTTCTTGGAGACGGTCAACTCCGCGCTGTCCCGGCTGTGCATGCGCACCGCGACCTGCTTCAGATTCAGCAGGATGTCCACGACGTCTTCCTGCACACCCTCGATGCTGGTGTACTCGTGCAGCACCCCCTCGATCTCGGCCTCCACGACGGCGGCGCCCGGCATGGAGGAAAGCAGGATGCGGCGCAACGCATTTCCCAGCGTGTGCCCGAAGCCCCGCTCGAACGGCTCGATAACGACTCGTGCGTGCTGGTCGCTCTCCGGCGTGACCTTCACGACACGAGGCTTCAGAAATTCGGTAACTTCCGACATAGGACAGTGTCCTCCTGATTACTTGGAGTAGAGCTCGACCACCAGGTTCTCGTTGATGTCGGGCAGGATGTCATCCCGCTCCGGCAACGTTTTCAGCAGTCCGGACATCTTCTTGGTGTCGACTTCGACCCATTCCGGAAAGCCGACCTGGCCGGCGATCTCGAGTGCATTCTGTATTCTGAGCTGCTTCTTGGCGCGTTCGCGAATCGCGATCTCGTCGCCTGCGCTCACCTGGTAAGAGGGGATATTCACCACCTTGCCATTGACCGTGATGCCCTTGTGGGAAACCAGCTGACGTGCCTCGGCCCGGGTGGACGCGAAACCCATACGGTAAACCGTGTTGTCCAGCCGGCCCTCGAGCAAGCGCAGCAGGTTCTCGCCCGTCGAACCCTTCAACTGCGCAGCGCGTTTGTAGTAGTTGCGGAACTGACGTTCCAGCACACCGTACATGCGCCGGAGCTTCTGTTTCTCGCGCAGCTGCAGGCCGTAGTCCGACAGACGTGCACGACGACCGGTCGCGCTGCCGCCCGGTGGCGTGTCCAGCTTGCACTTCGCATCGAGCGGCTTCACACCGCTCTTCAGAAAAAGATCCGTGCCTTCGCGGCGCGAGAGCTTACATTTCGGTCCGAGATATCTTGCCATGGTCCTCTTTCTCTATACTCGACGACGCTTGGGAGGACGACACCCGTTGTGCGGGATCGGCGTCACGTCTTCGATAGTCTGAATGCGGAAGCCGACGGCGTTCAGCGCGCGGACCGCGGATTCGCGTCCCGGCCCGGGCCCCTGCACACGCACGTCCAGATTCTTCACGCCATAGTCCTGAGCCGCCTTGCCTGCCTTCTCGGCGGCGACCTGGGCCGCGAAAGGCGTCGACTTCCTCGACCCACGGAAGCCACAGCCGCCCGCCGTCGCCCACGACAGCGCGTTGCCCTGCCGATCGGTGATCGTGATGATCGTATTGTTGAAGGAAGCGTGCACGTGCGCGATCGCGTCCTGCACCTGCTTCTTAACCCTCTTCCGTGTGGTCGTCTTTTTCGCTTGAGCCATCTTCAGTTCCTACTCGAATCCTTTAGCGCCCGTTACTTGCGGACGGGACGGCGTGGGCCCTTCCGGGTCCGCGCGTTCGTTCGGCTGCGCTGTCCCCGTACCGGCAGGCCGCGGCGGTGGCGGATGCCACGGTAGCAACCGAGATCCATCAGCCGCTTGATATTCATGGACTGCTCGCGACGCAGATCGCCCTCCACCATGTAGCGGGCGACCTCCGTCCGCAGACGGGCCACCTCCGGCTCCGCCAGATCCTTCACTTCGACATCCGGCGCTATGCCGGCGGCTTCGCAGATCTTGCGCGCCGTCGTGTTGCCGATACCGTAGATGCTGGTGAGCGCGATCACCACGTGCTTGTGCACCGGGATATTTATGCCTGCTATACGGGCCACTGATAAATCCTCTGCTCTCTTACTGGACGCCCGCTCGGGGCGCCCGTGTCACATTCAACCCTGCCGCTGCTTGTGGCGCGCGTCCGTACAGATGACGCGCACGACGCCGTTGCGCCGGATGATCTTGCAGTTGCGGCACATCTTCTTGACTGATGCACGAACTTTCATCGTCTTTCTCCGTCACCCGGCCGTCAGCGGATCTGTCCCGCGCGACCGTAATTCCTCAAATTGGCCTTCTTCATCATCCCTTCGTACTGATGCGACATCATGTGCGCCTGCATCTGAGACATGAAGTCCATGGCGACCACCACCAGGATCAGCAGCGACGTGCCACCGAAATAGAACGGGATGCTCGGATAGAACAGCCGGACGAATTCCGGCATCAGACATACCGCTGTGATGTAGATCGCTCCCCAGAGCGTAAGCCGTGTCAGCACACGGTCGATGTATTCCGCCGTCTGTGCGCCGGGACGGATACCCGGGATGAAAGCACCGGAGCGCTTCAGGTTATCCGCCGTCTCCTTCGAGTTGAACACCAGCGCGGTGTAGAAGAAACAGAAGAAGATAATCAGTATGCCGTAGAGCAACATGTAGATCGGCTGACCCGGCCCCATGCTCGTCCCGATGTTCTGCAGCACACGCTGCAGTAAGGTCGGATCCGCGCTGGTACCTGCGAACTGGGCCAGCGTCGCCGGGAACAGCAGGATGCTCGAGGCGAAGATCGGCGGGATCACGCCCGACATATTGATCTTGAACGGCAGATGCGTGCTCTGGGCCGCATACATGCGCCTGCCTTGCTGGCGCCGGGCGTAATTCACCGTGATTCGCCGCTGCGCACGCTCCATGTACACCACGAACGCGGTCACCGCCACGATGGCGAACAGGATCAGGATCGCAAAGGCCGGCGCCATCTCGCCATTACGGACCAGCTCGGCGGTGCCGGCGATGGCGCCCGGCATGCCGGCCACGATCCCCGCAAGAATTATCATGGAGATGCCGTTGCCGATACCGCGTTCGGTGATCTGTTCACCGAGCCACATCAGGAATACGGTTCCCGTTACCAGCGTAATCGCGGCGGTGAAAATAAAGCCCGGCCCGGGATTGATCACGAGGTTGGGCTGGTTCTGGATGGCGTAGGCTGCCGTCACCGACTGGAACAGCGCGAGGCCCACCGTCCCGTAACGCGTGTACTGGGTGATCTTGCGACGACCGGACTCACCCTCCTTCTTCAGCTGGGCGAGACTGGGCACGACCACCGCGGCCATCTGCATGATGATCGCAGCGGAGATGTACGGCATGATCCCGAGCGCGAACACGCCGAAACGCTGCAGTGCGCCGCCGGAGAAGAGGTTGAACAGCCCCAGGATGTTACCCGACTGCTGGTCGAAGAAGCTCGAGAGCGCTATAGGGTCCACGCCCGGCACCGGGATGAACGTACCGACGCGATAGACCACCAGCGCGCCGATCAGGAACAGGAGCCGCTGCCGCAGCTCCGAGAGCTTCCCGCCCTGCGCGAGGGCCATTGCCGTTTTGTTGCTGGGTGCTTTCGCCACTGTCCCTACCGTTCAGGCTTCGCCTGTCCGTTCCTGTCCACTCAATCCTCGATCGAACCGCCGGCAGCCTCGATGGCTGCTCTGGCGCCAGGAGTCACCTTGACTCCTTTGAGTTTCACTGCCTTCTTCAATTCACCGGACGCGATGACCTTGGCGGTCACGACTCTGCGTCCGATGACATGCGCCTTCTTCAGTGCGTCGAGATCGATCATCTCGGCGTCCACGCCTGCGAGTTCATGCAGACGCACTTCGGCACTGAGATCCCGACGCGCGGAATTAAAGCCGACCTTCGGCAGACGACGCTGCAACGGCATCTGACCGCCTTCGAAGCCGACCTTGTGATAGCCACCCGAGCGTGCATGCTGGCCCTTCTGGCCACGACCACTGGTCTTGCCCTGACCGGCGGAGTGACCACGGCCGAGGCGCTTGCCCGGCTTCTTGCTGCCCTCTGCAGGCTTAAGCGTATTCAGGCGCATATCTACACTTCCTCAACGTTCAGGAGATAGGACACCTTGTTGATCATGCCCCGGTTCTCCGGCGTATCCTCGACAGTGACCGTGTGGTTTATCTTCCGCAGTCCGAGCCCGGCCACGCAGGCCTTGTGGCTCGCGAGCCGGCCGTGGCGGCTCTTGACGAGGGTCACCTTCAGTTTCTGTCCCTTGGCCATGACTAGCTCTGTATCTCTTCTACTTTCTTGCCGCGCTTGGCCGCGATGCGACGGGGAGAATGCACGGAATCCAACCCGTTGATCGTGGCGCGGACCACGTTGATCGGATTCCGCGAGCCGTAGCTCTTCGCCAGCACGTTGCGCACTCCGGCGCATTCGAACACCGCGCGCATCGCACCACCCGCGATGATGCCGGTACCTTCCGAAGCCGGCTGCATGAAGACGCGGGTCGCACCATGACGGCCCTTCACCTCGTATTGGAGCGTGTCGTCCTTCAGGTGCACCTTCTTCAGGTTCTTCCTCGCTGCCTGCATCGCCTTCTGGATCGCGATCGGGACCTCGCGCGCCTTGCCGTAGCCGAAGCCCACCCGGCCGGCGCCATCGCCGACGACGGTCAGCGCCGTGAAGCCGAACTGCCGACCACCCTTCACCACCTTCGCGACGCGATTGACCGCGACCAGCTTCTCGAGGAGATCGTCGCTACCCTGTTCGATTCTTGCCATTTCTCACTACCCGATGTCCCGTCGGTCGCTGCGACGGGTATTCCAATACCCTAGAACTGCAGTCCAGCCTCTCGCGCCGCATCCGCCAGCGCCTTCACACGCCCGTGGAAACGGAATCCCGAGCGGTCGAAGGCGACCGACTCCACACCTGCGGCCTTCGCCTTCTCGGCGATGGTCCGTCCGACCTCGACGGCAGCAGCCACATTGCCCGTATTCTCCAGTTTCCCGCGGAGCTCCTTCTCCAACGTGGAGGCACTCGCGACCACGCTCCTGCCGTCCGGCGAGATGATCTGCGCATAGATGTGCCGTGGCGTGCGATGGACGCTCAGGCGGGCCACCGCGAGTTCGCGGATTTTCGACCGCGCCCGACGAGCGCGGCGCAGCCGACTCTGCTTTTTATCCAGTCTCATATCCAAAAACCTCGGGAACCGCCTACTTCTTCTTGGCTTCCTTCATCACGACACGCTCGTCGGTATAACGCACGCCCTTGCCCTTGTAGGGCTCGGGCGGCCGGAAACGACGGATTTCGGCCGCGACCTGGCCCACCTGCTGCTTGTCCGCACCGCGCACGATCACCTCGGTCTGGCTCGGTGTCTCGACCTGCACACCCTCCGGCACCTGATAGGCGACCGGATGCGAGAAACCGAGCGTCAGGTTCAGGGTGTTGCCCTGGGCCTGGGCACGATAACCGACACCGCGGAGCTCCAGTTTGCGCTCGAAACCATCCGTGACACCCTTGACCATGTTCGCGAGCAGCGCACGCGTCGTGCCGGCCATCGCGATGGCGAAGCGGGACCCCGAACGCGCCTTTACGGATAGACTCCCGTCCTCCTGGGCGAGCTCCACTTCGGGGTTCAGCTCCAGTTCGAGAGCACCCTTCGAGCCCTTCACGTTGACGGTCGTACCTTTAATGGCCACGTCGACGCCCTTGGGCAGTGCTACGGGTTGTTTTGCGACTCTAGACATTTTCCTGACTCGATTTATCCCTTAAGAGACGACGGCGAGCACTTCTCCGCCGATGCCCTTCTCGCGCGCCTCCCGGTCACTCATGAGCCCCGCGGACGTGGAGACGATGGCCACGCCCAGGCCGCCGAGCACCCGCGGGATGTCGTCCTTGCCCCGGTAGATACGCAAGCCGGGCCGGCTCACACGCTTGATACGCTCGATGACCGGCGCACCCTCGAAATACTTCAGCTC
>JARRPZ010000069.1:0-23797 GCA_037382365.1 Gammaproteobacteria bacterium
TGCTCGACAGGCCCTATGCAACCACTCACCATAATCACCGGTATCGTGCTCGGCTCCGCCGCTTCCATCAGTCTCGGCCTCGCCGTCGTGATGCTGATATTCCTGATCCTGGGTGACGAATACCCGAGACTGGCGGCGGAGTTCCGTCCGCTCATCGGCAGCCTGGGCCTGTTTATCGCTCTGACCGTAATATCCGCCGGGAGTTTCTGGGCGCAGCTGAATAAAAGCTGGTGGCGCTGGCCGGCGCAGATCCTGATGTGGTGCGCAGTGTTCGTCGCGGGCGCCTATTACTGGCCGGAATAAGTCCGGCGCGGGGCATCGTCGCCGCGCGTCGATCAGACGTGCCGGTCAGAAAAGGGACAGTGGCGAGCGCTTGGAGCCGCGTCCGCCCCGATCGCTGCGCCGGCGCCGGCGCATGCGCGAGTGCAGTTCCCGCCGGCGGCTGTGCAGCCATTCCTCGCGGGTCACGGGATCTTCGCTCTTCTTGCCGAGCCGTGCCTCCTCCCGCGTACGGAAGTCGCAGAAATCACGGTAGGCGTCGATCTCGTGGCGCAGTTCCCGCACCACGAGCTCGACCATGATCGCGTCGTCCAGAAAGCCGAGGCCCGGGATGTGATCCGGGATGAGATCCTCGGGTTCCGCGAAATAGGCGAGGGCATTAATGACGCGTGCGGTTTCCTCCGGCGGCAGTTTCCACTCGCCGTCCCGCAGCATATCGGTGAGCACACGCAGTTTCTCGAGTCGGTCCTGGATATAGGCCGGAACCTTGCCTTCCCGGACCTCGGAGAGCAGTTTCTCGGCGGCAGCGATGATCTCGTCCTCCGAGGCGCGACCGGCTGCCTTGCGCGCCTCTTTCATGATGAGGCGGAAGTGGTTGAGGTCCGACTCCTCCAGATCGATGGTAATGCGCAGTGTCATGGCCCGTCTCCTCACCGGAAAAAGCGAGCGTACGTGGCGGCCGATCGCCGGTCAATCGGCGCACCGGAGCCGGCGCGTACGTGAGACCGGGGGCTGTTTCTGGTATACCGGCGCCTCACGGTTTCACGCGCTGCGCCGGCACGGCCGTCGCCAATACCCATGGAGAGCACCCATGCATAACGCCCTGCGCACGTCGGCACTGGTCGCGATCGCGTCGATCGTCGTCGCCTGCGGTGGCGGAGAAGCGCCGCCGCCGGGATCGGAGGCGACCGGCACCACTCCGGCCGATACTACAGCGAAGATCAGTGCGGCCGCCGCGGCTGCGGCGGCCATCGATGCCGGGGACTTTGCCAGGCACGTTCGGACGCTGGCGTCGGACGAATTCGAAGGCCGGGCGCCGGGCGGCGAGGGTGAACGAAAGACCATCGATTATCTGACCGCTGCCTTCAGGGAGGTCGGCCTGCGGCCGGGCAACGGTGACAGTTACGTGCAGGATGTACCGCTCGTGTCGATCACGGCGGAGGAGATCTCCCCGCTCGCCATCCGGGGCGGCAGCGCAGAACTGACGCTCGACTACCAGCAGGACATGATGGTCTGGACCAAGCGGGTCGGCGAGTCGGAGTCGATCGATTCGAGCGACCTCGTCTTCGTCGGCTACGGCATCGTGGCGCCCGAGTACGACTGGAACGATTACGAGGGCCTCGACGTGGCCGGCAAGACGGTCGTCATGCTCGTCAACGATCCCGGTTTCGCCACCGGGGATCCCGACCTGTTCAACGGTCGGACGATGACTTACTACGGACGCTGGACCTACAAGTACGAAGAGGCGGCCCGGCAGGGCGCAGCGGGCGCTCTGATCATCCACGAGACGGAGGCGGCCGGCTATCCCTGGCTGGTCGTCAGCGGAAGCTGGAGCGGGGAGCAGTTCGATCTGGACCTCGGGGATGCTGCTCCCGCCCGGGTGGCGATCGAGGGCTGGCTGACCGGTGAAGCCGCCGAACGCGTGTTCGACGCGGCCGGTGTCGATATCGACGAGGCCCGGGACGCCGCCGCGAAACCCGGTTTCGAGGCTCGGGCGCTGGGCCTGCAGGCGAGCGTCTCCCTCCGCAACACCCTCTCGCGCATGCCGTCCGGCAACGTCGTGGGGATTCTGCCGGGCAGCGAGCGCCCGGACGAGTACATCGTCTACACGGCGCACTGGGATCATCTGGGCATGGCGCGTTCCGTGCTCGACGATCGCATCTACAACGGGGCCGTCGACAATGCGACCGGTGTTGCCGGCATGCTGGAGATCGCGGAGGCTTTCTCTACCGTGGATCCGGCCCCGGCGCGCAGCATCGTCTTCCTCGCCGTCACCGCCGAGGAGTCGAACCTGCTCGGCTCGGCGTGGTATGCCAGTCATCCGCTCTATCCGCTGGAGCGCACGGTCGCGAATATCAATATCGACGCCATGTCGCTGGTCGGACCGAGCTACGACATTACCGTTATCGGCTATGGCAACTCGGAGCTCGACGAATACGCGGCCCGGGCGGCCGCCGCGCAGGAGCGGCGACTGGAGCAGGAACCCACGCCGGAGAAAGGCTTCTTCTATCGGTCGGATCACTTCAATTTCGCCAAGCGTGGCGTGCCGGCGCTGTATCTGCGTGGCGGCGTGGAACATCGCGAGAAAGGCATGGAGTACGGGCTCGCCTACAACGCCGCATGGGTGGCCGAGCGCTATCACAAGGTCACCGACGAGTTCAGTGAAGACTGGGATCTGCGGGGGATCCTCGAAGACACCGAGCTTCTGTTCGACGTGGGCTACGAATTGGCCGAGACGACGGCCTGGCCGAACTGGGTGGAAGGCAACGAGTTCCGTGCCGCGCGGGACCGTTCCGCGGACGCGCGCCGCTAGGAGGGACGGATCAGCGTCCCAGGGCGGCGGCCGCCAGGATCGTGGCCTCCGGCAGGTGGGCAGGCGGCAGCGGCTTGTCGTCCGAGTCGGGAACGGCCCGTTCGGACCGCCGGCTGATGATGTTCAGCACCGGGATGCCTTCCGCGGAAAATCCGAGGAACACCGTGAAGGCACGGGTCTCGAGGAACGTCAGCAGGCTGGGGGCGTCGAGTTCACGGATGCGCGTGATGAGGCTACTTCTGTCGCGGAAGTCGAGTGCGTCGAACAGGCGCGGGTCGCGCCCGGCCGCGTCGGTCGGAGCGGCGCCGGGGTGGTGCCAGGCACCGTGCCGGAATCGTGCCGGCAGAAGCTGGAAGCCGAGCGTGCCTGCTTCGTGTGCGGCCGGTGACGCGAATCGGACGGCGTCGTCGAGCTCCCCGGGAGCAGTGCGGTTGGTGTCGGCCGTCACCACGCCCGGCAGGAGGGCAGCGCTCAGCAGGAGAGCGGCGATCCGGGTGGCACGGACTCTCATCGGCTGCATGCTCGGTCCTCAGGCGGAAACGCGGAGTGCAGTCTCGCATCGATTTCACACCCGTGACGAGGAACTCGATCACAAAGTCACTGCAATTCAAGTAGTTATGTCAAGGCGATCGAGCCGTGGTTACGACGTGGTCCGTCCATACGGACGGCGTATTCCGCGCCAGGTCAGGCGGCTCGCGATCCACACCAGATAGGGGCTGAGGACGAGGAACCAGGTGGCGAGGTCGCCGTCCAGCAGGCTGTCCCACATGTCGGTAACGAATGCACCGAGACCGTCGGGGTGCTCCCCGAAGACGATCCCGCCGACCAGATAGACGGCGATCGGCAGCAGACCGATTCCGGCGATGAGAAACAGGGCGAGGGCGACGAGTTCGCGTTTCGCGGTGTGCGCGTAGTCGAATTTTTCGTCACTCATTGTCAGAATCCGGGCGTGGAAAACGCCATGCTTCCCGATAGCGAGGTTGGAATCAAGCCCGGCTCCGACCGTTTCCATCACCGGCGGGGCTGCCGCTCCGAGATCGACGGGTGTGCGCGTTGAACGCCAGCGTGTGGATATTCGGATACGGTTCGCTGGTCTGGCGCCCCGACTTCCCCCATGTCGAGGCAGTTCCGGCATGGATCTCCGGTTATGAACGCCGCTTCTGGCAGGCTTCCACTGACCATCGGGGTACACCGGCGCGTCCGGGCCGTGTTGCGACCCTGGTCGAGGCGCCAGGCCTGCGATGCCGCGGCATTGCCTATCGCATCACGCCGGGATCGGCGGCGGATGTGCTGGCCTATCTCGATCATCGGGAGAAGAACGGTTATCTGAGCCGGCGCCTTTCCCTGGAACTGGACGACGGACGGCGAATCGGTGCGGTCACCTATATCGCGGATCCTCGCGGGATACATTTCGCCGGCCCGGCGCCCCTCGAAGAGATCGCACGCCAGATTCGGCAGGCAAGCGGGCCGAGTGGGGCCAATGTGGAGTACGTCGTGCGTCTTGCGGACGCACTCCGCCACCTCGGTGTAGCCGAAGACGAGACGCTCGAACTGGATGCGATGCTCCGTGGCGGCGCGCAGTCAGGGGCGTAGCTTCTCCCGGCGCCTGCGCCGCCAGATCCGGACACCGAGGTGCAGGCAGGAGCCGGCGAAAAGCAGGTAGTAGGGAACCACCCAGTACCAGCCACGGATGTAGAGTGTCGCGAAGAGGGAGAGGAATCCGGCGGTGAGGTAGAAGTAGGGGAGCGCGTCGTAGACCACCGTCGGCAGCCATACCCGGCGATTCGCGACGTCCTGACCGCGTTCGCGGATCGCCCGTGTGAGCGTTGCATCTGCCCGCCGCGTCCCCATCACCGTTCGATTCCCGTCGTCCCGCCGAGTTGTTCCGTGGCTGACGACGTTAACCCGGCGCGAGGGTCGATGTCCGTGATCACCCTCACAATCACGCGGGGATCAGTGGCGATGCATCTCCTGGTATTCGAACTCGGTGTCACCGATGAGTAACCGATCACCGGCATTCAGATCCGCGCGGCTCCGGCGCTCACCATTGACGTAGAGCCCGTTCTTGCTGCCGAGATCGACGATCTGAACCCGTTCCGCGTCGTTGAAGATGACGGCGTGAGAACGGCTGACGAACGGCGTCTTGAGCTGGATATCGTTGACGGAAGTACGCCCGATCGTGATCCGGCTGCGGAACAGTGGGTAGCGGATCTCGCGTCCGTTCATCGCCGTGACCAGCGAACGTCCCATGCGGGCGTCGACGGCACCATCCTCGTGTTCATGCTCGTTCGTCGCGCCGTCGACCGATTCGGGATCGGCAGGCACAGGAGAGGATCCGACGCTGGTCAATTGCTCCACGTCGTCTCGTAACCGTTCGATCTCCTGCCGAAGGGAGTGGTTCGCGTCGAGCGCGGTGGTGAGCTCCTGTTCCGTCTCGCCGAGTTGTCTTCGCAGTTCGTCGATCGTTGCCGCATCGCCGGCAATGCGCTCGTCGCGCTCTTCCAGCTTTTCACGGAGTTCTGTCATCGACGCCTCGAGGCACTCCCTGGACGACCGCTCCCGGTCCAGCGCCTGGTCGCGCTCGCAGAGTTCCCGCCAAACGGATTCGAGTTCGCCGGACCGCTCTTCGGTCTCGGTGAGGAGTTGCGTACGCGCCTCCTCCGCCTCGAGGAGTCCCGAGCGGGCGGCGTCCAGTGCCTCACGTAGGCTCCCGGCATCGGCGAGCAGGGACTCCTTCTCTTCCATGAGTGCTTCGCAGCGACGTGACAGCTCGCCCGCCCGCCGCTCGCCGTCTGTGGCCGCCGACCGAAGACGGGCGAGTTCCTCGTCGGCTGCGGACCGCGCGGACTCGGCCGCGCGCAGGCGTTCACCGAGTTCGGCGCTCGACTGCTCCAGATCAGTGATCCGGTCGTCACGCTCCCGGATTCGACGCCCCAGCTCGGCAGCCGCCATCCGGGCCTCGGTCACCCGGGCGGACAACTCCTCGATGCGCTGCTCGCGATGCGCGTCGTCGGCCGCCCGCTGTGCCGCCTGGCGCTCCTGTGCGGCTGCCTCCGGCTCCGGTCGGCTGCTCGCCACGATGGTCTGGTTCAGCAGGCGATTCTCGGCCTGGAGACGGCTCAGTTCGCGTTCGAGTGACCGGCGTATGCTCTCGGCGCGCGCCAGTTTCCGCGCGGTCCGCCCGCGGCGGTCTGCCAGGGAACCCAATGCAGACCGCCGTTCCGCCTCCGAGCGCCGGTTGTCTTCCTGCAGCCTCGTGAGGGTATCGCGGAGGCTTTCCGCTTCACCGGTCGAGCGGTCCAGGGCGGTTGCGAGTTCGGCACGCTCGGCCTCTGCCTCGGCGAGCCGCTGTTCCCGTTCCGTCAGCGTCTGCCGGAGAGTCGCATCGGCCTCGAGTGCCTCGTCCAGGCGGGATTGCTGCGCGTCCAGGCGGTCCAGCGCTGCGGATAGATCAGATCGGAGTGCCGCTGCGGCCTCGTCCCGCTCGGCGATACATCGTGCCATCTCCTCCGCGCGGGCGGCAGCGTCCTCCAGCCGGCTCTGCAGGTCCCGGACAGCTTCGTCACGCTGCTCGAGGTCCGATTCCAGGGCGAGAATCCGCTCCTCGCGTTCGACGACGGTCGGGTCCAGGCCGAAGAGTTCTGCCGTGCCGTCTCCGGCCGTGCGCAGCGGTGCCAGCTCGTCGGTGAGGTCATCGTCGATGACATCGTCGAGAGCACCGATGTTGTTCTTGTTCTCCGATGCCATGAAAAAAGTCTAGCACGGAAAACGAGCCCCCACGCCGGGACGGTTAGTCGGCGGGGACGGTCCTCCCGTCAGCCCAGCGCCGGAGGCGCCCGATGCGCTCTGCCATGACCACGGCCAGCGGCCGGGTGGCCTCGATTTCCGCGAGTATCGCCCCGGTGTCCAGCCCCCGGTCCTGCCCGTGCAGTGTGTACAGTGCGGAAACGATGGCCTGTTCGATCTCGGCGCCGGAGAAGTGATGGGTCGCGTCGGCGAGCGCGTCCAGGTCGAAATCCTCCGGGCGCTGCTCTCGCGCCGACAGGTGCAGTGCGAAAATGTCCCGCCTCGAATCGCGACCCGGCAGGTCGACGAAGAAGATCTCGTCGAAGCGTCCCTTGCGCACCAGTTCCGGCGGCAGTTCGTCGATTTCGTTCGCGGTGGCCACCACGAAGACCTGGTCGCGTTTCTCTGCCATCCACGTCAGGAAGGTGGCCAGCACCCGGCGGCTCGTGCCGCTCTCGTCGCGACCGCCCGCGATACCCTTTTCCAGTTCGTCGATCCACAAGACGCACGGGGCCATCACTTCGGCTGTGCGCAGCGTCTCGCGGAGGTTGCGCTCCGTCTCGCCGTGGTACTTGTTATACAGGGCACCGAAGTCGAGCCGCAGCAGCGGGAGGCCCCAGACTCCGGCGGTCGCCTTCGCCGCCAGGCTCTTGCCGCAGCCCTGTATGCCGACGAGAAGGAGACCGCGGGGCAGATCCAGTTGCCGGTGTGCGTCCGGCCGGAGGAACGCGCCGCGCCGATGTTCCAGCCAGGTCTTCAGCCGTGACAGGCCGCCGACCTCGGCGAAGTCCGCGGTCTCGTACTCGTAACTCAGCAGGCCGCTCCGATTCAGCAACTCGTATTTCGCCCGCATCACCTCCGGTATGTCCGCCGCGGAGATCGCGCCGTCACGGAATATCGCATTGCGCGCGAGGCGCTCGGTCTCCGCGGCCGTCAGGCCGCCGAGGTTACGGATGAGTAGTTCGTAGGCCTTGCGATCGGTCCGCACGGGCTTGCCGGCGTTCGTGTGCGCCCATTCGCGCGCCACACGCCGCACGATTTCGTCCCGCGCGCCGGCGGAGGGCATGCTCAGCTCGAGACGGGCGGAATAGCGCTCGATCTCGGATGGCAACTCGATGCGGTGGCTGATCAGGACCAGGTGCCGATTGATGTCGCGGAAGCCCAGGCAGATGTCCTTGACGAGGCGTACGATCACGGGATCGTCCAGATACGGATGGAAGTCGAGCAGAACGTAAAGGCCCGGTTTCTCGACGGCCCGGATGTGGCGCAGGACGTCCGTGGGCTGACTGTTGTGCAGCTGAGGCTCGAGTTCGATATCCAGTCGCTGGAGGCCATCCGTGACAGTCCAGCGATAGAGCGGCCGATGATGAGCCGGGCCCGGACCGGCGAGGTTCACGTCCTTCAGCAGGTCCAGCACGCGACCCTCCTCGTGGGTTTCCACCACGACGAGGGGCACCTGGGAATTCAGCAACAGGCGCAGGTCCTTTCGTTCGTCCATCGGGGTCACTCGTGAGTCGGCCCGGTCATCCTAGACGATCGGCGCAGCCCCGTGGCTGGCCCAGGTCACATCGTGCGCATTCGGGACCGGCTGCTAGAATCCGCGGCATGACGAATCGGGTCCTGCTCCGGCTTCCCTCGACGCTGCTCGTGCTGGTCGCGGTAATGTCGGCCCTGCGTGCGGCGCCGCTCACCGAAGAGTCTCTGCTGGATTGGGAGTACGCGGGTGATGCCCGCTTCTCACCCGGGTCGGAGCGGCTGGTGTACACGCGTATCTCCACCGACGTGGAAACCGATACCTACACGGCCGACCTGTGGCTGATCGGGGAGAGCGGGGAACGCCGTCTGACCGTCGATCCCGCCGCGGACTATGCGCCTGCGTGGTCGCCCGACGGTCGCCGCATCGCCTTTCTCTCCCGGAGGATGGGCGTCGCCCAGGTTTTCGTTCTGGAGCAGGGTGGCGGCGACGCCGTGCAGATTAGCGACATCGCGGGCGGCGTCACTGCATTCGCCTGGGCTCCCGACGGTGCCAGGCTGGCCGTGCTGGCCCAGGCCAGGGACGAATCCGCGGACGATCTGCCTTACGTGACGGACCGGCTGCTGACGCGACGCGATGGCGCCTCCGGCTACCGGCGCCCCGGCAGCCCCCAGCTCGCGATCCTGTCGGCGGAGGAGCCGATGACCGTCGCGCCGCTGTGGCTGACCGAGCACGAGTTCGGCGCCGGACCCCCGGTGTGGAGCGTCGATGGTCGCACCGTGTATTTCAGTGCCGCGTGGCGCTCGGAGGAAGCGCTGGCGCTCGGTGATACGGAGATCTACGCGGTGGCTGCGGATGGCAGTTCGACGGCGCGGGCACTGACCGGGAATACCGGGCCTGCCGACTCACCGCTGCCGTCGCCTGACGGACAGTGGATCGCCTGGATCGGATTCGACGACAGCGATCCGCCGGTCAGCTACTGGCCTGCGGAGCTCTACGTCATGCGCCCCGATGGCAGCGAGCGCCGCAGCCTGAGCCGGGCGTGGACCACCGGCGTTGCGGATACCATGGCGGGCGACGTGAATCCGCCCTTCGGTTCGGCACGTCGACTGGCATGGTCCGCGGACAGCCAGTACCTCTACTTCACGTCGGCCCGCGACGGCCGGGTGCAACTGATGCGGGTGGACGTGGACGAAGCCGATGTCCGGCCGGTGACGGACTTCGACGAGGGAGAGATACGCGAATTCGACGTCGCCCGGGACGGCACGATCGCGGCTCTGTACAGCCGTCCGGATTTCCCTCCCCAGTTGGTGACCTTCCCGCCGCACCGGGCGCAGCGCGGCGGCTGGCGACAGCGCACGTCGCTGAACGCCCGCTATCTCGAATATCCCCGCTTCGCGGAGTACGAGGAGTTGTGGGTCGGTTCATTCGACAAGACACCCGTCCAGGCGTGGCTGATCCGCCCGCCACGATTCGATACGCGCCGCGAACACCCCCTGATCCTCTACATCCACGGCGGGCCCCATGCGATGTACGGGACCAACTTCTTCCATGAATTCCAGGTGCTGGCCGCCGCCGGATACTTCGTGCTCATCGCCAATCCGCGGGGGAGCACGGGCTACGGCGCAACCTTCGGCAACGTCATCCAGTATCGCTATCCCGGCGATGATTTCCGCGACCTCATGGCGGTCGTGGATGCAGTCGTCGGCAGGGACTACATCGATGGCGACCGGCTCGGTGTGGCGGGCGGCAGCGGCGGAGGCCTGCTCACGACCTGGATCGTCGGGCAGACCGACCGCTTCCGGGCGGCTTCTGCGCACCGGTCCGTGACGAACTGGCTGAGCTTCGTCGGCACGACCGACATCAACCGCTACGTGACGACCCGCTGGTTCACGGACTACCCCTGGCGCGATCCCGCTTCGTATCTGGACCGTTCACCACTGATGCGGGTCGACGATGTGGAAACGCCTGTCCAGATCATCCACAGCGATGCGGATTACCGCACGCCGCTGGAGCAGGGTCTGCAGTACTACACCGCGCTGAGGCAGCTCGGCAAGCCGGCCGAACTGGTCGTCCTCCCCGGTGAGAGCCACGGAATGTCGCGCGATGGTACGCCGTCCCGGCGCGTCCAGCGCCTGCGATTGATACTCGACTGGTTCGAGCGCCACCTCGGGCCGCGAGAGGCGACGGGCGACTAGCCGGCATCACCGTCGGTCCGCGCCGCGCCGTCCTCGTCCTGCCGGAGGCCGCGGAGTTCGATGCCTTCCTGGCGGATGGTCAGCTCGATCACGCGGCCATTGCGGTCGCGACGGAAACGCAGCGTGGCATTGACGTCGTCATTGGCGAATTCGTCCACGCCCGTCGGGAGATACGGGATGGCCGGCTGACCGGTGAGAGCGCCGTAGAGCATGTCGTCACGCCGTGTCATGCGCATCTCCGCGCCGGCGATACCCTCGAGCGCATAGCGCCCGAGGTAGTCGTCGAGGACCATCGGGTCGAGTTCGTAAGAAGCCCGCTCGCGACGCTGTACGGACGGGCGCCCGCGCTGCTTGTCCCCGTACTGGTGCCACAGCAGATGGCGGACCCGGTCGCGGGCGTCCAGGACGAACTCGATGCGCAGTGTCGAATCGTCGAAGAAGAACTCGGTCGGCGTGGCGGCGTGCATGAGCATCGGCTCCTGGCCCGGCACGCTCAGCAACAGACCGTCATTGGTATCCTCGATGCGCACCAGCATGCCGTTCTCCACCCGGTAGCGCCGGGCGTAGAGTTCGCGGCGCTGCGGTGCCAGCGAAATGGGCGGCGGCGTCCGGGGCACCGTGTATTCGAATGGGGGCAGAGACGCGACTTCCTCGCGCTCCCTCGCCGTATAGGAATCCAGCAGACGACGGAATTCCTCGCCGCCGCCGGTGGCCATCAGCGCTGCGAGATCCGGCACGAAATCCAGATAATAAGTCTGACGGAATCCGCGCTCCGCGGCGGCGCGGAGTTCGGGCAGGGCCTGCTCCCGTCGGCCGCTCAGCGACAGGAACTGGGCATGCTGGGCATGGGCGCTGGCAGTATCGATGCCGGCTGCCAACAGTTCTTCCAGGTACCTGCCCAATGCTTCGAGCAACTGGGTCGCTTCGGCATCCAGGCCCAGCGCCAGATAGGAGCGGATCATCCACGGGAGCCAGACCTGATTCGTCTCGTTGACGACAGGCGCCGAGATCCCGCCGTCGAATGCGAGTGCGCGGTCGTATGCTTCGCGGGCGGCCTGCATGTCACCGGCGAAGTAGTTGGCGGAACCCAGCCACGCGAGCAGGCCGGGCGGTAGTGTCACGCCGTAGGGCTCCAGTATCGTCGCGAAGTGATCGACCTTTTCGCGGACGTAGGCGAGATTATCGTCGAAACGTCCGTTTGCGACATACCACATGCTCCTTCCCTGCAGGGTGAAGACATCGTCCGGGTCCATCGCCTCCATGCGCTCGAGCCACTCGAG
Organism: Gammaproteobacteria bacterium; assembly: GCA_037382365.1. Taxonomy (GTDB): domain Bacteria; phylum Pseudomonadota; class Gammaproteobacteria; order Steroidobacterales; family Woeseiaceae; genus Lentisalinibacter. Next base: position 11,551 of record JARRPZ010000069.1, read on the forward strand.
AGCCCGCTCGAACTCGCCCAGATCCGTATAGACGGCCACCTGGTAGAACATCGCGAGCAGATTCAGGGGGTCGCGCTCGAGTTCGATACGGATCCAGCGCGTCGCCGCCGCCATGTCGCCTCGTGCATGGGCGGACTGGATGAGCTGATTGTGATAGGTGCCGGTGTCCTCCGGTTTGAGTTCGAGCAGTTTGCGGAAATGCGACTCGGCCTGGACGTGCCGGCCCATCGTGCTCAGCAGGTTGCCGAGGTTGGAATTCAGCGGGATCGAGAGCGGATCGCGGTCGTAGGCGCGCAGATAGGTAGCGAGCGCATCCCGGTAACGGTCCTGTGCCAGCAGGACGCTGCCGTACCACGTGAGTGCGTCGTCGTTCACCGGATCGAGCGACAGCGATCGGCTGAGCGCCTCGTCGGCGGCCGCGTAGCGCCCCTGCTGCAGGCGCAGAAGTCCCAGCGAGGCCCACGCCTCAGGGAGCTGCGGTTCGAGCTCGAAGGCCCGATCGATGAGTGCTTCGACGCGCGGCACGACACTGTCCAGGCGCTCGTTGCCGTAGTCGATCAGCAGCGACAGCGTGTCCGCGAGTCCCGTGTAAGCGAGTGCATAACCCGGGTCCACTTCCGTCGCTTCTTCGAAGAAGTCCAGGGCCCGCACCAGCCCCGCTTCGGTGCGCTCGTGGGCGGCATTGCGGCCCTTCAGGTAGAGTTCATAGGCTTGGACGTTTTCGGTCGTTTCCGCGACCGGCGACGGCTGGTCGCCGAGCAGCGTCAGCTCCATGTTGCGGGCGATGGCGGTCGCGATCTCGTCCTGGATACGGAAGACATCGTCCACCGGACCTTCATAGCTCTCCGACCACAGATTGAATCCGTTCCTCGCGTCGATGAGCTGGGCCGTCACCCGCATTCGCCGGCCCGCCGGGTCCTTGCTGACACTTCCCTCCAGTACGGTGTCGACGTTCAGTGCCTCGCCGATCTCACGGATATCCTCGCGGCTGTCGCGGAATATGAACGAGGAGGTCCGCGCCGCCACGCGCAGACCGTCCACGCGCGCCAGCGTATGCAGGACGGTCTCCGCGATACCGTCGCCCAGATAGACACTGTCGCCGTCGGGACTCAGGTCGGCGAAAGGCAATACCGCTATGGAACGAGGCCCCGCCGCCAGCGGCTCGCCTTCTTGGCCGTCCATCCGCTCGCTGACGATATAGGCGACGGCGAGTGCCAGCAGGCCGAGCAACACGACGTCCGTCCAGCGGCCGAGTACCCGCCTTGCCGGCCGGTCCGATTCCGCCCGGTCGGGCGTGCGCACGATGCCTTCCGGGGTGATGTCGAAAAACCAGGCGAGGACGACGACCACCGGGAAGCCGATGATCGCGGCGATGATGACGAGGCGCACCGCCGACTCCGGCAGCGACAGGTAAGGGAAGATGACGTCCGCCGCCTCGATGACGACCCAGCAGGCGACCACGTAGGCCGCAATCGTTCGGAATACGCGGCGTCTCCGGAGTTCGTCGAGGATCAACTTCCGTATTCTCCGAGCAGGCGGCGGAAGGCGCCCGAGGTCAGCGTGCGCGGCTCCTCGCCGATGATCTTCGTTGTGGCGTCGATCAGTTCTTCGAGGTCGATGTCGCCGTCGGCCGCTGCGAGGCGCCGAAGCACGTCGTCGAGATTCTTCTCTCCCTCGGTCCGGTCCGCGATTTCCTCGTCGAGATCCCGGAAGACGCCGACCGCCCGCGCGGTCGTCGGTCCCGTGGAGTGACGCCTGCGAAGTTGAGTCGCCTCCTCTCCCCACTCGTCGAGACCGGCCAGCGTGTCCCGATTGCGCGCTGCCGTGACCGTGCCGGTTCTGCGCAGCATCTCGACGCTGTAGTACTCGGCGAGCCCTTCCAGGATCCAGTCTTCCCCGGGAGCCGCATCGCGGCCGAGCCCGACGTGCATGAGTTCGTGGGCCGTCCGGCGTGTACGTAGAGTGAATCCGGTCCCGAGAGCGCGCCCCGCCACATCGGGTCCGCCGCCGAGACGATCGTCAGGCGGTCCGGGAAGTCGGGGATCAGGCGCACGAATTCGGGGAGTGTCCAGGCGAGCAGGGCGAGCATGTCGAGACGCCGCACTCCCTGATCGACCGGGCCGGCCACGACGGTGTGCACACCGGCGATGACGTCTCTGCGCACGCCCAGATCGCCGGCGACGATCCAGCCCGTGGGACGGTCGAAACGCCGATCCGGATTGACGACAGGGAAGCGGTTCTCGACCTCCGGGTTCTCGACCTCCGCGTACCGGGTGATGACCGACCAGCCCGAGGGTGCCCGGACAGTGAGTGTGCTCTCCGAGTAGGCGTCCTCGAGAGTGCGCGTCGCGGCGGTCGGGAATGCATCCTCGCCCCGGAACAACGCCCAGTTCGGCCTCAGCAGGGCGTCGTAGGCATCGCCGCGTTCGTGATCCAGAGCCACCTCCCACCGCAGCGTCCCGCCGGATGCCGGCGGCTGCCAGACCAGCCGGTCCCCGCGTCGTTCGATCGAGCCGTCGCCGCTGAAATCGGTCCAGCGTTTGCCGGCGAGGCGGAAGCTCGCTTCACGGAGAAGGTGACGATCCTGTTTCAGAGTGACGGAGGCCCGTGCGGCGTCGGCAGCCGGGTCCAGTGTCAGCCTGAAATCGAGGCCGTACCGGAGATCGGCGGCGCCACTGGTGGAGGGCGGTTCGGCCACGGCCGGATGTGCGCACAGCAGCGCTGCGACGAGGACGGTTAGGAAGAGATCACGCATCGCGGGTATTATGCGGTAAGAGCGGTCGGCTATCAGACCCGGAGGCAGGGAATCCTTCCCGAGCCTGCCCGTGGTCCGGTGCCACCGTCGATACGTGCAGAAAAAAATGGAGGAATCTCATGAGCATTGCACGCGTTACCGAAATTACCGCCGGCTCTGATAAGAGCTTCGAGGATGCCATCGAGATCGGCATCAAGCGGGCAAACGAGACACTGGACAACGTGGAAGGAGCCTGGGTCCAGGAGATGACCGTGGTCTGCAAGGGGGGCGCGATCAAGGAATACCGCGTCAATATGAAGGTGACGTTCGTCCTGAAGGACTGATCGCATTGGGAATGACGGAACGGGCCCGGGTCGGGCCCGTTCTCATTCCGGCCGGCGGAATCGGTAGTGGCCCACCAGCCACTCGCGGCCGCCGCCGTAACCGAAGAGTTCGGCGCATGCCATGTAGAAGATGCGCCATCTTTGCAGCCAGATGCCCGCCTCCCGGGCCGACAGGTCGCCGCCGAGTATCTCGAGCGCTTCGGCGCGATGGCCGTCCAGTCTGGCGAGCCAGGCGTTGCAGGTCTTCTCGTAATGACGGCCGTCCACCAGCCAGCGCTGCTCCAGCCGCAGATCGTCCTGGAAGAACAGCAGCGTGTCCGCCGAGGGCATGATCCCGCCGGTGAAGAAATGCCTCGCCATCCAGTCATTCCCGCCATCGACCTGAAACGGGTAAAGCAATTCACGGTGGCAGAAATGGTGCACGAACAGTCGCCCGCCCGGCCGCAACCAGGTGCCGATCCGGCGCATCAGTTCCCGGTAGTTGCTCATGTGCTCGAACATCTCCACCGACACGATGCGGTCGAATGTCGTGCCCGGATCGAAATCCCGCATGTCGGCCGTGACGACGTCGATGTTGTCCAGGCCTCTCTCCGCGGCCAGCCCGAGGATGGTCTCGCGTTGGGACGAGGAGTTGGAGACGCAGAGTATCTCCGCGCGGGGCAGGTGCTCCGCCATCCACAACGATAACGAGCCCCACCCGCAGCCGAGTTCGAGTATGCGCTGGCCATCCTCGAGTCGCGCCCGCTCCACGGTGAGCGCGAGCATGGCTGCCTCCGAATCGTCGAGGCTGCGAGTCGTCTCGTCCCAGTAGCCACAGCTGTATTTGCGGTGGCGCCCGAGGCACAGGCGAAAGAACGCCGCCGGCACTTCGTAATGCTGCTCGTTGGCTGCGTCGGTGTGGACGGCGACGTCACCCTCCGCCAGTTCGGCGATGCGCCGGCGGAACAGGGCGTCCTGGGCATCCGCGTCGGCGAGACGTTCCATGGCGAGGCGGCTCGCGAGCAGACGGCGTATACCCTGACGGATGAGGCTGTCGGGGACGAGGCCGCGCTCCGCCCAGTCGATGGGCCCCGCCATCAGTCGGACTCCCGCCGCCAGTCGGCGCGCCGCACGGGCCTCCATGATGCGCGGCGTGAAACGGGCAGGTTGAACGAACGGAGGATCACCGAATTCCCCTCTCTGCGAAGCGACGTGCTGATGAGGCTTTGGTTTCGTCCCGATCGGGGAAGCGGATGCAGCGGCGGTGTCAGCTGGTGGTCTCTGTCCCGACGATGAATGTGCGCAGACGATCCGCGAGGTTCTTGCAGGCGGCGGACTGGGTCCGGGCGATCAGGGGCACGGGGATCACGATGGCCGGCAGGTAGGAAGTGCCCGATACGTCGGCCTTCACGGAGCCCGCCGATTTCATCTCCTTCAGGTCCCAGATGGAGGCCTGGTAGTTGGAGTCGGTCTCCCACCAGGCGAAACCGAAACAGCCGCCGCCGCCCGGTCCGGCGGCACAGGACAGGCTGCCTCCGCCCCCGGTGCGTTCCGTGTCGCCGTCCAGCCAGACGATGTAGCGGACGCCGCTCTCGCGGATGCGCTCGCGCACCCGGGGCCGCTGCATGAATTGCTGTAACGCCTTCGCTTCCGCCGGCGCCGTCCGCGGCTCCAGCCAGGGGAACAGGGCATCGACGAACTGCTCGTCCGGCATCACGGCCAGGCCTTCGCGGCCCTTGCCGAGCGACTTGCCGACGCAATCCGTGAAATCGCTCTCGGTCTCGTTGCCGAGATGATAGCTCTTCGCCATGACCACCACCGCTTCGCCGTCGGTGATCCCGGTGGTCGCGCTCTTCTCCTGCTCCAGCCGAGCCGTCACGCAGCCGCCGAGCAACGTGCCGAGCACCGCCACCGTGAGAGCGGAAATGCGGATGGCGCCTCCGTCGGTCCTTCTAGCCTCGGTCATCGCTGAAATTCCCATGGGTCGCCTCGCCTGTTATCGACGCCACGTCCGCCGGTTCGTTCCCGGCTTCCGCTGCTGGCGTTGCCGCTTCCGTACCGGCCGATGGTGCCTCCTCGATGGCCCGTTCGTCCGCGGGTCCGCCGGGCTTGTCCGGACCGTTCGGTCCCGGGGCCGAAGCCGTCGGCGTGTTACCCGTCCGGCCGGCATTGAGTTTCGCCGGTATGCGCGGAGTCGCCCCGGGATCGCCCAGGCCCGTCTCCCGCGCGAATCGCAATCCGATCATCGCGGCGGCGTCCCGCATGGCGAGTACCGCTGCTCTGGCCAACGCCTCGTCCGCACCGAACATGCCGGCGTCGCCCGCCTTGCCGTAGGCACTGAACGGCCAGTTGGCGATTTCCTTGCCTTCGGCGTCGAAGAATCGCAGCCGGTAGCGGATCCACACGGTGTAGGCGTCCGTGCGGCTCTGCGCTGGCAGGGCGAATTCGAAGGCGTCCACACTCGCCTCGATCAGGGCGTCCGCATCCGTCGCCGTGACATCGGTGTCCGGCCCCACTTCCACGACCTCCTCGAACATCGATTCGAACAGGTGGTTGAAAAGGATCTTGTTGGCGGAGCCCAGGCTGATGCTCCACTTCTGGCCGCCCAGTACCTCTTCCTCGTGGCGGTAGTTCTCCATCTCCGCCGAGTAGCGCACGGCGACCTTCAGAGGTAACTGGACGAGCAACGGATCGGGGAGGCCGGGATCCTCGAGCGCCACCTGGCTCGCGCAGCCCGAGAATGCGAGGGCTGCGAGCAGCAGGGCCGCGATGGCAGAAGATCTACCGGTCAAACGACGCTCCATCGGCCTCGATGGCCGCAGGGTCCAGTGGCAGAGCCGACGAGGACCACGATGAGAGACGCGCAGTCGGCGCGGGGCCGGTGCGGGCTTGCAGGCCGGATCGCCTTAGACCGACTCTAGACGCAGACCGCCCTTCGTGCAACCGGGCGCCCTTAGAAGCGGGCCCGGAGCGCTCTCAGAATGCCACCGACGAGGGGTATGTGCTCATAGAGTCCGCCGGCCGCATCCCAGAAGTCCTGGTGCAGTACGACGCGGCCCTCATCGTCGAATCGGAAGTGTGTGACCCCGTACGAGACCAGGGGTTCCCCGCCGCGCAGAGCGGCGATGCGCATGGTCATGCGCCAGCGGAAATAGAAGTCGTCGCCGGATCGCGCGATATCCAGGAACTCCACCGTCACGGATTCGGCCTTGCGGGCGGTCTCGACGAAATAGGCTTCGATGGCCTCGTTGCCACTGATGGTCTTCAGCGTGTCGTTGAACCAGGCATTCGGGGCGTAGACCCGACCCGCCATCCGGCGGACACCCTCGGGAGTGAGATTCGCGAAGAACTCGCGTACCCGTTCGATGGCCTCGCTTTCCGTATCGCTGCCCGGTGCGGGTCCGGTGCCCGCCGTGCGTTGCAGCGCAGCTTCGTAGGCGGCGACCTGCTCGGCGCTGGAGGCGACATCGGCGCTGCGCACGACCCAGACGAGTGCCAGCGCGAGCACGAGTATGACGAGCAGCGTTAGAATAGCGAGCTTTTGCATGCCGGAGTCTCCTGATCCATCGGTCCGGTGGGCGGCGGCAGCGACAAGGATAGTGCAGATCGGCCCGCTCGGCGTGAGTGAAACGCCAGGCGGGTGGTCGGCGAAGGAACAGGAGTGGATATCGTGCCGCGACCCAAGGTCCTGGTTTTCCAGCACGTACCTTTCGAGCCTCTCGGCACCCTGGATCCCCTGCTGAAAGAACACGGCTTCCGGATCCGCTACGTGAATTTCAGCCGTGATCCCGGGCTCCGGCCGCGCCTTGCCGGTTACGACGCCCTCATCGTGCTGGGCGGGCCCATGAATGTGGACGAGACGGATGCCTACCCGAATCTGGCGACCGAACTGGAGCTGATCCGGGAGGCGCTCGATCAGGGCCTGCACGTCCTCGGGATCTGCCTGGGCGCGCAGCTGCTGGCGAAAGCGCTCGGCGGCACGGTGCGCCCGAACGGGGCTCACGAGATCGGCTGGCACGAGGTGCGGCTCACGGCAGAGGGGCTGCAGGACCCGGTGCTCTCGGCACTTCGCAGCCCCGCGCCCCTGTTCCACTGGCACGGTGATCGCTTCGAACTGCCACCCGGTGGCACGCTGCTCGCCGGGTCGGATCTCTGCGCCAACCAGGCGTTCCGCTGCGGCGAACTGGCTCTCGGTCTCCAGTTCCATCTGGAAGTGGATGCACCACTGATAGAACGATGGCTGACCGTGCCCGTCAATCGTCGGCTGATCGAGCGTCTGGCCGGCGAAGTCGACCCGGGCGTTATCCGCCGCCAGACGCCCTCCCGGATAGGGGATCTGGAGGCGCAGAGTCGGCAGGTGTTCGGGCGCTGGATCGATCAGTTCGATCCGCCGCCGCGCCGCCGTGCACTCCCGTCGCGGTGAGGTCCGCAGGGGCCGGGCTGATTTTTCATGGGAACGCCTGCATGATAGGCGGCGCAAGCCGCCGTCGCGGCCCGGGAACACTACCACGATGAAGCTCTACCCCGAGGTGACCAGGGAAGTCGATCAGATGCCGGAAGGTCCCGGTATCGTCGCGTTCTTCGATCTCGATGGCACTCTCGTGTCCGGATTCTCCGTGACGTCGATGATGCGCGAGCGCATCGTCTCCGGTGAGCTGAAGCCTCGACAGGCACTGGTCCAGTTCGTGTCGTTCATCGGCCAGGGTTTCCGCAGCCGGGAATTCCCGGCGATGCTGAAGGCGGCGACGCGCACGCTGGAGGGGGTAGAGGAAGCTTCTTTCGTGCGGCTCGGCCGCGAGACCTTCCGGAAGTACGTCAGTGGTGCCATCTATCCCGAGTCGAGGGCGCTGGTCCGGGCACACCAGCGCCGCGGCCACACCGTGGTGGTCCTCTCCTCGGCGACGCCGTACCAGGTGCAGCCGGTGGCGGACGAACTGGAGATCGAGCACGTCCTCTGCACCCGTTTCGAGGTGGAGGACGGTCAGTTCACCGGGCGCCTGGTCGAACCGATCACATATGGCGAGGGAAAGCTCGAGGCGGCACGCCGATTCCTGAAGGCCCGACGCCTGAAGCTGGCGAACAGCTTCTTCTACACCGACGGCAGCGAGGACGTACCGCTCCTCGAGAAGGTCGGTTATCCGCGCCCGCTGAACCCCGACGGGGGCCTCGAGGAGACGGCGAGAGAGGAGGGCTGGCCGATCCGGCGTTTCCACAGCCGCGGTCTCCCCGGTGTGCGCGACCTGCTCGGCACGGGGCTCGCGTGGGGTGCGTTCTTCTCCTCTGCCATTGCCAGTCTGCCCGTGCTGGCGCTGAACCGTTCCCGACGGGATGCGGCCAACCTCGCCATCGCGACATTCGGCGATTTCGCGAGCGCGCTCGCCGGAATGGACCTGCAGGTCTCCGGTGAGCAGCATCTGTGGTCCCGGCGTCCGGCGGTGTTCGTGTTCAACCACCAGAGTGCGGCCGATACCGTGATACTGGCGAAGCTGTTGCGTCGGGATTTCACCGGCATCGCCAAGAAGGAGCTGAAGTCGAATCCGCTGATCGGTCCGCTGATGTGGGCCACCGAAACCGTATTCGTGGACCGCTCCAATACGGGCAAGGCCATCGAGGCCATGCGTCCGGCGGTCGAGGCGCTGAAAAGCGGGCTTTCCATCGTTCTGGCCCCCGAGGGCACGCGCAGCCTCGGCGACCGGCTGGGGCCGTTCAAGAAGGGGGCGTTCCATCTCGCGATGCAGGCGGGGGTACCCATGGTGCCGATCGTGATCCACAACGCCACGGACGCACTGCCGAAGAGTGGGATATTCATCCGACCCGCCACCATCAAGGTGGAGGTCCTGCCACCGATACCGACCGACGAGTGGAGCACGGAGACGATCGAGCGGCACGTCCGGGCCGTGCGCCGCCTGTTCCTTGAGGCGCTGGATCAGTTGCCGGAAGCGGGCGAAGAAGAAGTAAGTGAAAACATGGAGTTGTAGGGACCATCTCGAAAGAATCTCGCTGAATACGCCTGGTGCGCGCGATTTCTTTTGCTTATTCCGCATCCGTTCCTGCCGCTCGCGGCATCTCTCTGACAAACGGATCTCTCCGTCCATCAGAGGAGCAACGGACCATGAACGAATTCGACTCGGATATCCTCGTGCCCATCGTGCTGTTCATCAGCATAGCGGTCGTATACGGGCTGGCGCTGATGTACAGGGCACGCCATCGGGCGCAGATCCAGGAGACCGTGCGGCAGGCGATCGACAAGGGGCAGGAGCTGACGCCGGAATTGCTGGAGCAGCTCGGACAGACGGGCGGGGGTCAGCACTCGGATCTTCGACGCGGCGTCATCGCGGTCTCGCTGGGCCTCGGCATCGCGCTGTTCGGCCTCGTGCTGGGCGAAGCGGACGCGGTCCGGCCACTGGTGGCGATCGGGATGGTCCCGCTGCTCATCGGCATCGCATACCTCGGCCTGTGGCGTTACTCATCGAGGGAGGCGTGACCCCCCGGAGGGTGAGCCGGTGCCATGTCGTCCACCGCTTCGGATGAAGAGCTGGTGAGTCTCGCCGTGGCCGCTGGCGATCAGCGTGCATTCGGCGAACTGGTCCGACGTCACCAGTCGCGCGTACGGGGTTGGCTGCGCCACCTCTGCGGCGACCCGGCGGAGGCCGACGATCTCGCCCAGGAGACTTTCCTCAAGGCCTGGGAGCGTCTCAATACCTACGCCGCCCGGGGGCGATTCGCGTCCTGGCTCATGAAGCTCGCTTACAATGAGTTCCTGCAGGCGGCGCGGAAAGGCCAGCGCCGCCGGCACCTGGCCCGGCAATTCGAGGCCGACGCCCTGACGCAGGGCACGACCGCGGACGAGTCGATGTCGCCGACGGGGCGGGGTACCGAGGTGCCGGACCTGCCCCGCCTGCTCGCCGTGCTGGGCGAAGAGGAGCGGCACGTGATGCTGCTCGGCTACGGCTGCGGATTTTCCCAGGCGGAGATCGGCGAGATCACGGGACTCGCCCTCGGGACCGTGAAGTCGCACATGCACCGTGGGAAAGCACGCATCAGGGACGCTTTCGGACTGGAGGAGACGCCGTGACGGAGCACCGACGGGACGACCTGGACCAGCTTCTCGCCCGGGAGTTCTCCCGGGTTTTCGAGACGACGACCGACGACGAATTCGCGGATCGGGTGATGCGTCGGCTGCGGCGCCGTGGACGTCTGAGGGCGCTGACGTTGTTCGTGGCGCTGGCGCTCGGCCTCGGCATCGCATTCGTCCCCCTCATGCAGATCGCCGGCGCCATCTCTGGCATCGCCCCCGTGCTCGCCGACGGATGGCGTATCGGCGAGTTGCCCGGGCAATCCCGGTACTTGGTTATGGCGATATTGATGGGTCTCGCGAGCCCGCTACTGATCCGCCTGCTCGAACGCTAGGTCCACCGCGGCTGGACCGCTGACACGGGGAACCCCCGGAATCGGCTCGTGCTTTCCGTTATCCTCGCCCGGGCGGGTGCGAGTGATTCCGCCGGCGGCGGGTTGCCGGATACAAACAGGGAGGCGAGAGGGATGACGACTGCGGGAGCCAACACGGGAGACGGGCGGGGGTTTTGGCGTGAGATCGTGGCATCGGCCGTTCTGGTCACGGCCGCGTTCCTGCCGCAGATCGGCATCGCGAGAGACGCGCCGCCGCCGGATGAAGCGACCCGGGTTTTGATCAGTGAGCTCGGTCTGGTGGAAGATGCCACGCCCGTCCGCCGGTGGCAGACCGGGGAAACACCCGGGCGCGTCGTGGTATGGACGAACGAACCGGAGCGTCTCGCCTGGCTGCAGGGAGTCGCCGGCGACGCGGACCTCGTGGGCGTCGCTACAGTCGAGGAGGCGCTGGAGGCAGTGGAGGGCGCCCATGCGCTGCTCGGACCGTGCAACCCGGCGCTGATCGAGGCGGGCGGCGAACTCGAATGGGTGCAGAGTTACAGTGCCGGCGTGGACCGCTGCGTCGATTCCCCGGCACTGACCGAACGCGGCATCGTGCTCACGAATGCGCAGCGTCTGTACGGCCCGGCGATCGCCGAGCACGTGATGGGCATGATGTTCATGCTGGCCCGCGGCCTCGATGTCTATCACCTGCGACAGGCGGACGGCACCTGGGAGCGGGGCCTCGACGATTACGCCGACACTACGTGGGAACTCGCCGGCCGCACACTGCTGGTGGTCGGACTGGGCGGCATCGGCACCGAGATCGCCCGCCGCGCCAATGCGGTCGGCATGACCGTCATCGCCACGCGGGCGAGTTCGCGCCAGGGACCGGACTTCGTCGACTACGTGGGCCTGGCGGACGAGTTGCACGAACTGGCGGGCCGTGCCGACATCATCGTCAACGCGACACCCCTCGTGCCGGCGACGAACGACCTGTTCGATGCCGCCTTCTTCCGCGCGGCGAAGCGTGGTGCCTATTTCATCAATATCGGCCGTGGCGAGAGCGTCGTGACCGAAGACCTGCTCGCGGCCCTCGCCTCGGGGCAGATCGCCGGCGCCGGACTGGACGTCACCGATCCCGAGCCGCTGCCGCCCGCGCATCCGCTGTGGCAGACGCCCCGCGTCATCATCACGCCTCACATTTCGGCAAGGACACTCGGTTCCGGCGAAAGGCGCTGGCTGCTGGTGCGGGAGAACCTGCGCCGATTCGTCGCCGGCGAACCCCTGCTCTCGGTGGTGGACCTCGGCAAGGGTTACTGATTCAGCCGAGCCGCTCCGCCGCGAATTCGAGTTCGGCCTCCACGGTCGCCGTGATCTGGCGACGCAGGACTTTCTCGATACGGCCCGCGATCAGCGGGATGGGCACATGGAAGCGGTGTTCGACGGTGTAGACCGAACCGCTGCCCGCGGGCCGCAGGGTGAAGCGGCCCTCGATCTCGATCGGCGCCATGGTGCTCCTCACGGTGTAGCGACCCTTGCGGCCGTCTCCGACCGTCTGCCAGACCTCGTGCACTTTCAGTGTCTGCTCCTCGCCGACCAGCCGGGTCAGGAACGCGGGCAGGTCCTGGCGCGCGACCCGGGTCGTGTCCAGCGTGACCGCATCACCGTCGGTTTCTGCGCGGCATTCGGCACTCAGCTCGCCGATGCCGAGGCAGCGCTCGACGACGAAATCCGGATCCGTCATCAGGTTCGAGACGGTCTCGACGTCCGCATCGAAGCGCCGTTTGACGCTCATCGT
>JARRPZ010000070.1:0-24752 GCA_037382365.1 Gammaproteobacteria bacterium
CGGCGGATCGGGGCGGGAGCCCCTGCCAGGCCCCTCCTGCGCTCCTACCGTTTGCCGATCTCGACGACCAGCGGCAGATGATCGCTGACCCCCTCCGCTTCCGGCATGCGGAATCGCGCCGGATGGCCCTCGGCCGTCATCTGCGCCGGGGTGTCGTCGGCGAGGCGCGCCGAATTCTCCAGCAGCCCCCAGCCGCTGTCACCGCCTGACCAGAGGATCATGTCGAGGAAGGACCACTGTTCCTTCGGGCGGTAGTAGTAGGTGCCGGGACAGCCCCGGCAGCCCGCTTCGTGGCCCACCTGCCATACGGGCCGGACGTAGCGCGCCAGCATGCGCCGATCCCGATCCTCGTCCACCGGTGTATTGAAGTCGCCTGCCGCGAACGCGGCCCGGCCGGGCGGGAGACGACTGCGCAGCTCCGCGAGGTGCATGTACGCCTCGATGCGCATTTCATAGGGATGATAGGGCGCGGGAAAATGCACGGCGAAACCGGTGAGTAACGTGCCGTCCGGCAGGCGGAACGTGGCTTCCAGGATGCCGCGCGTATCCGCGATCCGCTCCGGCGGGAAGCCGGAGAACGGGATCGGATGCAACACGGCTTCCCCGACGTGCTCCAGCCGTGACAGAAATGCCACGTCGATCCCACGGGCATCGCCGCCTTCGACGAGTATCGCGGGACGATAGCCGGCCCGCGCGAGATAGACGGTACGCAGGCGTTCCAGGATGCGGATGTTCTCCACCTCCTGCAGGACGACGAGGTCGGGTCCCCGCCCATCCTCGACCTGCAGGATGGCATCCGCCACGACCGCGAGTTTGCGCTCGACGACGCCCTCGTCCCAGTCCCAGTTCAGGCATTCGTCGCGCCAGCGGGGATTCTCGATCCGGCCGCAGGCACTGCGGTGCTCCCGGCTCAGTTTCGCCTCGATCGGCAGATAGGTCCGGTCGTCCTTGCCCGGATCGTCCACCGCGTCGAACAGGTTCTGCACGTTGAATGTCATCAGGCTCACGGTCCGGCCGGCCGTTTCCCCCGTGGGGATTGCCTCGACCGGCTCGCCCGCCTGCCGGGCACAGCCGTGCAGCAGGATCACCAGCGCGGCGATTACCAGCAGGCAGAGCGGCAACTGTCTTTCAGTCGCGAGCGGTCTCCGGACGTGGATCGAATCTGAGGAGCGGTGCATGTCTTCCTTCGGCCGTGACGTAGATGGATTGACCCGCGTCGTCGAAGGCGATGCCCTCCGCGACGGGGACGAGCGGCATGCCGAGAGCGCGCGGCTTCCGCGATAGCACGTCGGCCGGACTCTCACCGGGCCGACGGGGATAATAATAGACATCGGCGTAGGTCAGTACGACGACGGCGCTGTCGTCGGACGCGAAATCCATCCCGGTGGGCTGCCAGTGGAAGGGGATCGCCGAGGCGAGCAGACCCACGGCGGCGTCGCGCGCCGGCAGGCTCGCGACATCCATAATCTTATCGGCGACGACGAGGTCGATATCCGCCGGGGGATGCAGTGGCACGGCGTAGAGGCGGGGCGGCTCCGTGCGCTTGGTCAGGACGTAGACGACGCCCGCGCGGGCATCGACGGCGACGGCCTCCGCGTCCTGCGGCCCGTCGGGATAGGCGTAGCGGATCGTGCGGGTCGGGCTCACCATCCCGCCGTCCGTGGCGGCGGGCTCCGGCAGGACATATAGCGTCACGTGGGGCCGGACGCCGGCGTTGTCACCGATGTCCGCGATCAGAAGCCAGCTCCGGCCGTCCCGGGTGTAGCCGGCCAGATCCTCCCAGTCCCGGTTCTCCGCCTCGTCGAGCCGCACGGCCGCCAGTTCTTCCCCCGTCTCGCTCACCGCGTGCAGTACCGGTGGCTGCCCGCCGTCGTTCACGACCCAGAGCATGCCGGGCGTGCGGCCCGATGCGGCGAGGCCGCTCGCCTCCACGATCGCCGGCGACTTGAGTGCGCCGGTCACGGCGGCCCGCGTGTAGCCGTCGGCGGCGGCGATCCCCGGCGGCTCCGACTCCCCCCGGCAGGCCGCGAGCAGAACGACGGCGACCAGGGTCACGATCGGCGGGCGCGGCACTCGGGGCAGCATGCGCGGCATCTTGGCAGGAATTCCGGTGGCGGAAAAGAAAAGGGCCCGACGCATGGTCGGGCCCCGGGAGTCTGCCCGCCGCCGGGCGGCGGACCCGGCGCCTAGAAGCTGGCGCTGAAAGACACGCCCCAGATACGCGGCTCGTTCACGAAACCGGTCAGGTTATTGAAGTCGATGCCGCCCTTCACGTTCTCCTCGTCCGTGATGTTGCGGCCGAAGATCGCCACCTGCCAGGCCCCGTCTATCTTGCCGTAGCCGAGCTTCACACCGCCCTCGAACGTGTCCTCCGAAGAGAATTCGGCGGACTCGTAGAGGAAGAAGTTGGTGTCGCCCTGGTAGGCCCAGTCGGTGTAGGCGAAGAATTCACCGTCTTCACCCACCGGGAGCGTGTAGCGTGCGGTGAAGTTGAACATGGTCTCGGGCGCCTGGGGGAACGGATTGCCGTCGACGATGGCATTACCGTTGCCGTCCAGGGGATCCAGCACGGTGCAAAGGCCGGAGCCGCAGGGCGCGACGCGCAGCGAGGAGTCTTCGATCTCCGTGTCGTTCCAGCTGAAGCCGGCGGTCAGCATCAGGTTGTCGGTGACGAGCCACTCGGCGTCGACGTCGAAGCCCTGGCCCGTCCCCGTGTCGGCGTTCACCAGCTGGATCAGATTGCCGGCGCCGCCGATGGCCGACAGCTGCTGATCGTCGATCTCGTAGTAGTAAACGGCCGCATTCAACCGCAGGCTGCCGCCGAGCAGCGTCGATTTGACGCCGCCCTCGATGGAGGTGATGGTCTCGGAATCCGCCGTGGACGGCAGTGCGCCGAAGGCGATGTCACGGCCCTGGATAGTGGGCGCGCGGAAACCGCTGGCGAGCCGACCGTACAGGTTGACGCTGTCGTTCATCGCCCAGCCGAGGCTCAAGTCCCAGCTTACCTGTTCGTCGGACACGTTCACCGGCGTCACGCCGGCGGAACGCAGGTCTTTCTCGTCGTCCGTGTAACGGACACCGCCGGTCAGGTTCAGCCGGTCCGTGAAGTCGTAGCTGACGTGTCCGAACACGGCCCACGAGGTGTTCTCGTGAGCGACGGTGGTCGGCGGCGCGAAGAACGGGGACGTCGTGACCGCGAACTCGGAATCGAAGTAGAAGACACCGGCCTGCCAGAACAACCGGTCGCTCGCATCCGCCGCGATCCGGATCTCCTGGGTGAACTGGTCGAGGTTGTCGATCCCGTCCTGGGTCTGGGAGGGGAACGGTATGCAGACGTCGACACCCGGCGTGGCACCCGGCGGGCACGGACCCACGAACGGCAGGAAGTCGGCGCCGAATCCGCCGTCGATGTCACCGAGACTCCTGTTCTCGACCTGCTCGTGCGCCGTGATGGACGTAATGGTCATCGCGTCCGTCAGGTTCCATTCGAGCTTCAGGGAGCCGCCGAGACTGTCCGCCTCCTGCGGGTTGTTGGCGCCTTCGTAAAATCGAAGCCGTGCCGTCCATGGTCCGGCCGTGCACGTTGGCGAGCGCGCTGAAGTCGTCGGTGATGTCCCACAGCAGCTGGAATCGATAGGCGATATCCTCGAATCCACCCATCACGTCGTCCTGTTCCGTGAAGCCGTTGGAAATCCAGTCCTCCCGGTTCATGTACAGGAAGGACGCCCGGGCGGACAGGTTGTCACCCAGCGGGCCGCCGATCGCCGCGTCCACGACCATCGAGTCGTGGCTGCCGTAGGAAGCGTCGATGCGACCCTCGGTCTCGTCCGTCGGCTTGCGGGTATCGAACTTCACGATGCCGGCCGGCGTGTTGCGGCCGAACAGCGTGCCCTGCGGACCGCGCAGGACCTCGACCCGCTCGATGTCGAACAGCGGGAAACTCTTCAGGATCACGTTCTCCTGCACGACCTCGTCCATGATGATGGAGACCGACTGGGAGGCCGCGAGATCGAAGTCCGTATTGCCGAGGCCCCGCAGGTAGAAACGCGGCGCCAGACGCCCGTTCGAAGACTCGGCGTACAGGCTCGGCACGCGGGTCGCCAGGGCGCGGATATCCTCGCCGGCATCGAACAGGTTCTGGAACTGGGCGCCGGACAGGGTGGTCACGGAGATGGGCACGTCCTGCAGGTTCTCCTCGCGACGCTGTGCCGTCACCACGATTTCCTCCAGCACGCCGTCGCTCTGGGCCAGGGCGGTCTGCGGCAGGGGCGGCAGCAGCAGGACTGCCGTGAGCCCCAGGCCCGGCAGCCAGCGAGAAATTGTCGGGTTTTTACCACGCATCTTTGTCTCCTTGGGAAGTGCGTGAAATGTGCACCGCATATTACGATGTTGCGTTGCAAAACGGTAGCTTCTCGTGGCGAAAAGTAACAAATGTTGCCGAAAGACAACAAAATGGCGATCTATTCGAGGGATTCGTAGCAATCGGGCGTGAATCGGGGCAGGCAGACGCACTGGAAGACGAGGTCGGTGTCGGCCGTGTTCGTGACCTGCTGAGCCGCGCCTGCCGGAATCTCGACGATCTCGCCCGCCGCGATCGGCCGCGGCTCGTTATCGCCCAGGCGCATCATGCCCCGACCCGCCTCGACGACGTACCATTCGCGGACCGTCAGCCGGTGCAGCTGGGTCGTGACCCCCGGTTCCACCCGGCAGCGGGCCAGCGAGAAATCGGGTATGGCAGGATCGTTCACGAGCTCGGCGATCCAGCAGCGTTCCTCCGTCCAGACTTCCTCGGGCATCGGCACGTTGTTCCCCGGCGGTCGACGCCGCTTCGTCAGGTGGCTGCGGCGTGGGCTAGAATACCGGCTCGTGTCCCCTCGAGCACGTGGTCTCCCGGACTCCAATGGCAGCCAAGCACATCAACGCAAGCCCCGGCGACTTCGCGGAGACGGTCCTCATGCCCGGCGACCCGCTGCGGGCCCGCTACATCGCCGAGACCTACCTCGACGGCGCACGGCGCGTCACCGACGTGCGCAACATGTGGGGCTATACCGGCAGCTACCGGCGTTCGCCGGTGTCGATCATGGCTCACGGCATGGGCATCCCGTCCGCGTCCATCTATACGTCGGAACTCATCACCGAGTACGGCGTGAAGCGGCTGCTGCGTGTCGGCAGCTGCGGCTCCGTACACCCGCGGGTCGGGCTGCGCGACATCGTCATCGGGATGGGCGCCTGCACCGATTCCGGCGTCAACCGCATGCGCTTCCGCGGCTACGACTATGCGGCGATCGCGAGTTATGCATTGCTGGAGCGGGCCGTGGCGACGGCGCGCGAGCACGGCGTGCGCCACCACGTGGGCAACCTGTTCTCGGCGGACCTCTTCTATACCCCCGAACCGGAACTGTTCGACGTCATGGAGCGCTACAACATCTATGGCGTCGAGATGGAGGCCGCCGGCATGTATGCCCTGGCGGCGGAGCACGACGTCGAGGCACTGGCCATCTGCACGGTGAGTGACGACATACGTTCCGGCGATGCCCTCACCGCCGATGAGCGTCAGACGACCTTCGACGACATGATCCGGATCGCCCTCGACACGGCGGTGGCGGTGCAGGCGCCATGACCGGCACCCCGGTGCTGCCCGATCTCGCCCGGGTGCCCCGGGTCGACGAGGTCGGTGTGGCCGAGCGTGTGGCGCGTTTCCGCACGCGCAGCATCAAGAAGTCGTCCAAGATCCACGCCCTGAAGCTCGCCCTGTCGATGATCGATCTGACGACGCTGGAGGGCCAGGATACGGCGGGCAAGGTCCGTCAGCTGTGCCAGAAGGCACTGCACCTGCACGAGGGCCTGCCGGAGCTGCCGCACGTCGCCGCGGTGTGCGTGTACCCGACCCTGGTCGGCGTGGCGAAACGCGCGCTCGCCGGTACCGACATCGCCGTCGCCTCCGTCGCGACCGCATTTCCGAGCGGCATGTCCTTCCCCGAGGTACGTCTGGCCGAAACCCGCATGGCGGTCGAACAGGGCGCCGACGAGATCGACATGGTGATCTCCCGCGGCGCCTTCCTGGCCGGCGACTACCGGCGGGTGTTCGACGAGATCGCGGCCGTGAAAGAGGCCTGCGGCGAAGCGCACCTGAAGGTGATCCTCGAAACCGGCGAACTGGGCACCCTGGACCGGGTGCGCCGGGCGAGCGTCCTGGCCATGCATGCCGGCGCCGACTTCATCAAGACGTCGACCGGGAAGATCCAGCCCGCCGCTACCATGGACGTGACGCTGACCATGCTGCAGGCGATACGGGACTACTACTACGAGACCGGTCGCATGGTCGGCATGAAGCCCGCCGGCGGCATCTCGAAAGCGAAAGCGGCCATCCACTACCTGGTCATGCTCCACGAGACGCTCGGCGACGCGTGGATGACGAAGGAGTGGTTCCGATTCGGCGCGAGCAGCCTCGCCAACGACCTCCTGATGCAGATCGCCAAGCAGCAGACGGGCGTGTACCAATCCGCCGACTATTTCTCGAAGGACTGATCGTGAACAGAGAAACGAGTCCCCTCGCATTCGACACCGGCTGGCGGTACGACCCGGCGCCGGAGAGCACCGACCACGTCACGATAGACGAGCGATACGGCCTCTTCATCGACGGCGGGTTCGTCTCGCCCCGCAACAGGCGATACTCGGAATCGATCAACCCGGCGAACGAAAAGGTGCTCGCCCGCGTGGCGGAAGCCGGCGCGGCCGACGTCGACCGGGCCGTGAAAGCCGCGCGGCAGGCCTACGAGGGCGTCTGGTCCGGCCTGGCTGCGGCCGAACGCGGGAAGTACATCTACCGTATCGCGCGGATCCTCCAGGAGCGGGCACGGGAGTTCGCCGTGATCGAATCGCTGGATGGCGGCAAACCGATACGCGAGTCGCGTGACGTCGACATCCCGCTGGCCGCCGCCCACTTCTTCTACTATGCCGGATGGGCCGACAAGCTCGAGTACGCTTTCCCCGGGCGCCGGCCGCGGCCGCTGGGCGTCGCCGGGCAGATCATCCCCTGGAACTTTCCGCTGCTGATGCTGGCGTGGAAGATCGCGCCGGCGCTGGCCTGCGGCAACACGGTCGTGCTCAAGCCGGCGGAGACGACACCGCTGACGGCGATGAAGTTCGCCGAGGTGGTGCGCGACGCCGGGCTGCCGCCCGGCGTGGTGAACATCGTGACGGGCGCAGGACGGACGGGCGCTGCCATCGTGGAGCACCCGGACGTGGACAAGATCGCCTTCACGGGATCCACCGAAGTGGGGCGCCTCATCATGCGTTCGCTCGCCGGCACCCGGAAACGCTACACCCTGGAACTCGGCGGCAAGGCCGCAAACCTCATCTTCGAGGACGCCGCCATCGACCAGGCCGTCGAGGGCATCGTCAATGGCATCTTCTTCAATCAGGGGCACGTCTGCTGCGCCGGATCGCGCCTCCTCGTCCAGGAGTCCGTCGCCGACGAAGTGATCTCGAAACTGAAAGAGCGCATGGAGACCCTCATCGTCGGCGACCCCCTCGACAAGAACACGGACATCGGCGCGATAAACTCGGCCGGGCAACTCGAGACCATCCGGGATTACCTCGAGATCGGCAAGGCGGAAGGCGCCGACATCTATCAGCCCTCCTGCCGCCTCCCCCGCAAGGGCTACTGGTGCCGCCCGACGCTGCTGACCGGGGTGGCCCAGTCCAACCGTGTGGTGCAGGAGGAGATCTTCGGCCCGGTTCTGGCCGTACAGACCTTCCGCCGCATGGAAGAAGGACTCGAAAAGGCGAACAACACGCCCTACGGTCTGTCCGGCGGTGTCTGGACGGACAAGGGCGCGAAGACGTTCCGCATGACGGGGGCCATGCGCGCCGGTGTAATCTGGGCGAATACGTTCAACAAGTTCGACCCCACGTCACCCTTCGGCGGCTACAAGGAGAGCGGCGTCGGCCGCGAGGGCGGCCTGCACGGCCTCGACGCCTACCTGGCACTGGACTGAACCATGAACGACGCGACGAAGCGCCGGCGCAGATCCGGCGGTAACAGGACACGACGTGACGCGGACAGGCTCCCGGTGGCCAAGACCTACAAGATCTACATCGGTGGCAAGTTCCCCCGAACGGAGTCGGGCCGCTACTACCCCCTGCAACCGGACGGCGAGACCGTCATCGCGAACGTCTGTCGTTCCAGCCGGAAGGACTTCCGCGAAGCCGTTGTGGCGGCGCGCGGTGCATTCGGCGCCTGGTCCGCCGCCAGCGCCTATCTGCGCGGACAGATCCTCTATCGCATCGCCGAGATGCTGGAGGGCCGGCGGGACCAGTTCATCGCCGAGCTCGCCCGACAGGGCGAGACCCGGCGACGAGCCGAGCGGGAAGCGGATGCCGCTGTCGACCGTCTGATCCACTACGCCGGCTGGTCGGACAAGTACCAGCAGATATTCAGCGCCGTGAATCCGGTGGCTTCCTCTCATTTCAACTTCTCGCTGCTCGAGCCCACCGGCGTGGTCGCGATCATCGCGCCGGAGGACAGCGGCTTGCTGGGCCTGATCTCCAACCTCGGTCCGGCCATCGTTGGCGGCAATACCTGTGTCGTGCTGGCCTCCGAGACCCGTCCCCTCACGGCCGTCAGTTTCGCCGAGGTACTCCATTCCTCCGACGTGCCGGGCGGCGTCGTCAATATCCTCACCGGCTTCCGCAAAGAGCTCGCCGCCCAGTTCGCATCCCACATGGACGTGAATGCCGTCGTGTTCTGCGAAGCGGAAGCGGATCTGGCGGGCGAGATCCAGATTGCCGCGGCCGACAACCTGAAGCGGGTGGTCGACCGGTCGGAGACCGACTGGGCACACCCGAGCGCGCAGGGTCCCTATCTGATCCGGGATACCCAGGAGGTGAAGACCACCTGGCATCCCGTTGGGGGCTAGCACCGGGATGAGCTGCCAAGATCGTCCGCCGGCCCGCGGCGGCCGAGGCTGATCCTGTGCTCCGCGAGCTGGACGAGGCGGCTAACGCGCTGACGGCACCACGAGTCGTGCTCTTCGACTGGCATGCGACGCTGGTCGACACCCTCGACGCGATGTATCACGCCGTGGATGACGTCTTGCCACGGCTGCAGGAACTCGGGCTGCAGGAGAAACTGGTCCCCCATGACCGCTGCAAGACTCCCGATTGCCGCGGCTGCAGGAACTCGGGCTGCAGGAGAAACTGGTCCCCCATGACCGCTGCAAGACGCCCGAGGATGCGCGTCTCGTCGACTACGTGCGTGAACACGGCCGGCTGCATCCCAAGATCAAGGCGGAGCGACGCATCTCGCGCACCGACATATTCGAGGTGCTGTTCGGCGGTGACGAGGATGCCATCCACGTGGCCCACGACGCATTCAACCAGGCCTACCGTCATCATTACGGCGAAGTGCATCCCTACGAAGGCGGGGACTTCGAGTTGCTCACCGAGATGAACGAGCTCGACGTCCGCCTCGGCATCCTCACCAACCGGGATCGGGAGTTCTTCGAACACGAATTCGCTCTGGTAGACGGCGGGGCCTGGCTGGAACTCTTCGAAGTCACAATCTGTGGTGGTGACACCTACCGGCGCAAGCCGAACCCGGAGCCGGTGCTGAAAGCCCTGGACGCGCTGGACAAGGAGCCCGCACCCGATTGCTGGTATCTCGGAGACAGCACCACCGACGTGATCGCCGCCAAACGCGCCGGGATCACCTCGGTGTTCTTCAACGGCACCGGCTGGGAGCACGAGTGGCTGAACAAGATCTTCCCCGGTACACCCGCGCATCCCCATCAGCCCGATGCGATCGTCGACAGCTTCCGTGAGTTCCGATGGCTCGTGGAGGAGTCGCTCCATGTCGGTCATCCGTGGGACGCGGAGCCGCCCTTCCCGCACGGCGGCTAGTCGCTGCCGGCGTGACGCCCCGGTTGCGGGCGTGGTTACTGCACGACCCGCTCCTGGCGCCGGCTCTTCGAGGCCAGCAGGAATGGTTCCCGGGGGCTCGCGCTGCCGTCCAACAGCGCTGCGACATGCTCGCCGACGGCCGGGCCATGCTTGAAACCGTGGCCGGAGCCGCCACCGACCAACCACACATTATCCAGACCGGGGTGACGATCGATCACGAAATTGCCGTCGGCACTGTTCTCGTACTGACACACCCGGGTCTCCGTGAGCGGCGCGTCCGTCAGGCCGGGGAACCGTCGGGCCAGGAACTCGCGCGCCCTGCGCTCACCGTCTCGAGTGGCCCGGCGGTCGCCGGAATCCGGGTCCATCCGTGGCCCGTGAGTGTCGTCAGCCACCTTGAAGCCGCGGCCCTCGATGTCGGGGAAACCGTAGAACGGGAGATCGGCCCAGACCGGCAGCGTACCGGTCGCGCTGGCCGGGACGCCGAAGTAGAACACTTCCTGTCGGCTCACGAACAGGCGGCCCTCCATGGCCTCCGGGCACACGCGATCCAGCCAGGGACCGCAGGCGAATACGAACTGCTCGGCCTCGATGCGGCCTCCGACGCTCGTGGTGATGGCGGCCAGCGTGCCACCTTCGGCCTGATCCCGCCCGACCGGCTCCACCTCTCCGTCAACGAATACCACACCGTCGGCGGCGAGTTCACTTGCCAGGAAGCGAACGGCACGGCGCGCCATCAGGCCGCCTGCCCGGGGCTCGAGGAAGCCGGCCTCGTCGTCATCGACATGGAGCACGGGGTAGCGGGCCCGCAGGTCGCGAGCTCGCAGGAACTCGAACGGGATGTCGTGACGGCCGAGGACATCGGCGCTGGCGGACACCAGGTCGTCGGGATCCCGGTGGAGCCAGAGCACACCCGTCGGCCGGAACAGGGGCAGGCCAGCCCGACCCGACAACGCCTGCCAGGCGCCGAGGGATCGCCATGCCCACTCCGTGTAGATCTCTCTGTCACCGTAGCCGGCCCGGATGACGCGGCTCTCTCCGCCCGACGACGCCCTGCTGTGTGCGGGACCCACACTGTCGATCACGCACACCCGTAAACCGTCCCGGTGCAACCGGTACGCCGACCAGATCCCGAACACGCCGCCACCGACGACCGCGACGTCGAACCTGTCGGTCGCCCGCCCGGCGACGGCGGTTCGCCGAGCCACCGTCGCCCAGACACCGAGACCGCCGATGGCCTGCACGAGTTGCCGGCGTGTCGTCTTCACGATTGCACGCCGCCGGCGTTCTTCGTGGGACCGCTCTGTCCGGCGCTTCGAACGGAGCGGATCACTCGGACCCGGAGGCGGAGCCGAAAATGGACTGGACCAGGGCCGTGTCGAAGTATTCCCGCACCTCGACGAATTTCCCGTCACGCAACCGGATCACCTGGCAGTAACGATTGTCGTATGCCCGGCCATCGGTCGTCTCCGCGCTTCCGGAGGTGAGCGCGACCACGATATCGCCCTCTGCCACCAGTTGCTCTATCGACGTCCTGATGCCCGCCTTCAGGCGTGCCGGACAGTCGGGTCGAGCCCATATTCGTCCAGACGATATCGTCGGCGATGAGCCCGAAGCACGCGTCCATGTCGCCACGGTTGCCGGCCTCATAGAAAGAACGCACGATATCCTTGTTCTCTTCGGTCCCCATCGGGCCGGCCCTCCTGTCTCAGAAATCGTAATCCTGATTACTGGCCTTGTAGTCCCGGATGGCGCTCTCCATGCCGCTCATGAGCGCCTCGATGATCCTGCGGTGATCACCGATCCCGAGTCTCGTGTAGCCCTTCCCACCGATCCAGTCGCCCATCGTCTGGTCAGGGGAATCGAACTCGACCGCCGTGCGGAAGACCCACACCTCGTCGCCGTGCCGGGCACACTCGACGGAACCCACCAGGAACAGCGCCTGCCGGTCGCCACCGAAGGCGACCGCCTCGATACCGGCATTCTTCAGCATGCCTTCCATGTGCACCCGGACATCCTCGGGCGTGACCGGACAGTCCGACTCGGCGCCCGCCGCGACCGACAACTGGCCCGGATTCGGGCTGTGCATCCAGGGCTCCGGCTCCGCGGCGACACAGAGCGGTGCCAGGGCGAGGAGTAACGGCAATCGCAACATCAGTCTCTCCATGACCGTAACGGCGTTCTCCACCTTAGCACGCGATCCCCGATAGCGACTCTTTGCGCGCAGGTCCACTCCCGTTATCCTCCCTGCCCGTGTCTCGAGTGCGAGTGTCTGAATGAAACGAAACAAGAATTTCTGGGCGGGCCTGCTGGTCTTCCAGGTCCTCTTCGGTCTCGCGGTCTTCGGCGTCACCCGCGCCTACTACCTGGACGAGATCCGGAGAGCGGAGACCCGCCAGAGCGCGGCATCACGGCCCGTGCCCATGGCAGGGGGTATCTCCGCGAACGATATAGCCCTCAGCTCGGCCCTCACCATGCCCGCCGACGACCCGGCCGACGTGGCGCGCAGGGCGGATACGCTCTTCCGGGAACAGCAGTACGGGCGCGCGGCCGAACTCTACGAGCAGCTGCTGGATCTGAACCCGGACAACGTGGAAACGCGGAACAACCTCGGACTGACACTGCATTATCTGGGTCGCCACGAGGAGGCGCTCCGTCATCTCCGCGCGGGCGCCGAGGCGCACCCGGAACACCAGCGAATCTGGCTGACACTCGGGTTCGTGAACAGCCAGCTCGGCAACATCGAGGAAGCGCGAGCGGCATTGACCCGGGCCGCGGAGACCGGCGATAACCAGGGCATCAGGGAATCCGCCCGCGAGATGCTCGGCGCCCTGCCCTGACCGCGGTAGCGGGCAGGAGCGGCTTCAGCCGCGACCCAGCCTTGCGATCGACCCACGGGCGCAATGGGAATCAACGCCAGCTGACGTTCAGCCCCTTCAGCCCGCGGAAAACCAGACCGGTGTGGTATTCCGGTTCCGGCCCCGTCAGCTCGAGTGGCGGCAGGCCACGGAGCACAGCGCCGAACAGCGCCCGCAACTCGATGCGGGCGAGCGGTGCCCCGAGACAGAAATGGGTGCC
The DNA here is from genome assembly GCA_037382365.1 of Gammaproteobacteria bacterium. GTDB lineage: Bacteria > Pseudomonadota > Gammaproteobacteria > Steroidobacterales > Woeseiaceae > Lentisalinibacter. The sequence continues at coordinate 12,982 of JARRPZ010000070.1, forward strand.
CGCGCCGAAAGCGAGATGCCGGTTCGGCTTGCGGGTGATATCGAAGCTGTCGGCATCCGGGAATGCCTCTTCGTCCCGGTTCGCGGAACCGTAGAGCAGCCCGAGCATGTCGCCGCGGCGGAAACGGCGACCGCCAAGGTCCATGTCCTCCAGCACGTAGCGGTGGAACAAATGCAGCGGGGCATCGTAACGCAGCATTTCCTCGATGGCTCCGTCCAGCAGTTCAGGCTCTCGGCGCAGCAACGCCGCGGCTTCCGGGTGCCGCAGCAGGGCCAGCATGCCGTTCCCGGCTGCATTCGCGGTGGCCTCGTGACCGGCATTCAGGAGCAACATGCAGCTGGCGATCACGTCGTCCCGGTCCAGGAGGCCTTCATCGCGCTCCAGCGCAGCCAGTTCGCCGATGACGCCGTCATCCGGTCTGCTCGACCCCTCGCGGACCAGCGCTTCGATCCGTTCTGCAAATTCCCTGGCGGCATTTTCGGCGGCCGCCTCGTCGCCTGCGCTCGCGTCTTTCTCGTAGAGACGGACGATGGCCGCCGACCAGGGACGGAGCCGGTCGCATTCGTCCGCCGGCCACCCGAGCAGTTCCGAGATCAGGTGAACGGGCAGCGGCGCCGCGAGCGCTGCCATGAACTCCATGTGGCCCCGACCCGCCAGGTCCTCGACCATCCCCGCCGCGAGGGTCTCGATACGGGCGCGCAGGCGGCGGATTCGATTCGGGTTCATCACACGCAACAGGGCACGGCGCAGGCGCGCATGGCGCTCGCCTTCGGTCTCGAGGACGTTCACGCGGACATAACGGGCGTAGTTCGGCAGATGTTCCCAGCGTCCGTCGTCCGCCCCCCGCTCCGCCTCGGTCATTACGCCGCGCATCGTCCGGCCGAGTCGCCGATCCTGCAGCAGGCGCTCCACGTCGCGGTAACGGGTGAAGAACGTCATGCCGAATTCCTCGGCGTGGAAGACCGGCGCTTCCGCCCTCAGCCGCGCATAGACGGGATAGGGATCCCTCGCGAATGCCGCGTCGTATGGCCGGAAGTCCGGGTGCGCCGCCGGGTCCATGGCGCAGGGCGCGGATCAGGCCTCGTGGTAACCCGCCAGGATGTCACCCTGGTAGCGGGCACCGACCTGCTGGATGACCCGCGCGCCGCACCAGGACGCGATGCGCGCGCACCGATCCAGGGACTCGCCTTTCACCAGTGAAGCCAGGAAAGCTGCAGTATAGGTGTCGCCCGCGCCCGTCGTGTCCACGACTCGTTCCACCGGGAAGGCCGCCTGCTCGATGAATTCGTCGCCGTTGACCACCACCGATCCGTTCGCCGAGCGCGTGATCACGAACAAGCCCTCGAGCATCGCGGCTTCCGACACGGCTCCCTCGAGAGAATCCGTCGCGAAGAGGCGGTAGATCTCCTCCTCGTCCGCGAACACGATGTCCACCTGCTCCTCCACCAGCTCGCGGAAGGCCGGACGATGGCGCTCGACGCACAGCGCGTCCGAAAGCGACAGGGCGACCCGGCCGCCGTTTGCGCGGACCGTGCTGATCGCGAGGTCCGCGACCGCCGGCCCCTGCGGCAGATCCCAGATATAGCCTTCCAGCAGCACGATGCCGGGCTCGCCGACCGTGCCCGCCGTGACGTCGTCGAGGCCGAGTTCGGTGCAGGCACCCAGATAGGTCTGCATCGTGCGCTGGCCGTCCGGCGTGATCAGCACGTAGCACCGCGCGGTGGATTTCTCCGCCGGCGACGGCGGCACCCGCATCTCGATGCCCAGGGAATCCATGTCGTGCTGAAATACCCTGCCGAACTGATCGTCCGCGACACGACCGATGTAGGCCGCCGATCCACCGAGTCCGGCGAACACCGCCACCGAGTTCGCCACGGAACCGCCGGATTTCTCGGTAGCCGGGCCCATCAGGCCGTACACCTCATCGGCGCGGGCTTCGTCTATGAGGGTCATCGTGCCCGGATCCGCACCGATGCGTTCGAGGAACCCGTGGTCGACATGACTCAGTATGTCGACGATGGCATTGCTCACTCCGAGCAGCTGTACGGCGGAACTCATGTGGTCTCCTTCGGGGAGGTGCGACGGCGCCCCGGCGCCCCGGCAGGTGGGCGATGTTAGCCACTCGCGGCGCCAATAGAAAGGCGCCGGCCACGGGGACGCCTGCTTGCGACGACGCGCAGACCGCGCGGATAATGAACGTCCCGGGAGGAGCCTCTTGAGCGACGACATCCGCGCATTCCGCGCCTCGATACTGCATTGTCTGGCGGATCCCGGCGAAGCGACGGCCAGCGACGCCGTCGAATACCTCGAGGATGGCGTGCTCGTCGTCGAGGGCGGGCGCATCGCCACACTCGGACCGGCCGCGGAGATCCTGCCCGCGGTGAAGAACCACATGGAGGTGACCGATTACCGCCCCCGGCTGCTGGTACCGGGGTTCATCGACTGCCACGTGCACTATCCCCAGATCGGCATGGTCGCTTCCTGGGGCGAGCAGCTCCTCGAATGGCTGGAGCGCTATACCTACCCGGCCGAACGGCGCTTCGCGGAGAGGGAGGTGGCGGAACGGGTCGCGGAAGATTTCGTCGACCTGATGCTCGCTCACGGAACCACGTCGGCCCTGATCTTCCCGACAGTGCATCCGGTCTCGGTCGATGCCATCTTCGGTGCGGCCCGGGCGCGGCGACTGCGGATCTCCGCCGGCAAGGTCCTGATGGACCGCCATTGCCCCGCGGACCTTCGGGATACAGCGCAATCGGGCTATGCGGAGAGTCGGGCGCTCATCGAGCGCTGGCACGGACAGGATCGTCTCGGTTACGCGATCACGCCGCGTTTCGCGATCACGTCGACCGCGGAGCAGCTGGCCCTCGCCGGTCGGCTGGCCGAGGAGTTCCCGGACGTGCTCGTGCACACCCATCTGGCGGAGAACCGCAGGGAAGTCGAACGCGTCGCCGAGCTGTTCCCGGAGGCCACGTCCTATCTCGACGTCTATCGGTCCGCAGGGCTGTTGCGCGAGCGCGCCGTGTTCGCCCATTGCCTCCATCTCGAGGAACCGGATTACGGGCACCTTGCGTCAGCGGGTGCAGCCATCGCTTTCTGTCCGGGTTCCAACCTGTTCATGGGCAGCGGCCTGTTCGACCTGGCAAGGGCGCGGGGGCACGGGATCCCGGTCGGCCTCGCGACGGATGTCGGCGCCGGCACCTCCCTCAGCCTGCCCGTGACGGCGGGCGAAGCCTACAAGGTCCTCGAACTCCGCGGACAACGGCTCACCCCCTGGCAGGCCCTCTATCTCATGACCCTCGGCGCCGCGCGCGCGCTGGGCTGGGACGATGTCATCGGCAGTTTCGAGCCCGGCAAGGAAGCCGACTTCGTGATCCTGGATGCGACCGCGACGCCCCTGGCACGCCGGCGCCTCGCCGCGACCGTATTGCCCGCGGAATCCCTGTTCGCACTCACCATGCTCGGCGACGACCGGTCGGTAGTCGCTACCTACGTGCTCGGCGAGCGCGTCTGGCAGAATCCGCGCTGAGGATCAGGCCGGCCTCAGGGTCTCCGCCAGGTCGGCGACGAGACCGGCCGCCGACGGCTTGTGCTCGGCGATTTCCTCCCGGCTCAGACCCTGCAGCTCGTACGGCAGCACCAGCCAGTCCGCCGTCTCGTGCACGTAGTACGTGGGCGGTTCCAGCGTGTTCTCCGTCGGACGATACCAGACGGTTGCGGTGCGGATGTCGTGCGGCAGGTTACGGCGCGTCTTGCGGGTGAGTCCGGCAATCACCGCCTGCACGCTCGCGCCGGTCGAATAGACGTCGTCCACGATCAGCAGGCTGTGCTCGGACTCGAGCCGCTCCACCAGATACTGCAGCGCATGCACGCGGATGCTCTCCACTTCGTGAACCCTGCGATGGTAGGACTCCGGACCCGCGTAAGAGGTGCGCACCGCGATGTGGTCGGTCTCGATACCGAAATACTCGAGCCCTTCCTGCACGGCGATCCCCACGGCCGTGCCACCGCGCCACAGGCCGACCAGGAAATCGGGACGAAATCCCGTCTCGTAGATCTCGACGGCGAGGCGGAAAGAGTCCAGCAGCAGATCGTTCGCGGCGATGAAGCGGCGTTCCATGGCGTGTCGATGCCCCCCGGCAAAAACGTTACTATCTTGGTCCTGCCGCGCCGCATTATAGGACAAGCCGTCCGGCACACCGGTAATGGACAAGGTCTACATCTCCGCCCAGCAGCTGCTGGAAGAGTCGTTCCTGCTCGGCAGCAAGATCCTCGACAGCGGTTTCCGGCCGACCATGATCATGGCGATCTGGCGCGGGGGTACGCCCGTCGGCATGGCGGTACAGGAGCTGCTGTGCTACTTCGGTGTGGACGCAGACCATATCGCCATCAGGACCTCGTCCTACCGCGGAATCGGGCAGCAGGATGCCCAGGTCCGGGTCCTCGGCCTGGATTACATCGTCGACAAGATCTGCCACGACGATCGGCTGCTGATCGTCGACGACGTCTTCGACAGCGGCAAGAGTATCGCCGCGGTGATGGCGGAACTCGGGCGCAAGACTCGCGCCAACATGCCCGGAGACGTGCGCATCGCCGTGCCCTGGTTCAAGCCGGCGCGCAATCGGACCTCGCTGGTACCCGATTACTGGAACCACGAGACCGACGAGTGGCTGGTGTTCCCCCACGAAGTGCTCGGTCTGAACGACGAGGAACTCCGGGCGAAGAACCGCGAGCTGCACGACCTGCTGGCCGCAGCCCGCAGACCCGGCGACCCGAGCTGAGCGGGAGCGAGGATGAAGACCCTGCTGGTCGTCGGGATCGCCGGCATCGCCCTCTGGGGGATTCTGATCTTCAATCGCCTGGTGACGTATCGCAACCGGACCCGGTCCGGCTGGAGCGATATCGACGTCCAGCTGCAGCGTCGCCATGACCTCGTCCCCCGCCTGGTGGAAGCGGTTCGCGCCTACTCGGATTACGAGCGGGCGACCATGACCGCCGTAACGGAGCTGCGCCGGCAGAGCGAGCGGACGGACCGTCCGGCCGTGAAGGCACGCCTCGAGGATCAGCTCGCCCGGGGTGTCGACCGCCTGCTCGCGGTGGCCGAGACGTACCCCGACCTGAAGGCGGACCGCAATTTCCTCGACCTGCAGGAGCAGTTGGTCGATACGGAAGACAAGCTTCAATATGCCCGCCGCTTCTACAATGGTGCCGTGCGCGAGCTGAATACGCGCATCCAGTCCTTCCCCGATCTCATCGTGGCACGGACCCTCGGGTTCCGTGAGGCCGAGTATTTCGAGGCCGGAGCCGACACGGGCGCAGCGCCGACGGTGAGGCTCGGCTCTTGAAGGGGCACATACGGCAGTGGCTGGCGCTGCTGGCGCTCGCGGCGACGGCCGCGACCGCTCAGGAACGCATCCACCGCTACGACGCGGACATCCTGGTGGCCGCCGACGCCGGCGTCATCATTACGGAGACGATCGACGTGCGCGCCGAAGGCGACCGGATCCGGCGCGGGATCTACCGGGACATCCCGACCGACTACGAGGACGACTTCGGCAACCGGGTGCGCATCGTGCCCGACGTCCTGGAAGCGACGCGTGACGGGTCGCCCGAGCCCTACCGTATCGAGCGGCGCGGCAACGGCATCCGGATCTATCTCGGCTCCGGCAACGTGCTGCTCTCGCCCGGCGACTACGTCTACCGTCTCAGCTATCGGGTAGACCGGGTGCTCGGCTATTTCGCCGACCATGACGAGCTCTACTGGAACGTCACCGGCAACGACTGGGCGTTCCCGATAGACCGGGCGGGTGCCAGCGTGCGGCTGCCCGTGAGCGTCGCCCCGGACCGGATACGGGTGGAAGCCTATACGGGACCGTTCGGAGCGAAAGGGGACGACTACCGGGCGACCGTGGACGCCGACGGTCTCGTCAGGGTGTCCACGACCGGAGCACTGCGCCCCGGTGACGGCCTGACCATCGTCGTGGCCTGGCCGAAAGGCCACGTGGCGGAGCCGACGATCGCCGACGACGCCCGCTTCCTGCTGTCGCAGAACCTGGGCCTCGTCATCGCACTGGCCGGCGCGCTGACCAGCCTCTTCTACCTGTTCCTGGCCTGGCGCAGGACCGGCATGGACCCGCCACCGGGCGTGATCTTCCCGCACTATGAACCGCCGGCCGGGTATTCGCCCGCCTCGCTCCGCTACGTGGCCGAGATGGGCTACGACAAGCGGACATTCACCGCCGCCATCCTGAATCTGGCCGTGAAAGGATTCGTGGACATCGACGAGGACGGCGGCGACTACGCGCTGAGCCGTACCGCAAAGATCGATGACGTGTCGCTGGCGCCGGGCGAAGCCGCGCTGCTGTCCCGGCTCTTCTCGGACGGCGACCGCATCGCCCTGGAGAACGACAATCACCAGGTCGTCCGCGACGCGATGCAGGCGCACGAGAAGGCGCTGAAACGCGATTACTATCAGCGCTATTTCATCACCAACAGGAACCTCCTGATCCCCGCCGTGGTGATCCTGGCCGGTGCCGGTATCGGGGCGGCCGTCCTGGATCGTCTGACGATATCGAGTGCCGTCGTGCTCGCGGCCGCCGGGGCGGGCATCCTGTTTTTTGCCTGGCTGTTGAAGGCACCGACGGCTCATGGTCGGCGCCTCCTGGACGAACTGGAGGGATTCCGGCTCTACCTCGACGTAGCCGAGCGCGAGGATCTCGACCTGCGCAATCCGCCGCGACGGACGCCGGATTTGTTCGAGACCTATCTGCCCTATGCACTGGCGCTGGACGTGGAACAGCCATGGGCGGAACAGTTCGCCGACGTGTTCGACCGGGTGCGACGGGAGACCGGGAGCAGCTACCACCCGCGATGGTACCGGGGCCGCTGGGACGGCGCCCATCCCGGGGCCATGGCAAAGGCGGTCGGTGGTTCGCTGAATTCCGCCATCGCGTCCGCATCGACGCCGCCGGGCTCGTCCTCCGGCAGCGGCGGCGGGGGCTCGTCGGGCGGCGGCGGTGGCGGCGGTGGCGGCGGCGGCTGGTGAGATTCAGCCGAGGTAATGGATGGCGAGGCCGTTGATGAGTATGTGGACGATGTTGTCCACGATGATCAGCAGCCAGCCGGCCATCCACGGCGGCGTGTCCGGTGGGAAGCCCGTCTGCGAGCACTCGGCCCACGGCCGCGAACCCGGCCAGGGACGGTTCTTCAACCACACGATGTAGCGGGCCAGGTGCCATCGGTCCATGGTGAAGTGACCGATCGCGATCACCGCCAGCGTGATCGGATTCTGCGTGATCAGGACGAAGGGCAGCGTGTAGAAGAGGCAATGCACGAGTGCGGCCAGCGAACGGTGCGTCTTCTCCCGCACCATCCAGTCACTCTGCAGGAGATAGTCGCCCACGGCGTGGGCGACGAGCTGATCGGCAGTGAACATGCGGCCCTCGTCGCTGATATCCCGATGAGTGTCACGGCCGCGGATCAGACCGGCCCCCGGCGCCGAGTATAGCGCCAGGCAGCGACGGCGCCACGTCACTCCTCGCCGTCATGTTATATTCCGGAGTCGCGGGCACAGTCCCATCGAGAAGAACTACAACCCCACTTGTCCGACGGTGACATGAATGGGGGACGCAGGGGACCTGGAAACATGGACGGGCTTCGTGAAGAACCAGGCGCGGTGGCTAGAACGCAGATCGTGCGCCGGCGCAGCAGCACCGTACCGATCACGGTAATGCCGGCACTACTCGCAACACTGGCGGTTCTGGCGCTGGTCATGTCGACCAGCGCATGCACCGAACCGTCGGCCTCCACGTCCCAGGACGCGGCGGCGACGCGACCGGCGCCGCCGGCCGGTGTTTCCGCACTCGGACGCCTCGAGCCCAGACACGGGATCATCACCGTCTCCGCTGCGTCCGAACCGGCGGCCATCTCCGGTACGGTGCTCTCGGAACTGCTCGTGGAAGTGGGGGACGACGTCGAGAAGGGCCAGCTCCTGGCCATCAGTGATACCGCCTCCCTGCACGAGGCCCGGATCTCCCAGACCGAGACCGAACTCGCTCTGGCGCGGCAGGAGGCGGCAGCGGCGGCCAGTGTCGCCGATGCGGCCTGTGTACGGGCCGGCGTCGCCGAACGCGAAGCATCGCGGCTCACCCGCCTCCGCGCGCAGGATCTCGCCGCCGAAGAGGAGACCGACCGCGCCCGCGGCGCTGCCGAGGCACTCGCGGCCGACTGCACGGCGGCCCGCAGTCAGGCCAGAGTGGCCGAATCCGCGGTCGCCGTCATCAAGGCGAGACTCGCGCTTCACCGCATCGAACTGGGCCGTTCCCACATCGAGGCGCCGGTTGCCGGCCGGGTGCTCGCGATCAATGCGCGTCCCGGCGAGCTCGTCGGCATGGTGCTCGGCATGGAAGGCATCCTGGAACTGGGCGACGTAGAGAACATGTACGCTATCGCCGAAGTCTACGAGACCGACGTGGCGCGCCTCAGGGCCGGTCAGCGCGCCACGGTCACCAGCGAGGCACTGCCCCGGCCGCTCACCGGCCATATCGAGCGGATACGCCCCAAGGTCCAGAAGCAGGACCAGGTGCATACCGACCCCGCGGCACGGAAGGATGCCCGTATCGTCGAGGTCGAGGTAGCGCTGGACGACTCGGAACCCGCCGCCGGTCTGACCCACCTGCAGGTGGAAGTGATCTTCGAGCCCTGATCGGACGCGGAGCATGAGCGGGATCCCGATCGGCTGGCTCCAGTTGCGCCATCGCCCCGTGCGGCTGCTGGTGGCGGTCGCCGGCATCGGTTTCGCCGTGCTGTTGATCATGATGCAACTCGGATTCCGTTCCGCGCTGTTCGAGAGCGCGGTCCGATTCCAGGAGCGCTTCGATTACGACATCGCGTTGTTCAGCCCCGACAGCGTCTTCATCGTGCGGCCCCAGCCTTTCTCCATCCGCCGCCTGTATCAGGCCCTGGCACTGGAGGAGGTAGCGGACGTGAGCCCGGTCTACATCTTCCCGGCCGTCTGGAAGAGCCCCTGGGGCAGCGACCGGAGGAGCATCAATGCGGTCGGCATCGACCCGGAGATGAACGTGCTGGATACGCCAGGATTCAGCGAGAATCTCTACCGGCTCACGCGCCAGGACACCGTCATCTTCGATGCCATGGCCAGGCCGGAATTCGGCCCCGTCGCCGAGGCGCTGGCCGAGGGTGGCGTCCTCACGACGGAGGTCAACGATCGGGAGATCGACGTCGTGGGTACTTTCGAGATGGGTACGAGCTTCGGCATCGACGGCACGATCATCATGAGTGACGACAACTGGCTGCGCCTGTTCCCGGACCGGCCACGGAACGATATCCAGCTCGGCCTGATCCGTCTCGTGGAGGGCGCCGATGCCGACGCGGTCCGCGACCGGCTGCGAGCGTATCTGCCGCAAGACGTACTGGTCATGACCAAACAGGATTTCATCGACAGGGAGTCCGCTTACTGGGCTTCCGCGACACCCGTCGGGTACGTTTTCGCTTTCGGTGCCATCATGGGATTCGTCGTGGGCGCGATAATCGTCTACCAGATCCTATTCGCGGACGTCTCGGAACATCTGAACGAGTACGCGACGCTCCGCGCCGTCGGCTATTCCAATGCCTTCGTCTCCGGCATCGTGCTCCAGGAGGCGGTCATCCTCGGCGTCCTGGGATTCATCCCCGGGCTTATCGTGGTGCACTACCTGTATGGAGCAGCCGCCGATGCAACGAATCTTCCCATCTACCTCACCTGGGATCGCACACTGCGGGTGTTCCTGATGACCCTCGGCATGTGTGCCATCTCTGCGCTGCTCGCCGTGCGCAAGGTGCGGCGACTCGACCCGGCCGAGGTATTCTGATGGATGCCCCCGTCGCCGTCACCGACCTCGATCATGCCTATGGAAAGGGCAATCTGCGCAAACAGATCCTGTTCGGCATCAACACCGAAATACCGGCGGGAGAGATCGTCATCGTCACCGGCCCGTCGGGCTCGGGCAAGACGACGCTGCTGACCATCGTCGGCGCCCTGCGCTCGGCCCAGAGCGGCAGCGTGAAGGTGCTCGGCGAGGAATTATGTAATGCGAAGCCCGCCCAGCTAGAAAGTGTCCGGCGGCGCATCGGTTTCATATTCCAGGATCACAACCTGCTCGCCGCGCTCACCGCGCGCCAGAACGTGGAACTCGGACTCCGGGTGGCTCGACGCTGGCGCGGTGCGTCGCTGAGGAGACGGGCGGAGGAGATGCTGGAATCCGTCGGCATGGCCGAGCACCGTGACAAGCGGCCGGAACAACTGTCGGGCGGGCAGCGTCAGCGGGTGGCGATCGCACGGGCGCTGGGTGCCGAACCGCCGCTGTTGCTGGCGGACGAGCCCACCGCCTCGCTCGACAAACAGGCGGGTCGTGACGTCGTCGACCGCATGCAGTCTCTGGCCCGGGATCGCGGCACGACCATCCTGATGGTGACCCACGACAATCGCATACTGGATGTCGCCGACCGCATCATGCATCTCGAGGACGGCCACCTGCAGACCTTCACCGACGCCGTCATCGCCAATACCGAGCACATGATGCACATGCTGGCGGAGAACCGGCAGAAGCAGCCCCTGGAGCGGGTCGTCGACGAGATGGACGAGAGCCGGTTCGAGACGGCACTGGCCGAGCTCACGGCCGAGTCCGAGCGATTCCTGGAAACCACCCGATTGGCCAACGACGAAGCATTCCAGAGCCTGCTGGAACGCGCACTGCGTGCCTACACGGCGCGGGTGGCACGATTACTTGATGCGGAACGCGCTTCGCTGATGCTGGTGGACGAGGAGGCGGGCGAACTGGTGCTCCGGGTGTCCCAGGATCTGCCGGAGACCGGCCAGGTCCGTATCCCGCTCGGCAGCGGCGTGGCAGGTGCCGCGGCGCAGAGCGGCGAGATCATCCGTATCGACGATGCCTATGCGGACCCGCGATTCAATCCGGACGTGGACCGGCGCACCGGGTTCAGGACCCGGTCGATACTGAGCGTGCCGCTCCGGGACCGTTCGGGCCGCGTATTCGCCGTCACCCAGCTCCTGAACCGCCGTGACGGCGCCCCGTTCGACAAAGCCGACGAACAGAAATTCTCGGCGCTGGCGGCATCCCTCGGCGTCATCCTGGAGACGCTGCACCGGCTGGGCAGCGAGCACCGTCCCGGCAGGAACAGGCAGTGAGTTTCCCGCACGATCTCCTGGATGATCCGGTCCGACTGGCCTCCTTCGCCGGTTGGAGCGAGGAGGTCTACCGGGACTTCCTGCGTTTGCAGCGCGGCGAGATGAGCGCCGGCGACTTCGCCGCCAAGTACCACTGGGAGCGCGCCATCCTGAATCTGGACATGACCGGCTTCACCGCGACGGCACTGCACGAGGGTGAAATCGACAGCCTGCTGCGCATACTGGACGCTCAGAAGGTCTGTCTGCCGGTGCTGGAAGAAACCGGGGCGGACCTCATCCGGTGCTTTGCCGACGACGTCGTCGCCCTGTTCGAATCCGCGGACATCGCCCTGGATGCGGCACTGGAAATTCACCGCCGCATCGAATTGTTCAATGCCTCGCCGCTGGCCTCGCGAAATCCCACCCGCTGCTGCGTGGGCATCGGTTTCGGCAAGGTGTTCGCGATAGGTCCCAATCTCGCCCAGGGTGACGAGATGAACAAGGCCTCGAAACTCGGTGAGGACATCGCCCGGGGCGGGGAGACGCTGCTGACCGAGCGCGCCCGCATCGCCCTCACGGAGAGAGAGGA
>JARRPZ010000071.1:0-13119 GCA_037382365.1 Gammaproteobacteria bacterium
TCATGGAACCGGTGGACCGCCAGGCCGGGCGCACCTACCCCATCGCCTTTCTGATCCACGGCGGACCCCACGGCAGTTTTTCCGACCGGTTCCACTACCGCTGGAATCCCCAGATCTACGCGGCGGCCGGCTACGCGACCATATTCATCGACTTCCACGGCTCGTCGGGCTATGGCCAGGCCTTCACGGATTCCATCAGGGGCGACTGGGGCGGTAAGCCGCTGGTGGATCTGCAACGCGGCCTGAGTGCGGCGCTGGACACCTATCCCTGGCTGGACGGCGACCGTGCCTGCGCCCTCGGCGCGTCGTACGGCGGCTACATGGTGAACTGGATCGCGGGCAACTGGCCGGAACGGTTCCGCTGCCTGGTCAACCACGACGGGGCCTTCGACCTGCGCATGCTGTATTTCGCCACGGAGGAACTATGGTTCCCCGAATACGAACTGGGCGGACCCTACTTCGCCAATCCCACCACCCACGAGAAGAACAACCCGGTGCACTACGTCACCAACTGGCGAACGCCAATGCTGGTCGTGCACGGTGCCCTCGATTACCGGGTGCCGGATACCCAGGCGCTCGCGACGTTCACGGCACTGCAGCGGCAGGGCGTGGAGAGCCGCCTGCTGTGGTTCCCCGACGAGAATCATTGGGTCATCGGGCCGGCGAACAGCCGGCAGTGGCATGAAGAGGTACTGGGCTGGCTGGGGCGTCACCTCAGGCGCTGAGGTTCAGTCACGCCGTCTCAGGCCGGCCAGGCGTCGCATGACGCCCGCGCCTTCGTCGCCACCCTCCGGCCGCCCCACCTCCGTCCAGTATTCGACCGCGCCGCACAGGCACATGGCGTAGCCCATGAGCTCCGTCATCTCCTCCATCGCGAGCTTCGCGATCCGACGATAATCGTCTCCCTGCAGCGCCTGCCAGAAGCCCTCGTGGCCGATCAGATTGGAGAACGGGAACAACACCAGCGCGCCGCCGAACAGCAGCGCGACCGCGGGCGATGGCCAAAGCCGCGCCAGGGCGACGAACGCGCGCCGACGGTGGCGCACCAGATAGGCACCGCCGATCGCGAGCACGAGCGCCAGCATGACCTGCCAGAGATTGTCCCTGAAGTGCAGGTCGAGGAAGTAGTCGAGTTCTCGGACGAGGCACGCGAGTGCCACGGTGGCGAACAGCACGGCCAGTGGCCGCTGACCACGACGACGCCAGGCCACCGCCCCGAAGATGACGCCGCAGGCGCTGATGAGTACGAGCTGCAGCCATTCCACGATGGAGTACTCGCTGGTGCCGAGTACGTCCGACGCGTCCCGGTACACCTGCAGCTGCAGCGCTCCCGGGAACTGTACCTCCCGCAGCACCAGGAAACCGATCAGCAATCCCGTGCCGAGCGCATAGGCCGCGTAGCGCAGGAATATACTCATGATCCGGGCCTGCGGTCAGTGGACCGCCACTATAGGAGACTCACGCGGGTGCTGCCACTCTCGACCGAGACATCCGCGGCTGCGCCGGAGCCACGAAGGGTGCCGCGCGGCCGTCCCTCCCGGTCGACGAGTCCTTCACGGACGAGCCAGGCGATGGCGTCCTCGGCATCCGCCTCGAACCATGCGGCGGTGCTCCCCAGGCGGAAGCTGTAGCCCCAATCGTCCATATCGGCGAACAACCGCGCCCTTTCCACACCGGGCAGCCGGTCCGCCAACAGGACCTGCAGATAGCAGACGGCGCATTCCTCCAGATCGTCGCCCCCGGCATCGGTGTGCAGCCGCGCGCGGCGTTGTGGCGTCGCGCAGATGTAGTGAGCCCCTTCGTGCAGCGCGGAGTGCAGCGGCGTGTCCCCGCGATAGTGCAGGACGGCGCCCACGAGCCCGGCTTCCGGCGCTCCCCAGTAGCTACCCGGTATCGGCGCCCCGGCCCGGACGATTCGGCACTCCAGCGCGTAGGGATCGAAGAGGGCGCCGAGCGCCCCGTCGGACAGGTCACGACAGCGGAACATGACTCAGTCGATGCGCGCCAGCTGGCGCATCACCTGATTGACCAGATCCCGTATCAGAGCGCTGCGGAGCATCTCCTCCTCCCGGCGTTTGCCCAGCACCTCCGTCTCGCTCCAGGTGTAGTCCTGGGTCAGCGTAATCAGCTGTGGCTCGAGCACGGTCCCCTGCGAGGTACGGACCGAGTACTCGACCGAGTAGTAGATCTCGAATTCGCGCGGCACATTACGTGCGGAAACGGAGAGGACCCGCTGGCCGGTCAGATCCCGCGCAATCTCGATGACGGACGACGCCAGTGCCGGATCGTCCGTCACTTCGACTCCGCGGACCTCCAGCGCCGCGACGAGCGTGCGATGAAACTCCGTGTACGGGTCCTCGGTGCTGATATAGACCTGGGCCAGCTCCGGCGGCAGACTCTCCCGGCCCTGCAGCTGGAAGCCGCAGCCGGCGAGCACCAGCAGGAGGAGTGTCACCGTGAACCGGTCAGACCACCACATTGACCAGTTTGCCCGGCACGTAGATCGTCTTTCTCACCGTCTTCCCCTCGATGTGGCGCTGTACATTCTCGTCTGCCAGTGCCGCGGCGATTACGGTCTCTTCGGCCGCGTCGGCGGGCACCGTTACCCGGGCGCGGAGACGGCCGTTCACCTGCACCACGACCTCCACGGCCTCCTGGGCCAGTGCCGACTCGTCCACCCGGGGCCAGGGCTGATCGACGATCGCCCCTGCGTGGCCCAGCGCCCGCCAGAGCTCGTGGGTGATATGCGGCACGATGGGTGAGAGCATGAGCACGATGGCCTCGAGCGCCTCATGGCGCACGACGCTCACCCCGTCGGCGTCTCCATCGGCCCGGGTTATCGCATTCAGGAGCTCCATGACAGCCGCAACCGCCGTATTGAAAGTGTAGCGGCGGCCGATGTCGTCGCTGACCTTGGCGATGGTCTCGTGCAACTTGCGGCGAAGTGAGACGGCCTCTTCCGCCGCGTCGCCAGTGACAGCGGCGGCACCTCCCGCATCGACATGCTCCGCCACCGTCTTCCAGAGGCGTTTCAGGAATCGGTTCGCACCGGCGACGCCGCTATCCGACCATTCCAGCGCCTGGTCCGGGGGTGCGGTGAACATCATGAACAGCCGCACCGTATCCGCACCATAGCGCTCCAGCAGATCCTGCGGGTCCACCGTATTGCCGGCGGATTTCGACATCTTCACGCCGTCTTTCAGGACCATGCCCTGCGTGAGCAGATTCGTGAATGGTTCGTCGGCAGCCGAGAGCCCGCAGTCGCGCATGAGCTTCTGAAAGAACCGGGCATAGAGCAGATGGAGGATCGCGTGCTCGATGCCGCCGGTGTACTGGTCCACAGGCATCCAGTAGGCTTCGCGCGCGTCCAGCATCGAATCGGCATCGGGGCAGGTATAGCGGGAGAAGTACCAGGAGGACTCGACGAAGGTGTCGAAGGTATCCGTCTCCCGCCGGGCCGGCCGGCCGCATGCCGGGCACGCGACGTCGACGAATTCGGGCATGTCCTGCAGCGGCGAGCCCGCGCCGGTGATGGTCACGTCCTCCGGCAGCACCACCGGCAGGTCCTCTTCGGGCACGGGCACCGCGCCGCAGTCGGCGCAGTAGATGATCGGGATCGGTGTGCCCCAGTAGCGCTGCCGGGAGACCCCCCAGTCACGCAGCCGATAGTTGACCGCGCGACGGCCGATCCCCTCCGCTTCGAAGCGATCGGCGATGGCATCGAATGCCTGCCGGAAATCCAGGCCGTCGTATTCGCCCGAGTTGACGAGGATTCCGTAATCGGTCCAGGCGCCGGCAGCCATGTCGGCATCGGAACCGTCCGCGGGGCGGATCACCTGACGTATGGGCAGGCCGTGCTTCCGGGCGAACTCCCAGTCCCGCTGATCGTGGCCCGGCACCGCCATGACGGCGCCCGTCCCGTAGCCCATGAGCACGAAATTGGCGACCCACAGCGGGATCTCGTCCCCCGTCAGCGGATGCAGGGCGGAGATGCCGAGTGGCATCCCTTTCTTCTCCATCGTCTCCATGGCCGCTTCGGCGGCATGGCTCGTCCGGCACTCCTGCAGGAATTCCTGCAGCGCCGGGTCCTTCTCCGCGGCCTTCACTGCCAGTGGATGCTCCGCCGCCACGGCCATGTAGGTGACGCCCATCAATGTGTCGGGTCGCGTCGTGTAGACCCGGAGCGGCTCGTCTTCCCCGGGGACCTCGAAGTCGATCTCGAGGCCCTCCGAGCGGCCGATCCAGTTCCGCTGCATGATCTTCACCGGCTCGGGCCAGCCGTCGAGGCGATCCAGGCATTCCAGCAACTCGTCGGCGTAGGCGGTGATCTTCATGAACCACTGGGGTATCTCGCGGCGCTCCACCAGGGCGCCCGAGCGCCAGCCACGGCCGTCGATCACCTGCTCGTTCGCCAGCACCGTCTGATCGACCGGATCCCAGTTCACGACCGAATTCCTGCGGTAGACCAGCCCCTTCTCGAACAGCTTCGTAAACAGCCACTGCTCCCAGCGATAGTAGTCGGGGCGACAGGTCGCGATCTCGCGCCGCCAGTCGTAGGCGTAACCGAGCCGCTTCATCTGGCCGCGCATGTACTCGATGTTCCGGTAGGTCCACTCGGCCGGTGGCACCTGGTTCTTGATGGCGGCATTCTCTGCGGGCATGCCGAAGGCGTCCCAGCCCATCGGCTGGAGCACGTGTCGACCGCGCATCCGCTGGTAGCGCGCGATGACGTCGGAGATGGTGAAGACCCGGACGTGGCCCATGTGCAGGCGGCCGCTCGGATAGGGGAACATGGTGAGGCAGTAGAACTTCTCGCGTTCGGGGTCCTCGTCCACCTCGAAACAGCGATGTTCCTCCCAGTACCTCTGGGCCGCCGGTTCTATCGATTCCGGCTTGTAAGTCTTGTCCATCGTCAGCAATCTGTCGCGTCCGGTCCCGGACCGGCAAGCATACATGAGCCTCCGGTGGCCCGGTACCGCCGTCAGGAGCGCCGGCGGAGTCGGACGATGGCGCCGAATATCACCGTCACACAGATCAGGATCACCGGCCAGTTGCCGGTAGCGGCATACGGTGTCAGGCCGGTCCTCGGCTGCACCGTCGCCCTGAGGACGCCGCTCTCGAACTGCGGCAGGCGGCTGTGCACCGCACCCCGGGGATCGATGAAGGCGGTGATGCCCGTGTTCGTGGCGCGCAGCTGCCAGCGACCCGCCTCGATCGAGCGGGTGCGGGCGATCTGCAGATGCTGGTGCGGCGCGATGGAATCCCCGAACCATGCGTCGTTGCTCACGTTGACGAGCAGCGTCGCGGCGGGCAGCGCGTAGAGCTGCTCGGCACCGTAGGCATCCTCGTAGCAGATGGACAGCGACAGTTTCTGGCCGCCGGCCTCCAGCAACGCGGGACGCGCCGGGCCCGCCACCGTATCGGTGTAGGGCAGGCTCATGAGGCGCATCCACTCGCGGACGAAGTCCGGGACGGGGAAGTATTCGCCGAATGGCACCAGATGACGCTTGCGGTACAGTCCCGTGCCACGGCCGACCTGGAGCACGCTGTTGCTGTAACCATCGGCCGCATCGTCGTAGCTCATGATGCCGAGCAGCAGATCGGCGTCCCGGCTCTCCATGACCCGATCCATGCCGGCGAGATAATCCGCCACCTGGCTTTGCGCGGCAGGAACGGCCACCTCGGGCCAGACGACGATATCGGCATCCGCCTCGGCCAGCGTCAGCCGCCGGTACAGGGCCAGGGTGGGGCCCCGCTCCTCCGGCAGCCACTTGCGGTCCTGAGTGATCGCGCCCTGGATCAGCGCCGCGCGCACGGGATCCCCGACCGGCTGCGTCAGGGACAGGCGCCCCAGCACGGCGCCCGCCGCCGGCACGGCGAGGAGCAGCACCGCTGCCGCTATCCGCCAGCGCCGGCCGCGCAACACCACGACGAGCGCTCCGGCGACGGCCGCCACGGCCAGGCCGGTACCGTAGACGCCGGACAGGAGCAGATAGCCGGACAGTGGGCCGTCGGTCTGGCTGTAGCCGAGGGACAGCCAGGGGAAGCCGCTCGCCACCCAGCCGCGGAGCCACTCGAAAAGCACCCACGCCACCGGCAGCGCCCACAGGAGGTGTCGAGCTTCTCCTCCGGTGAGTCGCGCGACGAGCCAGCCCGTCGCGCCGTAGTAGATACCCATGATCAGCACCAGGCCGAGCATCAGGAACACCGATAGTGCGGCCGGCGCCCCGCCGAATATCGTGATGGAGATATAGAGCCAGTAAGTCCCGGTGAGGAACGCGCCCGCGCCGAACGCGAAGCCGTTGCGTGCCGCCTCGCGAGGCGTCGTATCCAGCCAGAACGCGGCCGCAGCAGCCGTCACGAGCGGCGCATACCACCACCAGCCGAAAGGCGCGAAAGCCAGCGGCAGGGTCGTACCGGCCGCGAAGGCGGCCAGCCGCGGGAAACGCCCCGGCAATTCCAGGATCCCTGGCATCGGTCGGACCCCGGGGCTATTCGCCGACCGGCTCCGCGATCGGGCTGACCTCCAGGAGATCGATCCGCCGACGGTCGGCGCGGGTCACCGTGAAGCGGAAACCGCCGTAATCGATCGATTCCGTTCTTCTCGGGAGGTGACCGAGTTCGTGCATGACGAGACCGCCGACGGTGTCGTAGTCGTCGTCGCTCAACTCGGTCTCGAAGTACTCGTTGAAGTCCTCGATACGGGTCAGCGCGCGCACTGCAAACACCGGCAGACCGCCTTTCTCGCCTTCGTCCTGGATATACGGCATCTCCTCCGGGTCGTGCTCGTCGTCGATCTCGCCGACGATCTCCTCGAGGACGTCCTCGATCGTCGCGAGCCCCGAGACACCCCCGTATTCATCGACCACGATGGCCATGTGATTATGGCTCGCGCGGAATTCCTTCAGCAGCGTGTTCAGCCGCTTCGCCTCCGGAATGAAGACCGCCGGGCGCAGCCATCCCACGATATCCTCGCTGGAATACTCGGTCTGGCCGACGAACCGCAGGAGATCCTTGGCGAGCAGGATGCCGAGGACCTCGTCCCGGTCTTCCCCGATCACGGGGAAGCGGGAATGGCCGGAATCGATGATGATCTCCAGCATCTCTTCGACCGGCTGGTCCTTCTCGAGGACCACCATCTGGGAGCGCGGGATCATGACGTCCCGGACCTGGGTCGCGGACACTTCCAGCACGCCCTCGAGCATGGCCTGCTCTTCGGGATCGAATATCTCCCCCGACTGGGCGTCCTTGATGATGTTGAGGATTTCTTCGCGGCCCCTGGGCTCACCCCGCAGCGCCTTCAGCAGGCGACTGAACAATCCGGGCGGCTCGGAGCCGTTGCTACTGGGAGGTTTGTCTTCAGTCATGATTCCGTTAATGACGGCGCCTCACGCACCGTGCACGATATTGTAGCAGTCCCGGCCGTCTTCAACGGTCGCCGTAAGGGTCCGGAAAACCGAGATCCGCGAGCACTGCAGCCTCCAGGTCTTCCATCCTCGCGGCCTCGGACGCCGTCTGATGATCGTAGCCGAGAAGATGCAGCGTTCCGTGGACGACCATGTGGCACCAGTGACTCGCCGTCGTCTTGCCCTGCTCCGCAGCCTCCCGCACTACCACCGGCGCGCACACCACGAGGTCGCCGAGGGGAAATTCGGAGGCCGCGGGACCCTCGCCGACGGGCGCGCCGGGGAAGGCCAGCACGTTCGTCGGCCGATCCTTCCCACGCCAGTGCCGGTTGAGTTCCCGGCTCTCGGCCTCGTCGACGATACGCACCGTCAGCTCCCGGGACTCGGCTTCCCGCCCCGCCCGGGCGGTGGCGGCTTCGGCCCAGCGTGAGAGCAGTCGCGAGTCGGGTACGCCGGAGACGCCACCGGCGACCTGTCTGACCACGGTCAGGCCCATCGTGCCGACTACAGGTCGCCGTCGCCGTGGGCGTCATAGGCCTCCACGATACGCTGCACCAGGGGATGCCGCACCACGTCCGCAGCCGTGAAATAGCTGAAACCTATGGCCTCGACGCCCCGGAGTACGTCCATCACGTGGCGCAATCCGGACAGCTGTCCTTTCGGCAGATCGATCTGGGTGATGTCCCCCGTCACGACGGCGCGCGAACCGAAGCCGATACGCGTCAGGAACATCTTCATCTGCGCGGCCGATGTGTTCTGCGCCTCGTCCAGCAGGACGAAGGATTCGTTCAGCGAACGTCCGCGCATGAACGCGAGGGGCGCGACCTCGATCACGTTGCGCTCCACCAGACGGCCCACCCGTTCGAAGCCCATCATCTCGTACAGGGCGTCGTACATGGGTCGCAGGTAAGGGTCCACCTTCTGTGACATATCGCCCGGCAGGAAGCCGAGCCGCTCACCGGCTTCCACCGCGGGACGCACGAGAACGATGCGCCTCACCGTGTCGCGCTCCAGCGCCTCGATGGCGGCGGCCACCGCCATGTAGGTTTTGCCGGTACCCGCCGGGCCGATGCCGAAAGCCAGATCGTATTCGCGGATCTGCGCGAGATAGTGACGCTGATTGGGACCGCGGGCGCGGATACGCTTGCGCGGCGTCTTTATGACGGCCTCTTCGGCGACGTCCCCGGCCGGCTCCCCGGCGGGCGACTCGCCGGGGGGTGCCTCACGTGCATCCATGGCCGACTCCTGCAGGCAGATGTGCACCCGGTGCGGGTCCAGGTGTTCGGTCCCGGTCAGCCGGAACAGCTCCTGCAGCACCTGCTCCCCGGCGCGCGCTGCGACCGGCTGGCCGACCACGCGGAAACGATTGCCGCGATTGGCGATCTCCACCCCGAGGCGGCGCTCTATCTGTCTCAGGTGTTCGTCGAACTGGCCGCAGAGATTGGCCAGTCGGTTGTTGTCGGCGGGCTCCAGGACGAGGTCCCTGGCTTCATTCACGGCTTCCAAGAGAAGATGACACTCCCCGTGAGAGTTTGACCGGTTACTAGCCTACCCCGTCCACATGACGAGGAAAAGTCACGAAGCACGGCGCGCTGGCTGGTCGGCCAGCCGGCCGCGCAGCGAATTCGGCATCGCCCGGGTGATCTCGACATCGACGAACTGTCCGATCAGGGACGTATCGCCGTCGAAATTCACCCAGCGCATGTTCTCAGTTCGGCCGGCGATCTGGCCGTCGTGCCGCTTCGCCGGGCGTTCCACCAGCACCCGCTGGATGGTGCCCACCATCGAGTCGCTGATCGCGGCCGCCTGCTGGGCGATACGGGCCTGCAGCAAGGCGAGACGGTGCTTCTTCTCCTCCAGCGACAGCGGATCCGGCAGCGAGGCCGCCGGCGTGCCGGGCCGGGCGCTGTAGACGAAACTGAAGGACTGATCGAAACCCACATCCGCGATCAGTTTCATGGTCGCCTCGAAATCCGCCTCCGTCTCTCCCGGGAAGCCGACGATGAAATCCGAGGAGATGGAGATTCCGGGCCGTGCTTCACGCAATCGGCGCAGCTTCTGGCGATACTCGATCGCCGTGTGCCCACGCTTCATCAGCGCGAGGATACGATCCGAACCACTCTGCACCGGCAGGTGGAGGTAGGAGGCGAGCTTCGGCACCTCTGCGTACGCGCGTATGAGTGAGTCGGTGAACTCCACCGGATGCGAGGTGGTGAAGCGGATGCGTTCGATGCCCTCCACCGCGGCGACATAGTGGATCAACGTGGCGAGATCGGCCGTCCGGCCGTCGTGCATCGGGCCCCGATAGGCATTCACGTTCTGGCCGAGCAGGTTGACCTCTCTCACGCCCCCGGCCGCCAGTCGGGCCACTTCCACGATCACGTCATCGAAAGGCCGGCTTATCTCTTCCCCGCGGGTGTACGGCACGACACAGAAAGAACAGTACTTGCTGCAGCCCTCCATGACCGAGACGAACGCCGTCGGCCCCTCGGCACGCGGCTCCGGCAGGCGATCGAACTTCTCGATCTCGGGGAAAGAGACGTCGACCACCGGTTCGCCCCGCCTGCGGACCCGCTCCAGCATGTCGGGCAACCGGTGCAGCGTCTGGGGACCGAACACGATGTCGACGTAGGGCGCCCGGCGGATCACCGCCTCCCCCTCCTGGCTGGCGACACAGCCACCGACGCCGATGACGAGTCCGGGACGCTCGGCTTTCAGCCGCTTCCAGCGACCGATCTCGGAGAATGTCTTCTCCTGGGCCTTCTCCCGGATCGAGCAGGTGTTGACCAGGAGCACGTCGGCTTCGGCGGGATCCGCCGTAGGCTCGAGGCCGTGGGAGTCGCGCAGCACGTCCGCCATCTTTTCCGAGTCGTACTCGTTCATCTGGCATCCGTAGGTACTGATATAGAGTTTCCCGCCCATGCGCGTCGCCCGTGGCCTCGTCCCGGCATCCGATCCTAGCGCAGGAATCCCAGGCTTTCGAGGACCACCAGTATGCGGTGGGCGGCCAGGTCGGGCGACATCTCCTCCGTGTCGATACGGATCTCCGGATTCTCCGGTTCCTCGTAAGGATCGCTGACGCCCGTGAACTCCTTGATGATCCCGGCACGGGCCTTCGCGTACAGACCCTTGCGATCCCGCTCTTCACAGACCTCGAGCGGCGTCGCGACATGGACCTCGACGAAGCCACCGAGCGGCTCGATGAGCTGGCGTACTTCGCGGCGCGTCCGTGTGTAGGGTGCGATCGGCGCACAGATCGCGATGCCACCGTTCTTCGTGATTTCGCTGGCCACGAATCCGATACGCAGTATGTTGAGATCCCGGTGCTCCTTCGAGAAACCGAGTTCGCTGGAGAGGTTCTTGCGTACGATATCCCCGTCGAGCAGGGTCACGGGACGTCCGCCCGTTTCCAGCAACTTCACCATCAGCGCGTTGGCGATCGTCGACTTGCCGGAGCCGGAGAGTCCGGTCATGAACACCGTGAATCCCTGCTCGTGTCGCGGCGGATGGGTGCGTCTGAGCTCGGCGACCACCTGCGGGAACGAGAACCAGTCCGGGATCTCGAGTCCTTCCTGCAGGCGCCGACGCAGTTCGGTGCCGGAGATGTTCAGCACGTTGTCCTGATCGGTGGTCTCGTCGAGCGGCATGTACTGGGCCTTGTTCTCCGCATACACCATGAGCCGGAACGGCACCATCGAGATGTCGAGTTCCTCCTCGTGTTCCCGGAACAGCGTCTGCGCATCGTAGGGGCCGTAGAAGTCCCGACCCTGGCTGTCCTTGCCCGGACCCGCGTGATCCCGGCCGACGATGAAGTGGGTGCAACCGTAGTTCTTGCGGATGATCGCGTGCCACAGCGCCTCACGGGGTCCGGCCATGCGCATCGCCAGCGGCAGCAGGCTCAGCGATGTGGTCTGGTCCGGATAATGATCCAGCAGATGCTCGTAGCACCGGACCCGGGTGTAATGATCCACGTCGCCCGGTTTCGTCATACCCACCACCGGATGGATGAGCAGATTCGCTTCCACTTCCTTCGCGGCACGGAACGTCAGTTCCTGGTGGGCGCGGTGCATCGGGTTCCGCGTCTGGAACGCCACCACCTTGCGCCAGCCGAGCTTACGGAAGCGGTCCCGCATTTCCCGCGGGGTGTCGCGCAGATGTCGGAAATCGTAGTGGGTCGGGGCCTCGACGCCGCGGAGTGGTCCGCCGAGATACACCGGACCGGAACGGTTCATGAGATAGTCGACGCCGGGATGAGTCTCGTCGGTCGTGCCGAATACCTGCTGCGCCTCGGCCTCCTTGTCCGGCGTCCAGAGACTCGCGACTTTCATGGTGGCGATCAGCACGCCCTCCGGGTCCCGGAGCGCGATCTCGTCACCCTCGGAGACCGACTCGGCGAAGGCCTGGCTCACGTCCAGCGTGACCGGCATCGGCCACAACACGCCGGAGGCGAGACGCATCTCCCTCACCACCCGCTCGTAGTCTTCCCGTTCCAGGAAGCCCGTCAGCGGCGAGAAACCACCGTTCAGGAGCAGTTCGATATCGCACAACTGGCGCGGGGCGAGGTCCCAGGAAGGCAGGTCGCGGGCCCGCTTCTTCTCTTCGGCGGCCGCGGCCTCATCCAGGTACAGTTCCGTCAGTTCGCCGCCATGCGGCTCTTTGTAGGCACCCATTTTCCGGTTCCTTCTCTTGTCTGTTCACGAATGCGTCGGGGTCGGCCCATCAGGGCGAACGCGCCAACATAGCAGAGCCCGCGTCGCGCCACCGCGACCGGGCTCACACATCCCCGCGTGCGGGGGTCGCCGATTTCAGATGTCGGTCAGAAAGGTATGTCGTCGTCGAATTCGTCGGCACTGCCGGAATCCGGGAAGCTCTGGCCGGACGGCCCGGAATCCGACGGCATGGGCCCGCCGCCACCACCGCGGCCTCCCAGCATCTGCATCTCGTCGGCGATGACCTCGGTCGTCCAGCGATCGCTACCCTGCTTGTCCTGCCATTTGCGGGTGCGCAGCTTGCCTTCTATGTAGACCTGCGATCCCTTGCGGAGATACTCCGCGGCGATCTCGGCGAGACGGCCGAACATGGCCACATTGTGCCACTCGGTGCGTTCTTTCTGCTCTCCGGTCTGCTTGTCCTTCCACTGTTCGCTCGTCGCGATGCGCAGGTTGGTGACCGCGCCGCCGCTGGGCATGTAGCGCGTGTCCGGATCCTGGCCCAGGTTGCCGACCAGTATGACTTTATTGATTCCGCGGGCCATCAGCTACCCCTGCTGTTGTCGGGTGTGTGGGTGGACCGGGCGCGCCGGCACCCGGTCGTCGAGGGTTGCGTATTGTAGGCGCTGTCCGGGGAAATGCCCACCGCTATAACGCGGGATTACGGCGGAAAACGAGCCCGACGGTCACCACCAACCAGGCGACGCCGATCACGCCCAGCGCGACGAAAACACCCGTATAGCCGATATTTCCCATCAGCCAGCCGCCTGCCACGCCACCGGCGAAGGCCCCGAGGAACTGGGACGTATAGAAGAAGCCGAGTGCCCCGCCCCGGCCCGTCGGCCCGGCCAGCACGGACAGGCGCGCCGGCAGCCGCGCCTCCATGTAATTGAAACCGGCGAAGAAGACGGCCAGACCGGTGAGGGCCAGCAGCCAACCGTCCACGGCGTGCCACAACAGACCCTGACCGAGCGCCAGCAACCCTACGGCGAGCACGAAGATGC
>JARRPZ010000072.1:0-15061 GCA_037382365.1 Gammaproteobacteria bacterium
CCAGGTCCGGGTGATCCGACGGCCCCTGACCGCAGATTCCGACGTATTTGCCGTTCCGGCGACAGGCTTCGATGGTCATGGCCAGCAGCGACTTGACGGCTTCGTCCCGTTCATCGAACACGTCTGCGACCAGAGCGGAATCCCGGTCCAGGCCGAGCGTGAGCTGGGTCATGTCGTTCGAACCGATGGACATGCCGTCGAAGTGTTCGAGATAGCGATCGGCGAGCAGGGCGTTCGTCGGTAGTTCCGACATCATGATGACTTTCAGACCGTTCTCGCCACGGGCGAGGCCATTGGCGGAGAGGAGTTCCACGACCTGTCGTCCCTGTTCCACGGTGCGCACGAATGGCACCATGATCTGCACGTTCGTCAGACCCATCTGTTCCCGGACACGCTTCAGCGCGCGGCACTCGAGTTCGAAACAGGGCTGGTAGTCGGGGTCCACGTAGCGGGCCGCGCCCCGGAACCCGAGCATCGGATTCTCCTCGTGGGGCTCGTAGGCTCCGCCGCCGATCAGATTCGCGTACTCGTTGGTCTTGAAGTCGGACAGCCGCACTATAACGGGACGCGGATCGAAAGCGGCCGCGATGGTGGCGATGCCTTCCGAGAGCTTCTCAACGAAAAACTCCACCGGATCGCCGTAACCGGCCATCTGCTCCTCGACGGCCTCGCGCGTGTCGGCGTCGAGCCGGTCGAATTCGAGCAGCGCTCTCGGGTGTACCCCGATCATCCGGTTGATGATGAACTCGAGCCGGGCCAGGCCGACGCCGTGGTTGGGGATTCCCGCGAAATCGAATGCCCGATCCGGATTGCCCACATTCATCATGATCTTGACCGGGATATCGGGCAGGGCGTCCAGCTCGATCTTCTTCTTCTCGTACTGGAGCTTGCCGTCGTACACGTAGCCTTCGTCGCCCTCGGCACAGGATACCGTGACGTCGCGCCCGTCCGCGATCTGCTCGGTCGCGTCGCCACAGCCGACCACGGCCGGGATACCGAGTTCCCGGGCGATGATGGCCGCGTGGCAGGTGCGCCCGCCCCGGTTCGTGACGACGGCGGCGGCGCGCTTCATCACCGGCTCCCAGTCCGGGTCGGTCATGTCCGCCACCAGCACGTCGCCGTTCTGGACGCGAGTCATCTCCTCGATGCTGCGGATCACCTTGGCGGGGCCGATACCGATCTTCTGGCCGATGCTCCGGCCGCGGCTGAGTACGGTCGAGCGCGACTTCAGGGAGAAACGCTGCAGCGTCCGCCCGGTGCGGCTCTGCACGGTCTCCGGGCGCGCCTGCAGGATATAGATCCGCCCGTCCTCTCCATCCTTGCCCCACTCGATGTCCATCGGCCGGCCGTAGTGTTTCTCGATGGTCACGGCCTGCCTCGCAAGTTCGATGATGTCGTCGTCGTCGAGGCAGAATCGGGCGGAATCGGCCGGCGCGACGTCGACCGTCTCCACGGTGTGCCCGGGTTTCGGATTGTCGCTGTAGACCATCTTGATGGCCTTGCCGCCGAGATTCTTCCGGAGGATGGGCTGGCGGCCCTCCTCGAGTGCCTTCTTGTAGACATAGAACTCGTCCGGATTCACGGCCCCCTGCACGACGGTCTCGCCGAGCCCGTAGGAGGCGGTGATGAAGACGGCGCCACGGAAACCGGATTCGGTATCCAGCGTGAACATGACACCGGAGGTGCCGATGTCGCTGCGCACCATGTGTTGGATTCCCGCCGAGAGCGCGACCTGCGCGTGGTCGAAACCGTGGTGCACCCGGTACGCAATGGCCCGGTCGTTGAACAGAGAGGCGAATACCTTGTGGATCGCCTCGATGAGCCGTTCGAGGCCTTTCACGTTCAGGAATGTCTCCTGCTGACCGGCGAACGACGCATCCGGCAGGTCCTCGGCCGTCGCCGAGGATCGCACGGCGACGGCGATGTCCTTCCCTTCGGTCATCTGCTCCCAGGCCGCCTCGATATCGTCGCGGAGGCGCGGAGGCAGGGGAGTCTCCATGATCCAGGAGCGGATATCGCTGCCGGCGGCCGTCAGGCCCTTGATGTCGTCGACGTCCAGTTCGTCGAGACGTGCGTTGATCCGCTCCCCGAGTCCCTCGTGGGCCAGGAAATCGCGATAGGCCTGCGCGGTGGTCGCGAATCCGCCCGGTACCGTGACACCGAGGGCCGCGAGCTTGCCGATCATCTCACCGAGGGATGCATTCTTGCCGCCCACCCGATCCACGTCGCCCATGCCGATCGCATCGAGCGAAACTACGTACGGCTCCAAATTGGACTCCCTTGTGTTATCGACCCGAACGTGCAAAATCCAACGACGCGCCGCCGCGGATCGAACCATGGGCCAAAGAACAGTATTTTTTCTGTCCGATCAGACCGGGGTCACGGCCGAAACCCTGGGACACAGTCTGCTCACGCAATTCGACAGCCAGAATTTCCGGCAGGTGACTTTGCCATTTATCGACAATGATGACAAGGCGTTGGCTGCGCTGAAAAAAATCAACGATTCCGCGCGCCGTGAGGGCATCCGGCCGATTGTCTTCAGTACCCTGGTGCATGACGATCTGCGACGGATAATACAGGGTTCCGACGGACTCTATCTGGATATATTCGACGCGTTCCTCGGCGATCTGGAGTCGGAGCTCGAGCAGGAATCGTCGCATTCGGCGGGCAAGGCTCACGGCGTATCCGACCCGAATGTCTACATGAAACGCATCGAGGCGACGAACTTCGCGCTCGCCAATGACGACGGTGCCACCATCCGCAACTACGAGCAGGCCGACGTGATCCTGATCGGCGTGTCGCGTTCCGGGAAAACGCCGACCTGCCTGTATCTGGCGCTGCAGTACGGCGTCTTCGCGGCCAACTACCCGCTGACCGAGGAGGAATTCGAAAGCGGGGAACTCCCGGCGCTCCTGCTGAAACACCGCCGCAAGCTCTTCGGTCTCACCATTTCCCCCGCCCGCCTGCAGCACATCCGGCGGGAGCGTCGTTCGAACGGTCGTTATTCCAGTGCGCAGCAGGTGCGCTATGAACTCCGCGAGGCGGAGAAGCTATTTCGACGATACAGCATCCCCTACATCGACACCACCGAGTTCTCGATCGAGGAGATCTCCAGCCGTATCCTCGACAGCACCGGACTGGAGCGGCGGACGCGGCCCTGAGACACGGTCGTCTCACGGCATGTGCCTGACACGACGTAAACCTTGATTTTCAGACTGTTTTCTGGGTCCACAAAGCCCCGGTGACCCTGTGCTATATTCCGGCCATGATCGCCGACAGCCTTCTGATTCCGCAGACGATCGTCCGGCCGCGCAGCTTCATCGGCCTGATGACGATGTACGAAAGCAATTACCTGCGGTTGCTTCGTATGGCGCCGGACCTGCGCGCGCTGGAGGGGGCGCACGTCTCCTGCGTGAGCGGCGACTGTGATCTGCATCTGGAGGTCCTGGAGCGCACGCCGTACACGTCGACGCTGTCGATGACCTATCGATTCGACCAGGAGGACGGCGATACGATCGCGGATCCCGATCTGACGGTGCGGGTCTATTTCGACGGCTGTCTGGCCGAGGCGCTGCACGTGGCGGGTCATCATCGTCACGAATTGTTCCGCCGTCTGGCGAGCGCTTTCCGGACGGAGCTGGACAGCCGCTGGACCCGCAACGTCATGCTCAACAAGTGGCTGGAGTACTGCCTCGACCGGGGTCACGGTTTCGGCTCCTCCGGCCGCTGAGGTTCGATCCGGACCGCCTGCCGGCGGCGTGAAAAATGTCGATCCGGTCATGGAACACCGGACCGGTCTCTGTGACACTCGGCGAAATCGAAGGGCGCCATCCGTCGGACGTCCAGTGGATGGGCCTACGTCGAGGACGAGCAATTGGCGGTACTCGCACAACTCTTTTCCGCGCGGGAGCGAGGCGAGCGCGACGGCGACAAGCTGCTGCACCTCTACTGGAACCGGGCGGAACTCAAGAAGCAGTATGCCAGGCTGCGCAACGAGCGCCATGATCTCCTCGACCGCCTGAAAGCCCAGGAAGGGCGCAATGCCAGACTGCGGCACCGGCTCGAGTCTCTCGAAGAACTCCTGGCGGATCGCGAGGCGGCGGGCAGGGCCATCGCGTTTTACCAGATCCGCAGCATCTGGCGTCGCTGCCATGCGAAGCTCGAAGACTTCGCCGGCCGGATGGCCGCCCAGATGACCGAACGCGAGCGGGAACGATTGGTCACCGCCTGGAGCACGGAGCAGGCCGCCCTGCGGCGGAAGACCGCGGCCAAACTCGATCGGGCCCGCGCCCGCCGACGGGATCTCGAGGCCGCGTTGCGGGATATCGAAGAGCGGGCCGCCGCAGCGCAGGGCATTCGTGGCTTCTTCCGGCGCCGCAGCGTGCAGCGGGAACGCGAAGCGGTTCGGGAGGAGCTGGCCTGCGTCGTCGCGGAAGCGGATACGCTCAGCCGGGAATTCGCCGGCCATCGGCAGGCGTCGCCTCCGGACCCCCAGCGCCTGTCGGTGCAGGGGCGCCGGATCGTCAACTGCATGGTCCTCGCACTCGCCGAGTATCTGTACCTGCATTTCGAACGTGCGGGACTGATCGAGATGGCGCGGGCCGCCGTGGAGCGTACCCCCGGGAGCATCGACTACGGCAGCGAGGAAGCGTGCGCGCGTCTGCTGCAGCAGGTGGCGGCGACATTCGAGTCGCTGGATGCAGCAGAGGCCACATGGGAGTACGGGGCGGAGATCCGTGAGCGCACCAGGGAGCTGAGTGAGCGGGTGCGCTACGAGACGCCGAAGGACACCGTACCGGTGGCCGAATCACTCGATCCCGGCGATCGGGAGTCCGGGGGGCTCGCGCGTCCGGCGGTCAACGTGCTGAGCGAGGAGTGCTGGCACGTGACCGATGTGCTGCTCGCCTGACGCCTTTCGTCAGGTTGTCGGCGTTACGCCGGCAGCCGCATACCGGCGCACCCGCGCGACCCAGTTCTTGGCCCGGTCCAGACTGACGTACACCAGCGGCACCAGCAGCAGCGATGCGATGGTGGAAAAGGCCAGCCCGCCGATGATGGCCCGCGCCATCGGGAAATAGGAGGGCCCGTCGCCGCCGATCTTCGTGGTCGAGACGGCGAGCGGCAGCAGTCCGAGGATGGTCGTCGACACCGTCATTAGGATCGGCCTCAGTCGGTCGCGCGCACCTTCCAGTACCGCCTGTTCTCTCGGCATGCCCTGACGTCTCAGGTTATTGATGTGATCGACGAGCACGATGCCGTTGTTCACGACGATGCCGATGAGGATCATGATGCCGATCATGGCCATGAAACTCATGGTGGTACCGGTCAGGGCGAGGAACCAGATGACGCCGGTGATGGAGTACACCAGCGAGATCATGATGGAGACCGGGTAAAGGACGGATTCGAACAGGGCAGCCATGACGATGAATATCAGTGCGACGCCGAGCAGGATATTCTGGGTGAGGATACGCTGGGTCTCGTCACTGCGGTCGACGCCTTCGCCGAAGCTCCAGCCGTAACCCGGCGGGAAGTCGATCTGATCCATCAGCTCCCGCACGGCGGGGCGTACCTCCGGCAGCGAGCTCTCGCCATCGATGGAGCCGGTGATCTTCACCGACGTCTTGCGATTCGTGCGCCGTATCTGGCGCGGCCCCGCGTTCTCCGACAGATCCGCGACCGTGCCCAGCAGTACCTGGTCGCCCGTCGGGGTCATGATGGTCAGGTTCGCCAGCTGATCCATCGTCTGGCGATCATCCTCGCGGAATGCGAGGCGTACGCCGATCTCGCCGTCCGGGCTGCGGAATTCGCGCAGTGGCTGACCCCGCATGGCAACGGCCACGGCCCGGCCGACCGATTCGCTGGTGAGCCCGAGCCGCGCCGCCCGCTCCCTGTCCACGACCACCCGCACTTCGCGCGGCCCCGCGGCGAGATCGGACGTCAGCCCTTCCAGGCCCTCGATTCCCGAAAGGATACGGTAGGCTTCCCTGGCCAGGCCCGCCAGTTGCTCTGTCGACTCCCCGGTCAGGGTGACGCCGAAACCCGGTCCGCCACCCTGCTGACGCCACTGGAAGTCCGGCTTGCCGATCACGAGTTCCGGCATCTCCTCGAGGATGGTGTCCATCACCGTCTGCGCGTCCAGAGTCGCCTCGCTGCCCTCCGCCAGCAGGATCGACGACTGGGCGCGTCCGGTGTCGAAATAGCTGTAGACGGACTCGATATCGAGCCTGTCGGCGTTATCGAACAGGTACGCCTCGACCCGGTTGACGGCCTGCTCTACACGCTCCACCGGATAGACGTCGTCGATGTGATAGATGAGCTCGAGGCGGCGCGAGGGTTCCTGGGGGAACATGTCCGTCTGCAACATGCCGAGCCCGATCGGCGCGGCGGGGGAGGCCAGCAGGAGGATCGCCGCGAGCGCGGACCACCGCGGATGGTCCAGAGTCCAGGCCAGCGCCGACGTATAGCGCCGCGTCAGTCTCTCCATGAAGGTGCCGGATTCCGGCGGCGGCGGGGCCGGTACGCGGCTCGCGAGCAGGGGTATCAGCGTCTGCGAAACAAGGAGCGAGAGCACGATTGCGACGGAGATCGTCACTCCGACGTGCCACAGGAAGACCGTGATGTCGATCTGTTCGCCGAAGACGATGGGCAGGAACACGCAGACCGATGTGGCGGTGGACGCGATCACGGCGAGACCGACCTCGCGGACGCCATCCAGCGTGGCCCGCTCGGGGCGGTCGGGATCCATCTGACGATAGCGGAATATGCTCTCCGTGATGACCACGGAATTGTCCACGAGCATGCCGACCGCGAGCATCAGACCCATCAGGGTCAGGATATTGAGGGTCAGGCCGCTGAAATACAGCACGCCGAGCGTGATCACCAGCGATATCGGGACGGCCAGCATCACGATCAGGGTCGTCGTGACCTGTCGCAGGAACAGATACAGCACGACGATGGCGAGTAGCGAACCGACGAGTCCCGCCTGCAGCAGGTCCAGCAGTGAGGACCGGACACTGTCCGCCTTGTTGTCGATCGTGAACACACGGATGCCGCGCATCGCCGGCAGCTCCGCGATCTTCGCCAGCTCCTCCTGGACCCGATCGGCCACTTCCACCATGTTCGCGCCGCTCGCGCGCGTGACACTGATACCGACCGCCTCCCGCCCGTCCAGATGGCGTCCGTAATCACGTTCCTCGGGGACCATGTCGATACGGGCGATGTCGCGCAGCCGCAGGTCTCCCTCGTCGATGATCAGATCGCCGATCTCGGCCAGACTCCTCAACTCGCCGTCGGAGCGCAGCGTCCAGCGTTGCTCGCCGGTCTCGAGTCGGCCGGCGCTGACAGAGAAGTTGCTCCGCTGGAGCAATTCATAGAGTGCGTAGAGGTCGATACCGTGCGCCGCGACCCGGCCGGCATCGAGCAGGATGCGAATCTCGGGACGCTCGATACCCTGCAGCTCCACTTTCGAGACGCCGGCGATGCGTTCCAACCGGCGCTTCAGGACCCGGTCCAGCATCAGGTATTCTTGTGACAGGTCACGGTCCGATGACAGGCGCAGCGTCATGATCGGCTCGTCGTTAAGCGAGCCGCTGAAGACCATGATGCGCTTGACGTCCGGCGGGAGCTCGTTGCGGATGGCATCGAGCTTCACCCGGGCCTCGACGGCCTCCGTGGAGGCATTCGAATTGAAGCCGTACTCCATCCGGATCTGTGCGCCGTCGGCGCTTGATCGGGAGTTCATGCGCTTGACACCCGAGAGGGTCGACAGCGCGCTCTCGGCGGGCCGCGTGATCAGACGTTCGACTTCCTCCGGCGTCGATCCCTCGTAGGGGATGCTGACGAAGAAACCGGGCCATTCGATGTCCGGGAATTGTTCGAGCGGCAGCAGCCGGGAGGCCAGGAGTCCGATGCCGGTCAGCGCCGCGAAGACCATCACCACGGTCACCGGACGGCGGAGCGAGAACTCGGTGTGGCGCACGGGTCTGCTCCCGTTCAGGCGCTCTGGGGCGCCGTGGCGTCCGGATCGGCGAGGTCCGCCGCCCGCTCGCCGGGTTCTACCAGGGAGTAGACCACCGGGATCACCAGCAGGGTCAGCAGCGTGGATGTCGTGAGACCGCCTATCACCGTGATCGCCATCGGGGCGCGAATCTCGGCGCCCTCGCCGAATCCGAGCGCCATCGGCGCGAGGCCCAGCGCCGTCGTCAGCGTGGTCATCAGGATGGGACGCAGGCGGCTGCGTCCGGCCTCCAGGATCGCTTCGGTCTTGGCGACGCCGGCGCGGCGCAGCTGATTCACGAGATCGATCAGTACGATCGCGTTGTTCACCACGATGCCGGCCAGCATGATCACGCCGATGAATGCGACGACGTTGATCGTGGTTCCGGTCAGCAGCAGCGCGAGTATCGCGCCGACGAGCGCCAGCGGGATCGTGAACAGGATGACGAAGGGATGCCGCAGCGATTCGAACTGGGACGCCATGACCAGGTATACCAGGAACACCGCGAGAAGCAGCGTGAAGCGCATCGACGCAAGTGATTCATCCATATCCTCGCTCTGGCCGACGATATCCGCGGTGACGCCCGCAGGGAGATCGAGACGGCGCAGTATTTCACGGGCCGCATCCGTGGCGGTTCCGAGATCCCCGTCGGCGACGTTCGCCGAAACGATCGCCGTACGCTGCTGGTCGAGACGTCGGATTTCCGCCGGCCCCTCCGCCAGTTCGATCGTCGCGACGTCGTCGAGCGTCACCGGGCGCTCGCTGGCCGGATTCACGATGAGGGCGCCGACATCCTCCAGCGACGCGGCGGAGCGGTCGACGCTGCGCACCATCACGTCGATCTTCTTGTCGCGCCAGCTGTACCGGGTCGCCAGATTACCGCGCACGCTGTTGACGACGCGATCGGCGACGTCCCGTACGGAGAGACCGAGCTTCGCCGCCAGCTCCTGATCGAAGGCGATCTGAATTTCCGGATTCCCCGCCTCCACGCTGGATCGTACGTCCTCGAATCGGGGATCGGCACGCAGAGCGGCAGCGATGCGCTCCGCCGCCGAGCCGAGCCGCGTGAGGTCGAAACCGCCGATGACGACTTCCAGGGGCGTGGCGAGGGACAGGAGTTCCGGTCGCGAAAAGTCGTACTGCACCCCGGGCAGCGTGGCGATTTCGCGACGAATGCGGTCCATGGTCGCTGTCTCGTCGCTACGGTCCGTGCCCGCTGCCATGGACACCGTCAGACTGCCGGTATGCTCACCGGCATCCACAGGACTCGCGTCGAGCCGGTTACCGCTGCCGGCGACCGAATACGACCGCGCGACACCGGGCGCACTCGCGGCCGCTCGCCAGGCCGTGATCAGCGCATCGTCCGTAGCCGTGAGGGGCGTGCCCGGGGCGCGGCGGATGTTCACCGAGAACTCTCCCTGGGACAATTGCGGGATCAACTCGGTGCCGAGTCGGGGCACGAGTGCAGCCGAGCCGATCAGTATCGCCACGGCACAGAGTAAGACGACGGCACGATGGCGGAGCGCCCAGGGCAGGGCCCGCGCGTAGACGGTCGCGGCCAGCCGGTGGAAGCCGCTGAACAGCAGGACCACCGGTGTCAGTACGAGCCGGAGCGCGCCCCCGGATATGCGTACCACCCGACCGGCGATTCGGCCGACGACGGCGATGCCCCTGCCGAGGCGGCCGGGCGGCCGTGGATCGTCCGCCTCCGCATAGCGGCGGCGCGCACCGGTAGAAGCGAGCACCGGGATCAGCACGATCGCCAGCAGCAGTGAGAATAGCAGGGCATAGGTGACCGTCAGCGACTGGTCGCGGAAGAGCTGCCCGGCGATGCCCGTGACGAAGACCATCGG
The DNA here is from genome assembly GCA_037382365.1 of Gammaproteobacteria bacterium. Taxonomy (GTDB): domain Bacteria; phylum Pseudomonadota; class Gammaproteobacteria; order Steroidobacterales; family Woeseiaceae; genus Lentisalinibacter. Next base: position 9,850 of record JARRPZ010000072.1, read on the forward strand.
GAAGAACACGGCCACGGTCGTCAGCGTGGCGGCGGTCACCGCCGTCGCGACTCCGCCGGCACCCTCCCGGGCGGCCGTGAGCGGATCCATCCCCTGCTCTCGTTTGCTCACGATGTTCTCGAGCACGACGATCGAGTTGTCCACGAGCAATCCGACGGCCAGAGCGATGCCGCCGAGAGACATGATATTCAGGCTGAGGCCGGACAGGTACATCAGCGCGAAGGTCCCGATGACGGAGACGGGGATCGCCAGGCCGATGATCACCGTGGCCCGGGCGTCCCGCAGGAAGCCGTAGAGCACCAGGACGGCGAGCAGGCCGCCGAGCAAGGCCGCGTTTACCACCTGGCCGATGGCGGCACGGATGAACCCGGACTGATCCTGTATCGTGACCACCTCCAGATCGTCGGGCAGTTCTTCGCGGAGATCCTGCATCCTGCCGGCGGCGCGGCCGGCGATCTGGACGGTATTGCCGTCGCCTTCCTTATACACGGCGAGTTCCACGGCTTCCGCGCCGTCGACACGGGTGATGGCCTCGCGCTCCTTGTAGCCCCGGGTGACGCGGGCCATGTCCCCGAGGTAGACGGGTCGCCGGTCGCGGATGGCGATGACGGTGTCCGCGAATTCCTCCAACGATCCGTACTCGTTGATCGTGCGGACGAGGAATCGCTGATTACCCTGTTCCAGACTGCCGCCCGACAGATTGGAGTTCTCGGCACGGATGCGGGCCGCCACTTCCTCGAGGGACAGGCCGAGCTGTGATAGCCGGTCCTGGTCGACCAGGATCTCGATCTCCTCCTCGAGCCCCCCGCTGACCTTGACCGCGGCCACGCCTGCCACGTTCTCCAGCGCCGGCTTCAGCTCGTCTTCCGCGAGTCGTCGCAGTTGCTTCAGTTCGTCGGCGGAGAGGACCGCGGTAGCGGCATCCGTACCGGAGCGGCGCAGTGCGAAGCGCATGATCGGATCGCTGGACGGATCGAAGCGAAGGAGCAGCGGGCGGTCCGCCTCCAGGGGCAGCTGCAGTACGTCGAGTTTCTCTCGGACGTCGACGCTCGCCAGGTTCATGTCGGTGCCCCACAGGAACTCGATCGTCACGTCCGACTGGCCGGAGCGTGACAGGGAGCGCACCTTGCGGACATTCTTGACGATGCCCACCGCCTCTTCGATGGGCTTGCTCAGCAGATTCTCGACTTCCTGCGGTGCTGCGCCTTCGAGTTCCGTGCGGACCGTCAGCGTGGGGTAGGAAAGATCCGGCAGCAGATTGACGTCGAGCCGGCTGAGTGACACGGCGCCGAACAGGGCGACGGCCACGAAGAACATGAGGACCGTTACGGGGCGCTCGGTGGCTTTGTTGACCAGCCACATGTCACGATCTGCCCGGAGACTTCGTCTCTGGTATCGCCAGCGTCAAAGCCGATTTCGCCGGCGGTCGAGTTCCGCATTGAGTTGCATCGCCGTCTCCTCTTCGGCGACCACCTTTACGCGGGCCCCGTCTCGCAGGCCGGCCTGGCCGACCACGACCACCCGCTCACTTTCCTCGATCCCGGAGATCACCTCCAGCCGGTCCTGCCATGCGATACCGGTCTCCACGGGGCGGCGCTCCACGACCCCGTCGCGCACGACGTAGACGGCCGGGCCGGACTCGGTCTCCACCACTGCCGGCCTCGGCACCAGCAAGCGTGCGGGTCGTGAGTCGTAGACGATGTCCAGGCGTCCGAACATACCCGGCTTCAGTTCCGTGTCGGCCTCGTCCACTTCCACCGTGACCTTGAACGTACCCGTGTCCGGGTCGACGACGGGGCCGATCCGCTCGACGACACCCTGGTAGCGCTGGCCGGGCAGCGCGTCGATACTGATGAAGACGGGTTGTCCCTTGTCGATCTTGCCGAATTCCTTCTCGGGTACATGCAGATAAGAGACGATGGGTTCCAGGTCGGTGACCCGGAACATGACCGTGTTGACCGCGATCGTGTTGCCGACCTTGACCAGGCGTTCCGAGACGACGCCGTCGATCGGCGCGCGTATCTCGGTGTAGCTGTATTCGAGCCTCGCGAGTTCGTACGCCGCCCGCAGCGCATCGAGTTCGTATTTCAGATTCTCGAATGCACCCGCGGCGAGCAGTCCCTTCTCATGCAACTCCGTATTGCGGTCGTATTCCTGTTCTGCCTTGGCGAGGTTCGCGCGGGCCTGCTCCAGTTCGAGACGTAGCCGGTCGCCGTCGAGACGCGCGAGGACCTGCCCACGACGGACGTCTTCGCCTTCTTCGGCGAGGATGGCCGTTATTTCTCCGCCCACCTTGGCGACGACTTCGGCTTCCTCGAAGGCCTCCAGCGCTGCCGTGCCCGAGTAGACTGCATAGATGTCGCCCCGCGCGACCTCGGCGACCTCGACCGGGATGGCGGCCCGCTCTTCCTGTTCGGCGCCCTCGGCACCGCCATCGACTTTCCCCGATTCCTTCGCGCTGCAGCCGGCCAGCGCGAGGGAGAAAGCGGCGATGACGGCCAGCAGTCCAGGCCGTTTCACGTCACCGGTATTCATGATCGACTGTTTCCCCGTATCCGTTCAGATGTCCCGCCGGTACATCGGTCCCGCGGGCAGATGGTTCGTCGGCGGCGGCGCGGCGGATTCGTCTCTGCCCGCCGGCCTCTGCATCGTCGTACCGAAGACCTCGAGCCAGCGGAGTTCGATCAGTGGCTCCAGGCGCAGGATCGGCGGAGCGGGCGCCTCGTGTCGGTGTGGCGTCGCCGGCACGGTGCCCGAATCGTCGGCCGCGGCCGGATCTGACAGATCTCTACCGTCGGCCCGGTCGACGAGCGCGTAGGCAGCAGTGCTCAGTAGAAGGGCGCAGACGGACGTCGGCAGGACGGACGACAGTCGGTACGGTGGGGGCATGACAGCTCTGTGATACTTGCTTGGTCAACTAGTGTTCTAGTCAAGTATAACACCTGTGCGCCCACGCACAAGAGATCAAGAATCCGGCCGAGAACCCGGATCAGAGTTCGTTTTTTGCCGCGCGTTCGGCGGCCGGCGGCCGGGGTTCTCCCGCGCGAGACGCTCGGCCTGCAGACGTTCCCGTTCCTTCTTGCGCTCCTCGAGCCTGAGCGAGACCGTGGTCCGGGAACGCATGCTCTGCGCGGCTTCGATGTCCTTCAGCAGATAGTCGTAGTCCGGATCGCTCTCCAGCCGCTTCTCGAAGTTGCTCGACAGGAGGTCGATGGTCGGATCGAGAGGTTCCCGCGCACTGTAGCGGGTCGCGCGGATGCGGTCCCAGGGCAGGGCGGTCTCGCGGGTGCTCTCCCCGACTTCCGAGGAGTCGATCATGGAAGGCAGGGTGATGTCGGGGTCCACGCCGCGATGCTGGGTACTCTCGCCGGTCACCCGGTAATACTTGCCGATCGTGAGGGTGAGCTGTCCAAGGCCTTCGCCGCTGCGGTCCCGCTGGAAACGATCGAGGGCATAAAGGTTCTGCACCGAGCCCTTTCCGAACGTCTGCTGGCCGATCACGACGCCGCGCTCGTAATCCTGGATGGCTGCCGCAAATATCTCGGATGCGGACGCGCTGAATCGATTGACCAGCACGGCCAGCGGGCCGTCGTAGGCCACCCCTTTCTTCCACTGGTCGTCGATGACGCTGATCCGGCCCGTCGAATCACGGAGCTGAACCACCGGACCGCGGTCGATGAAGAGTCCCGACAGCGCCGTCGCTTCGGTCAGATGGCCGCCGCCGTTATTGCGCAGATCGACGATCAGGCCATCGATACCTTCTTCCTCGAGTTCTGCGATGAGTTTCTCGACGTCGCGGGTGGTGCTGGTAAAGTTCCTGTCACCGTCTCGCTGGGCCTCGTAATCCCGATAGAAACTCGGGACGGTGATGACACCCACGCGCCAGTCGCGACCCTCCTGCGGGATGGTGACGATCTCGCTCTTCGCCGCCTGTTCCTCCAGCTTGACCTGGTCGCGAACGAGGCTCAGGACCGTCTCCTGTGCACCCGGCAGCGAGTTACCCGGCAGGATCTGCAGACGAACGGTCGTTCCCGCCGGTCCGCGGATGAGCTGCACGACATCGTCCAGCCGCCAGCCGATGACGTCCACGAGTTCGCCGTCGTCGCCCTGGCCGACGGCCGTGATGCGGTCCGTCGGTTCCAGTTCGCCGTCGATGGCCGCGGGTCCGCCCGGGATGATGTTCATCACGGTGACGTATTCGTCCTCCATCTGCAGGGATGCGCCGATCCCGAAATAGGAGAGGCTCATCTGGATCTGGTATTCCTCGGAGTTACGCGGCGAGAGATAGCTCGAGTGCGGATCCATCGTCCGCGCGTAGGAATTCATGAACGTCTCGAAGACGTCGTCGCTGTTGATCTGTTCGAAGCGTGTCTGAAATCGTGTGTAGCGCTTCTCGAGGATGTCGCGGACTTCGTCCCAGGGCTTGTCGGTGAGCGCCAGGCTGAGCGCGTCGTTCTTGACCCGTTTGCGCCAGATCTCGTCCAGTTCCTCCTGGCTGCGGGCCCATGGAGCGTTTTCCCGGTCGAATCGGAATTCCTCGTCTACCGTGAAGTCCGGTTCTTCTTCGAGGAGTCCGATGGCGTACCGGATCTGCCGGTGTGCGCGCTCCCGGTAGACGCGGAATATCGCGAAGGCCGGTTCCAGACTCTTCTCCCGCCCCAGCGCATCGTCGAGCTGGTCTCGATAGCGCTGGAAGCGGTCGATGTCGGTCTGGAGAAAATAGGACCGGTTCCCGTCGAGCGCATCGATGTAGGCGTCGAGGATACGGCCCGAATATTCGTCGTCGACGTCCACACGACGGTAATGAGAGCGTTCGATGAAATCGGTGACCAGCGTGGCGATCTGTTCGTGGCGTTCGGTCGGCGCGAGTTCCGGATTGGACTCGGGCGCATCGGCACGCGCCGCGAACGGCGCGAAGAAAAGGATCAGCCAAACGGCGATGCCAGGTGCCCTACGGGTAGAGCCAGCTGTTGCTCTCATCATGGTCAATAATCCATCCTCGGGACCGGGCCGTCCGGTGCTTCAGAAGCCAATCGGGCAAGGCTAGAATGCCCCGGCCCGACGATCAAGGGCAAATGCCGAATCCCCGTCATTGCTCGACAGGCCCTATGCAACCACTCACCATAATCACCGGTATCGTGCTCGGCTCCGCCGCTTCCATCAGTCTCGGCCTCGCCGTCGTGATGCTGATATTCCTGATCCTGGGTGACGA
>JARRPZ010000073.1:0-12865 GCA_037382365.1 Gammaproteobacteria bacterium
AGTCTCGATTCTCCGGCGGCGAAACTCCTCCCCGGCGGACCGGTTGATGATCCTGTCCCAGGGGAAGTAACGCGACGCCGTCTCCATCGGCGTGTAATAGGCCGGATCGAGCCCCGCCTGCATGAACAGCAGCGCCACGTCGCCCAGGTTTTCGATCTGCACCCAGACCGGCTGTATGTTGTTCCTGTAGACGTTGACACCAAACACGGACCGGGCCTCGGATGCCGAAGGTACGGCGGTGGTCACGCGCGTTTCCCCGATGGTCTGCATATGCAATCGATCGTTCGGCGGAGGCACGTTCGCCACCCGGGGCGTCGCGCCGGTGTCGGTGTCGGCGAGGACCGGCGCCGCGGGCCACGGCGAGAGTGCCAGGATGGCGATTGCCAGAAGGCTGGTCAGGACTCGCACGTCACGGCTCTCCGCTCCCGGCCGACCACCCGAGCAGTTCTATGTCGTCCAGTGCCACCGGCTCTTCGGACAACCAGACCACGGCGCAGTAGCCGCTCGTGAAGTAGGTGGAACCGGTGAATGTCGTTACGGGATCCGATTCGGGCACTGCGTCGAACGCTTTAGTGTAGGTGCCTTGCCGGATCGTCTGGTTGTACCAGAAATCCTGCAGTAACGCGTTGCGCGCGGCATCGATGTCCGGATCGAGGCGCAGATCTCCGAATCGTTCCACCTTACCACCGAAATCATACAGCACCTGTCCCACCCAGATCGGATCACCCTCCGAAACGTAGGGCGTCACCCACAGACGCAGTTCCTTGCGCTCCGTCCCGTCCGATCTGGCTTTGACGAAGGTGCCGTCCGGTCGTCGTCCCCGATAGTGCTGCAGCCGGGCAACGCCCGTCTCGACCGCGCCGGCCTCTGTCTCGAGCCATCCGCCGCGCAGCAGCGCACGTCGCAATGCGGTCGGACTCGCCGCGATCACCATGTTGAACGGATCGCCGCGTTTCGTGCCCGTTGCATCGGTTGCGCAGCAGGGCTCCTCCCGGATCCTGATGCGCAGTTCCTCCCCGGTGAGGGTCTGTATCTCGTCGTCTTCGTAGAGCCCCGCGAAGTCGACTTCCATGTAATCCGCCGTAAACCCGGGCAGCGGCACGAAGAAGGTGAAGCTGTATACGTCGACGTCACTCGGCGAAAATACGTCGACGTTGAATCCCTTTGTGCCGGGCACGAGGTTCGTGTAGACGAGACCCGACCGGGTTCCGCCCGGCGGGATGCGTCGATCGATGGCGTTCTCGTAGAACCAGCGGTTCATCGCCGCCTCACCTTCCGAACTCAGGCCTCCGCGGTTCATCCAGGCGACTTCGAGCGGCGAGTAGTAATCGGGATCGATGCTCCACAGGGAAAGACGAACGAGATCGGCACTCGTGTTCGTCACTTCGAGCCACACGGGTTGAATACCCTGGTCGTAGAGAGGGAAGCCGGTCAGCGCGACCGTCTCGGCGGCATCCGGCACGGCGACCGAGACGCTTACCGGTCCACTCTCCTGGGTGATTCGCCTGTCGAGGAAATCCGCGTCTTCAGGGGCCGTGACGATGTACGGCCTGCCGGCGCAGCCCGACAGCAGGACCACGAAGAAGAACAGACCTGTTCGTGCGCCGGCAAATATGCTGGCCATCCCCTTTCGCGCCGCCCGTGATCGGCCGAAGGTCCGACAGGCCGCGCGTGAATCGTCAACTATGAGTGCCTCCCTGCTCGAAGCTACGTGGCAGCCGCTGGAGTGTCAATATGGCGCGGGCGTTATTCCCCCGTCCCCATGACATGAGACAGCGGCGCTCTCGCCGGGTTGCCGGGACGGATGATCGCCGGAGCATGGCCCGGCCGCAGCGGGAACGCCTGGAAACCGGAATCGAGGGATGGCGGGAGCTCGTGAAAGTGGTGGGCCGTGTAGGATTCGAACCTACGACCAATTGGTTAAAAGCCAACTGCTCTACCAACTGAGCTAACGGCCCGCCGTGCGGCCCGCATCGACCGCGAGGCGGCATCATACCGGAACCGGCAGAGCGGACAAAGTACCACCGGCCGTCTGTCACGAGCGGTAGCGTGTGGGATCGGCGACACCGGCCTCATCGAAACCCTTGCTCCTGAGGCGGCAGGCATCGCAGAGGCCGCAGGCGCGGCCCTCCTCGTCTGCCTGGTAACAGGAAACCGTGAGCGAATAGTCCACGCCGAGACCCAGACCCCGCATGATGATGTCGGCCTTGCTGAGGTGGATGAGTGGCGTCTCGATCGTGACTCCCCGCCCCTCGACTGCCGCCCGCGTCGCGAGGTCGGCGACGGTCTGGAAAGCGCGGATGAATTCCGGCCGGCAATCGGGGTAGCCGGAGTAGTCAACGGCATTGACGCCGATCCAGACAGTGGCGGCCTCGATGACTTCGGCGAGGCCCAGTGCCAGCGCAAGGAAGACCGTGTTCCGGGCAGGCACGTAGGTCACCGGGATACCTTCCTGAGGCGATTCGGGGACGGCGATGGATGGATCGGTAAGGGCAGAGCCACCGATGCCGCCGAAATCCACGCTCATGGTCCGATGGCTCGCCGCGCCGAACGCCCGGGCCTGAACGGCAGCCGCCGACAGTTCCGCCGTGTGGCGCTGACCGTAGCGAACACTGAGCGTGTGGCAATCGTGGCCGGCGGCGCGGGCCATGGCCAGTGTGGTGGCGGAATCGAGACCACCCGACAGCAGAACCACGGCCCTATCAGCCACGTCCGTCATCAACGGCCCGGAACGTCGCCCCAGAGGATCTTGTGCAACTGCACCTGCAGTCGCACGGGAGCGCCGGCCGCGAGGATCCAGTCGGCGAGCAGGCTCGGTTCCAGTTGATTCCACGATGGCGAGAAGAACACGGGGCAGCGCGCCGGCAACTCGTGAATGTCGAGCCGCTCCAGCGCCCAATCGAAATCGGCCCGGTCGCAGATCACGAATTTCACCTGGTCCCGACTCGTCAGGAGGGGAATGTTCTCCCAGAGATTACGCCTGGCTTCACCGGAGCCCGGCGTCTTGATGTCGACGACGCGGGAAACCCGTTCGTCCAGGCCTCCGATGTCGAGCGCACCGCTGGTCTCCAGCGACACCGAATAGCCCGCGTCGCACAGCGCCGTAATCAGGGAACTGCAGCCGGGCTGGGCCAGGGGTTCGCCGCCGGTGACGCAGACATGGCGCACCGGCCAACCGGCCACGTGCTCCAGTACCTGGTCGATGGCGTACCACTCGCCGCCGGTGAACGCGTAGGTCGTATCGCAGTAGCGGCAGCGGAGCGGACAACCGGTCAGCCGCAGGAACGCGGTGGGCACGCCGGCGGTCAGCCCCTCACCCTGGAGAGAACAGAACATCTCCGTGAGGCGGAGCCGCTCCCTGGCGGGAAATCGGTTCCTCAGGATGGCCGACATCGGGAAGTGACGACGGGGACGGTCAGCGGTTCTCGGTATCCATACGCTCGAGGCGCTGGATAGCGAGTCTCGCCGCCGTCGTATCCGGATACTGGGTCCGGACGCGATTGAGTGAGTCCCGCGCGGCATCCCACCGCTGCAACTCGTAGTTGCAGTAACCGATTTTCAGCAGGGCGTCGGGCACCTTGCCTGAGCGGGGGTAATCGCTGACCACCGTCTCGAACGCCGGCAGTGCTGCCTCGAACTGTTGCGTCACGTAATAGGACTCGGCCAGCCAGTACTGGGCATTGTCCGCGAGTCCACTGTCCCGATAGGTCTTCAGGAACTGAGTGAAAGCTGTCGCCGCCTCGTCGTAACGACCGTCCTTCAGCAACTCGAAAGCCGCCTGGTAGTTGTCCCGGTCCGATCCCGAAGGCATCGGCAGTTCGCCGGGTGCCAGCCCGCCGCCGTCACCCTGACCCGACTGTTCCAGGCGCTGCAGTCGCTGATCCAGGTCCACGTAGAGATCGCGCTGGCGGCCCGCGGTGGACTCTGCATCGTGGGCCAGCTCCTCGATCATGCCGCGCAATTCGGCCTGCTCCGCCTGCAGCGCGTCCACCCGGGTGACCAGCTGAACCAGACTGTCGTTCTGCACCACCCGCTCGACGGCAGCCAGCCGGCGATCCAGCTCGTTCAGCTTTATCAGCACGGGGTCCTCTTCCGGCGGGACGGTCGCACATGCGGATGCCAGCACTGCGAACAGGCACACGGCTGTCGCTCTCGTAGTTCTCTTCATATCGTTTCGGCCTCGCTGCAGCCGTTCAATTCTGGTACACGATCTCTACCCGCCGATTCTGCGCATACGCCGATTCGCTGCTGCCCCTTTCCGCGGGCCGCTCCTCGCCATAGCTAACCGTGTTGATCTGCCCCGCCGAGGCGCCCTGGATCAGGAGGATGCGCCGCACGGCCTGGGCACGGCGCTCCCCGAGCCCGATATTGTATTCCCGCGAACCGCGCTCGTCGGCATGGCCTTCCAGACGGACCCGGAGCCGGGGATTATTCGCCAGGTTACGAGCGTGGGCGGCGAGAAGGTCGGTGAAGCGAGGCTGAACTTCGCTGCGGTCGAATTCGAAATACACGATCAGATCGTCCAGATAAGCCGCCGTCGCATCATCCAGGCGATCGTCCGGGATAGCGCTGCCGGCCCGGCTGCCGGCCGAGCCGACCCCGGAAGCAGTGGTACCCGCCGTGCCCGGCGGGATGTCGTCCACCGGTTCGGTGTCCGGCAGGGTGTTGGAGCGGCCGCCGCAGGCGCCGAGCATCAGCGACATCGTAATGACGGCCAGGGTTCGATTGGTATTCATCTCGATTCCTCGGTGTGGAAGGTACCCGATCCCGGGTACACAAACATAGAATTCAGTAGCTTACGCATTTTTCAAAGAATCATTCTAATCATTCCGGAAAGGTGACCAGACCGGCTCTCTGACATCCCCGCCGGTCGAAGCAAGACGCTGTTTCACAGTCCCGTCCACGGAAACCGTCGCGAGCACCCCCTTCCCGTCCTGGCGTGTCGCGTAGATCAGCGTCGCTCCGTTCGGTGCGAAATCCGGAGACTCGTCCAGTCGACCGTCCGACAATACCTGGAAGAGCCGCTTCTCGAGATCGTAGACGGCGATCCGGAAATTGCCACGGTCGTCGTGTACGACGGCGAGTTTGCTGCCATCCGCGGAGATCCTCGGCCGCGCATTATAGCGACCCTCGAATGTCACACGACTGGCCTCGCCGCCGTCCGCCGCCACCCGGTAGATCTGCGGCCCGCCGCTGCGATCCGAGGTGAAATACAGGAACCGGCCGTTCGGCGACCAGGCCGCCTCGGTGTCGATGGCCGGGTTCTTCGTCAGGCGCCGCTTGTCGCCCGTCGCGATCGTCATCACCCAGATATCCGGGTTGCCCTCCGGGCCGGAGAGCGTCATCGCCAGGCGTCGGCCGTCGGGCGACCAGGCCGGTGCACCGTTGATACCGGCTTCCGCGGACAGCTGTTGGCGATCGCCCGTCCTGAGCGTCTGCACCCAGACGGCCGAGCGGTTACCCTCGAACGAGACATAGGCGATGCGGCGGCCGTCCGGCGACCAGGTCGGCGACATGAGCGGTTCCGCCGATTCGACGATCGTGTACTGGTTAGCACCGTCGGCGTCGGAGACGATGAGGCGATACACGCGGCCCGTCGCCCCGTCGTCTTCCGCCGTGATATAGGCGATCCGGGTCGAGAAGACGCCGGGGATGCCTATGATCTCCTCGAATATCATGTCTGCGGCGCGGTGCGCCGCCAGGCGCAGACCCCGAGCCGAGGCAGGAATCCGGTACCCCAGGAGCTGTTCGCCCCGCAACACGTCGAAGAGCTGGAACTGCAGGGAGTAGTCGTCCTCGGCTTCCCGGACGAGCCGACCCACGACGATGAGCTCGGCATCCACCATGCGCCAGTCGTCGAAATCGATATCCACGCCCCGGGTCGGGCGGGCCAGCATGTCTCGCTGCTCCAGCGGCGCGAACCGTCCGCTGCGCGCGAGGTCGGCGGCGATGACCCCCGCGACGTCCAGCGGCGCGTCCGCCGTCCCCTCCAGGCCGAACGGGACGACCGCGATCGGCACGGCCTGTCCTGCACCCTGTGTGATCTCGATGGTCAGCTCCGCCCGCGCCGGAACGGCGAAGGCGAGGAGCGCGATCACGATCAGCGCTCTATTCATTTCTGTCATGCTCCAAGCGAATGACCGCCGTCGGACGGCGGTCGGCCCCGCCTATTGTTCAGGTCTGAAACGGAATCGCAAGTTGCGTTCGAACAGACTCGCATCCGGCGGCGGCGGCAGCGGCGAAGATTTCAACACCGCCGTCTCGATCGAGCGACGAACGGTCTCGTCCGCGTTGCAGTCGCCGATCTGCACGTTGACGATGTCACGGCTCGGGAGCTGTGTGACCAGCACTTCGCAGTCGATCCCGGCGGTCGCCACGGCAGGCTTCACCCAGTTGCGCTCCACGGTCTGGCGGATGACAGTCTTATACTGATTGAGCAGGCCGGAATCGACGGCGCTCAGCCGGTCCTCCTCCGCCTCGAGCATGCGCTGCAGTTCCGCCTCGCGTTCGGCCCGCTTCCGGGCTTCCTCGGCTTCGCGCCGCTTGCGCTCCTCCTCCTGGCGCTGTCGCTCCGCCTCCTCCTTCTTGCGCTGGATCTCGGCGAGACGGGCCTCCTCGGCCTCCCGCTCCCGGCGCAATCGCTCCAGGCGCTCCTGTTCCTCGCGCGCCGCCTGCTCCTGCGCCTCCTTGCGGGCTGCTTCCTCGGCGACCCGTTCCTGCTCGAGCTGGCGCTGGCGTTCCGCTTCCGCCGCCTGCTCCTCGGCGCGTTCCCGCTCACGGCGTGCTTCCTCCAGGCGAGCCAGTTCCTGCTCGCGCTCCTGCCGCGCCGCTTCGGCCTGCTCCTTCAGGCGCTGCTCCTCTGCCTCGCGTTCGCGGCGCGACCGTTCTTCGGCCGCCTCCAGTTCGCGCATCTGCTCCTGGATTTCGGTTTCGTCCACCACCGTCGCCTGCAGCGCCACCTGGGCCGGTGGCGCGTGCGGCCGCTTCACATCGAGGCCCACGACCAGCGCTGCCAGCACGCCGACATGCAGCAACACGGACGCCGTCAGCGGGATCAGGTTATCTCGCAAAATCTCCTCGGCCCCCGGATCAGTCGAGCGGAATCTCGTCCAGCGGATCGGTGATGAACCCTACTTTCTCCGCACCACCCTGCTGGAGCAGCACCATGGCAGTCACGACGCGTCCGTAAGGCACCGCCTGGTCCGCCTTCACCAGCACCGGCGTCTCGGGTCGTCGCCGCAGCACGGCAGCCGTTCGCGCGATCACCGTCCGCGCGTCCACCGGCTCACTCTCCTCGTCCCCCGCATTCAGATACAGCCGGCCCTCCCGGTCGACCGACAGAACCAGCGGGAGTTCATCCTGAGTGAGTTCCGGGTCCAGAGGCTCGGCGGCCGCACGGGGCAGCTCTACCTCGATCCCCTGGGTCAGCAGCGGCGCAGTCACCATGAAAATGATCAGCAACACCAGCATCACGTCGATATACGGCACGACGTTGATCTCTCCCATCAGGCGACGCTTCTTCGCCACGGCTACTGCCCTCCTCTGGCGGCGCGATGGGCATACCGCTCCAGGATAGTCAGGAATTCCTCGACGAAGGTCTCGTAGCGACTCTCGAGCCGGCCGACCTTGTCGGCGTAGCGATTGTAGAAAATCACCGCCGGGATGGCCGCGAACAGTCCCATGGCCGTGGCCACGAGCGCTTCGGCGATGCCCGGTGCGACCGCGGAGAGCGTCGCTGTCTGGGTGCCGGCGCCGAGTGCGCTGAACGAATTCATGATGCCCCACACCGTGCCGAACAGGCCGACGTAAGGGCTCGTCGATCCGATGGTCGCCAGATTCGCGAGGCCCTGCTCGAGCTGCTCGACCTCGCGGGTCTGGGTCACCCGCATGCTGCGCCTCGCCCCCTCGACGAGTTTTTCGGGCGAGATGCCCTCCTGCGTGCGCAAACGACGGAATTCCCGGAAACCCACCTCGAAGATACCCGCCATACCTTCCGGGCTGCCGCTCTGCCGGCTGAGGTCCTGGTACATCGACGCGAGATCGCCGCCGGACCAGAAGGTCGCCTCGAAGTCGTCGGCGATATCCACGGCCCGCGCGATGGTGCGGCGCTTCTTTATGATGATGAACCACGAGAAGACCGAAGCCGCCACCAGCAACAACATGACCGCCTGGACGACGACGCTCGCCTCCAGGATGAGATTCAGGAAGGAGAAATCGGTGGTCATCCGGGAGACACCTCGAGCAGAATGCGGGGGAGACGCGCTGGACGGTAGGAATCGGCCCTGATGCAGGCCGCGCGGGTCGTGCCGTTGCAGAGCAGCTCACCCTCGGGGCCGCCCCGGCGGATCTCCTGGGTCATCTGGAAACTCGCCCGCGCGAGATCTTCGAGTACCACACTTACCGAGAGTTCCTCGTTGAAACGGGCCGGCACGATGAAGCGGGCACTGGTGTCGACCACCACGAACAGACGGTTCTCCTCGGCACGCAGCCGATCCTGCTCGATGCCCCGCGCCCGCAGCCACTCCGTGCGGGCGCGCTCCATATACTTGAAATAGTTTGCGAAATAGACGAGACCCTGGGCGTCCGTATCCTCGTAATACACACGCACGGGCCAGTGGAAGGGCATTGCCGTCGCACCGTCCATGCTCACCGGTCCTCACCGAAGAGCGGCAGATCCGGCGAAGTCTCGGTCTCGGGCACGGGCAGGCCGAAGTGGAGATAGGCATTGCGCGTCGCCACGCGACCCCGTGCGGTGCGCATCATGAACCCCTGTTGGATGAGATACGGCTCGATCACGTCCTCGATCGTGCCCCGTTCCTCGCCGATGGCCGCGGCCAGGCTCTCGACGCCGACGGGCCCGCCGGCGAACTTCTCGATCACCGTCAGCAGCAGCTTGCGGTCCATCGCATCGAAACCATGCGGGTCCACCTCCAGCATGTCCATGGCGGCCTGTGCGACTGCCTCCGTGACGACGCCGTCCGAGCGGACTTCGGCGTAGTCGCGGACTCGTCGCAGGAGGCGATTCGCGATGCGTGGCGTACCGCGCGACCGCCGGGCGATCTGGCGTGCACCGGGTCGCTCGATGGGCAGATTCAGGATATCCGCCGACCGGGTCGCGATGGCCTCGAGGTCGGTGCTCGTGTAGAACTCGAGCCGCTGGACGATGCCGAAGCGATCGCGCAGTGGCGAGGTCAGCAGGCCGGCCCTCGTGGTTGCCCCGACCAGGGTGAAAGGCGGCAGGTCGAGCTTGATGGAACGGGCCGCCGGCCCCTCACCGATGACGATATCGAGCTGGAAGTCCTCCATGGCGGGATAGAGCACCTCCTCCACCACCGGGCTCAGCCGATGGATCTCGTCGACGAAGAGCACGTCCCGCGCCTCGAGGTTGGTGAGTATCGCCGCCAGATCGCCGGGGCGCTCGAGCACCGGGCCCGCCGTCTGACGGAGATTCACACCCATCTCGTTTGCGATGATGTGGGCGAGTGTCGTCTTGCCGAGGCCCGGTGGCCCGAAGATCAGCACGTGGTCCAGCGCCTCACTGCGCCTGCGTGCCGCTTCGATGAAGATCCCCATCTGCTCCTTGACCGGGCCCTGACCCACGTAATCGGTGAGTCGGCGCGGCCGGATGGCCCTGTCGAACGCCGTATCCTCGCCCTGCGCCGTACCGTCCAGGAATCGATCCTGATGCGTGCCGCCACTCATCGCTTCACCTCGCCGCCTGGCGCAAGGCCTGACGGATGATCTCTTCGGCGCTCAGATCGTCGGTCCGGATCTCACGGAGCAGACGTGTCACCTCCGCGGCACGATAACCGAGAGCCATCAGTGCCGTCGACGCCTCCGCACGGGCATCGCCCGGGCCGATTTCCGACCCCGACGGCGCGCCCGCGGCAGCCGCCGGCAGCATGGCCGCGACCCGATCGCGCATCTCGACGATCAGCCGTTCGGCGGTCTTCTTGCCGATACCGGGGACCTTGACCAGACTGGCGGTATCTTCGAATTCGACACAGCGCCGGAACCCCTCCACGCTGATGCCGGAGAGAATGGCGAGCGCCATCCGTGCGCCGACACCCGTCACCTTCAGCAGATTGCGGAAAAGTGCCCGCTCCTCCTCCGTCGAAAAACCGTACAGCTGCTGTGCGTCGTCCCGTACCAGCAGGTGGGTGAGGAGATGCACCTGCTCGCCGGCGTCCGGCAACTGGAAGAACGTCGACATGGGCGTCTCCACCTCGTAGCCGACGCCGCCGACGTCCAGCAGGATCCACGGCGGCTGCTTCGAAGCGAGTCGCCCACGGAGTGAACCGATCACGACATCGTCCCCGCGACCCGGCTGTTGAGACGTCGGCTGTGCGAGTGGCAGATCGCCACCGCCAGCGCATCGGCGGCGTCCGCCGGTATATTCTCCTGCAGCCGGAGCAGCATCCTGACCATCTGCGACACCTGTTCCTTGCCGGCCGCTCCACGCCCGGTCACGGCCTGCTTGACGGCGCGGGGCGCATATTCATGCAGCGTCACCGTATGAGCGAAGGTGGCACAAATGGCGGCGGCCCGGGCGTGTCCGAGTTTCAGCGCGCTGTCCGCATTGCGATGGACGAAGACCCTCTCGATCGCCACCTCTCCCGGCCCGTACGCCTCCAGCACCTCGCCGATTCCCGCATGGATCTGCGCAAGGCGGGCCGGGAAGTCGTCACCGTCCGTCCGGATCGTGCCGTGATGCACCCAGGTGATCCGGTCCGCCTCCGTGTCGATGATGCCGTAGCCCGTAAAACGGGAGCCGGGATCGATACCGAGGATGCGCACGGAACCCGTCACCACTCCGCACGCAGGGTGTCTTCGGACCGATCAGGCCGATTCATAAGCCTCGTCCGGGATGTCCGCGTTCGTGTAGACGTACTGTACGTCGTCCAGATCCTCCAGCGCCTCGAGCAATTTCACCATGCTCAGCGCCTCCTGTCCCTCCAGATCCGCGGAAGTCGACGCACGCATCGTCGTCTCGGCCTCCTCCGGCGGGAAACCGGCAGCAACCATGGCATCCCGGACCGTCTCGAATTCCGCCGGGTCGGTCAGCACTTCGATGGAGTGGTCGTCGGCGGCGACAACGTCTTCGGCCGCGGCCTCGATCGCGGCCTCCGTGATGGCGTCCTCGTCGCTGCCCGGCGGGTACAGAAGCTGCCCGCAGTGATTGAACAGGTAGGCGACGGAGCCATCGGCACCGAGGTTGCCGCCGTACTTGGAGAATGCATGCCTCACGTCGGCGACCGTCCGATTACGGTTGTCCGTGAGACAGTCGACCATGACCGCGGCTCCGCCCGGCCCATAGCCCTCGTAACGGATCTCCTCGTATTCCGCGCCCTCGATCTCGCCCGAGCCGCGTTTGATGGCGCGCTCGATATTGTCCTTGGGCATGCTCTGCGCCTTCGCCTTGTCCACGGCGAGGCGCAGTCGCGGGTTGGCGTCGATGTCGCCGCCGCCCATACGGGCCGCCACCGTGATCTCGCGAATGAGGCGCGTGAAGAGCTTGCCGCGCTTCTTGTCCTGAGCGCCTTTGCGATGCTGTATGTTCGCCCACTTGCTGTGACCGGCCATCTCCTGTCTCTCCTCGTCGCGGGACTCAGAAGCGCAACTGGATGCCGACGTGCAGCCCGTTGTCGATCAGCGCATCGCCCCGGTTACCGAAGTCGGCCTCACTGTAACGGGCGCCCAGGTAGATATCGGCCTGGCGCAGGACGTTGTAGCTCAGCCGGGCTTCGAATTCCTGATAGCCCTCTGCGCCGCTGAATGCCAGCACGTCCGGGGCGAAGTAGACGTGCCCGCTCACGGTCAGGCGATTGAAGCGCGGCAGCGTATAGGCGAGGAATCCACCCAGACCGACGGCGAAGCCGCTGTCGTCACGGCGATCGGAGTCGAGATAGAAGACTTTCCCGCCGACGCCGCCCCGGAGCGGATTGGACCCGGTCGAGGCAAGATCCACCAGATGCAGGCCCAGATGACCGACGTTGCCGCGGTCCTGGTGATGCAGCCAGCCCGCATCGAAGCGCATCTGGCTCTCCGTTGCATCCCACCCGTAAGTGAGGCGGGCCGCGTCGTCGTTCACGTTGAGGTCGAGATCGGCGGCAGCCGCCGGTGCGACCATGAACGACCATGACACCAGCACGAGCAGTGCCCGTTTGAAGATTGCAGACATACGGATCCTCTGAGATTTCAGGCGTTTTTTACCCAAACACGACGCCCGGTCAGCGTTTATGATAACGATATTCAGCACCTGACACATCATGGACATGACCGCCGGTACCAGCACCGATTTTGCCCAGGCTGACGCGCTCGCGGCTCTCCTCGGCGAGCTCGAGGCGCTCTGCCGGGAGGGCGGCCGGGCCGACATCGCGGCACGATGCCGATCGCTGGCGGGTGTCGTCGGCGAGCTCGGCATGGAGCCGGAGATCGTCCGTGCCGCAGCGATCTACCCGGCATTGTACGCGGGCCTGCTCGATCTCGACGAGATCCGCCGCCGCTACTCCGACGGCGCCGCCGATCTCTGTGCGGATCTGAGCCAGCTGCACGAGATGAGCCCGGAACCCGCCGGGGCAACGGACCCCGTCGGTCCCGGACAGGCCGAGGGTCTGCGCCGGATGCTGCTCGCAGCCGTGAAGGACGTCAGGCTCGTCGTCGTCCGGCTTGCGGACGTGCTGCTCGCATTGCGCGAGGCGAAACGGCAGCCGGCCGAGATCCAGCAGGCCATGGCAGTGCAGTGTCGCGACATCTACGCCCCGTTGGCCAACCGGCTCGGCATCTGGCAGCTGAAGTGGGAACTCGAGGACCTGTCGTTCCGGATGCTGGAGCCGGAGACCTACCGGCGCATCGCCCGTCAGCT
>JARRPZ010000074.1:0-19902 GCA_037382365.1 Gammaproteobacteria bacterium
GCTGAAGCAGACGACCGCCGCCAAGGAGCGCGTCTACAAGCAGGCCGTCGCTTTCTTCGGGACGAACGAGACGGTCCTGACCGCACTGAGCGCGTCGTTCACCGGCCTGTTCGGACTGCACGAGAGCACGAAGACGCTCGAAACCATGAAGAAAGGCGTCAGCGACAGCCTCGAGGATCTCTCGGAGATCGGCGGGAAGGTGCAGGAGGAAGCGCTGAAGGCGGGCTACGGCCCCACGATCCGCGCCGAATCGGTGCAGAAACTGGTGCAGGCCGTCGTCGACTACCAGGAGCGTTCCCACGACATCGTGGAGGAGATGCGGGCACTCAGCACGCGCAATGCGGAGGAGATCCGGGAGGCCGTCGAGGATGGCAAGAAGCGCATGGCGAAGCTGGAGCAGCGGGTCCACGCGCTGCCCGAGCGCCCGGACCCGAGCGCAGTCTGATCCGCTTCCCATAGCAAGCCCGAACGATCGGGACGACCGGAGCGACAGGGATGGCGACCGCGAACGCTGCCAGCAGAGAAGCACCACTGGACGAGGTCATGCTGGCCATGGACGTCGTCGATACGATCCGCCATCAGGAGCTGATCGTCGAGCGGGAACTGCGGTCCGGGGAGCGGCGCGAGGAGTTGCTCGCGAGGCTGAAGTCCCTGTACGCCGCCCAGGGCATCGACGTGCCCGATCACGTCCTCGCCGCAGGGGTCGCCGCGCTGGAGGAGGATCGGTTCACCTACGCGCCGCCCGACTCCGGCTTCCAGCGCACTCTCGCGAACTGGTACGTCAGCCGCTCACGCTGGGGCAAGCCGCTGCTGGCGGTCCTGGCACTCGGACTGGTCATATTCGCGGCCTGGCAGTTCATGGTCGTCCGGCCCGAGGCGGCCAGAACCGCCGCCCTGCCGGATCAGCTCGAATCCTCCTACGCCGCCGTGCTGGAGGCGACGGACGTAGAGGCTGTCGAGGAACGGGCGGCTGGACTGCTGGCAGAGGGTGAGGCGGCGATCGGACGGGGTGATACCGGCG
The DNA here is from genome assembly GCA_037382365.1 of Gammaproteobacteria bacterium. Taxonomy (GTDB): domain Bacteria; phylum Pseudomonadota; class Gammaproteobacteria; order Steroidobacterales; family Woeseiaceae; genus Lentisalinibacter. The sequence continues at coordinate 1,022 of JARRPZ010000074.1, forward strand.
CCGCCCAGGAGCGCATCGCCGAGCTCGCCGCGCTGGAGAACACTCTGCGACAGAGCTACGACCTGCATGTCGTCTCGCGTCCCGGTGAACTCTCCGGCGTCTGGCGTGTCCCCGAGGCAAACCCCGGCGCCCGCAATTATTACCTGATCGTGGAGGCGATAGCCGAAGACGGTCAGCCGATCCCGGTGCCCGTCCGCAACGAGGAAGACGGACAGATCGCCACGGTGCGCAAATGGGGATTGCGCGTCGACAAGGGGATTTTCGATCGATTCGCCGAGGACAAGCGTGACGACGGCATCATCCAGGACTACGTGGTTGGCTCCAAACAGCGCGGCGAACTGACCCCGGAATACCGCATTCCCACGACGGGTGCGGCGATAACCAGCTGGTGACGGTATGGCCACCGTAGCAGGCGCGAAAATACTGGGCGAACTCGACGGGGCGCTGGGAACGCTCCGCCGGGAAGTGCATTCCATCGACGATGCGATCGGCCGGTCGGCCGGCCAGGTCGAGAGGCTCGGTACCGAGAAGCTGATGCTGTACCGGAAGCTGGCCGAGCATCATCTGGCGCGTGTCGAGAGAGGCGAGATGGTCCGTGGTCTGGACACGGTCTCGCGCGACATACAGACCCTGTTGGAGCAGCGCTCCGCCTCGCACCGGGCCCTGCTCGAGCGGATCGCCGAGCAGGAGACCGCGCTCGCCTCGCTGGAGCGCGAACGCGAAGCCGCGCGCCTCGAGGTCGAAACCGCCGCAGCGGCGCTGGACGAGCGCGAAGCCGAGGTGCAGGCGCGCCTCGAGCGCGACGAACAGTATACGGCACAGTTCGAGCGCGCCCGGGAGGCGGATGCCGTCGCCCTCCATGCGGAGGAGAAGACCCGGGACGCGGCCGACGACAAGGCGGCCAAAGGCGCGCCGTACGAATCCGACCGTCTGTTCATGTACCTCTGGGGGCGACACTACGGGACGTCCGAATACTCGGCCAATCCCCTGGCCCGGCTGCTGGACGGATGGGTGGCACGCCTGATCGGTTACCAAAAGGCACGACCCAACTACTGGATGCTCAACCAGATCCCCGAACGTCTGCGCGCCCATGCGGAATCCGCTCGTGCGAGCGCGACGGCCGAGTTCGAGAAACTCAAGGCGCTCGAAGCAGCCGCGCGTGACGAGATGGGAGTCGGCGAACTCGAGCGTGAGCTGGACGCCAGGGAACAGTCGCTGGCGGAACACGATGCCGCTATCGAGGGTCTCGAACACCGGTTGGCGGATCTCGATGCGGAGCGCACCCGCTTCGCCGCGGGCGAAGACGAACTCATGGCGATGGCGCTTGAGCGCCTCTCCGCCGAGTTCGAATCCGATGGCGTAGCCACACTCATGCGCCGGGCCGCGCTGACGCCCGGTCCGGACGATGACCTGCTCGTCCGGCAGATCGCCGATATCGATGCCAGGCTGCAGATGATAATCGAGGAACTCGACGACCAGCGTAAACTCCAGGGCCGCCGCGCCGGGAAACTGCGCGAACTCGAGCAGGTGCGCCGGCAGTTCAAGCAGCGCGGCTTCGACGATCTGCGCTCGGTGTTCTCCAACGGCGGTGCTGTCGCCGCGGGGGTCCGGCAATTTCTGAGCGGACTGCTGGAAGACGATGATCTGTGGCGATTGATCGCGCGCGCCCATCGCACGAGGCGGGTCCAGGCTCGCCCGGACTTCGGTTCGGGCGGCTTTCCGCCGCTGCCGGGCAGCTGGCGAGCGCCGCGCGGCAGGCCCCCGATCGGTAGTTTGCCGCGCCCGACACCCGGCAGCCTGCGATTCCCGACAGGCGGTGGTCTGAGACGCCGCCGTGGCGGCGGCGGTTTCTCTACCGGCGGGGGATTCTAGCGCTCGAGCTTATCCTGGGTCCGCGTCAGGAAATCCCCGGCGCTGTGCCGCTCGCGCAGCTGCCCGGCGGGGTCGCCCCAGGCACGGTTGACCATGCGGCCGCGTCTCACCGGTTCCCGGTCCCGGATCTCCGCCATCCAGCGCACGACATTCTCGTAGGACTCCACGTCCAGGAACTCGCCCGCCTCGTAGAGCTTGCCGGCCACCAGTGCACCGTACCAGGGCCAGACGGCCATGTCGGCGATCGTGTACTCCTCGCCGCAGAGGTAGCGATTGTCGGCCAGGCGGCGGTCGAGCACGTCCAGCTGGCGCTTCACCTCCATCGCATAACGGTTGATCGGATATTCGTATTTCTCCGGCGCGTAGGCGTAGAAATGGCCGAAGCCGCCCCCCAGGAAAGGCGCGCTCGCGACCTGCCAGAACAGCCAGCTGAGACACTCGGCACGGCCGTCCTCCGGCAGGAATGCATCGAATTTCTCCGCGAGGTACAGCAGGATGGCCCCGGATTCGAAGATCCGGGTCGGCGGACTCGTGCTCCGGTCCATCATCGCCGGGATCTTGGAGTTGGGATTGACCTCGACGAAACCGCTGCCGAATTGATCGCCCTCGTCGATGCGGATCAGCCAGGCATCGTACTCGGCCCCTTCGTGGCCCGCGGCGAGCAATTCCTCGAGCATGACAGTGACCTTCACGCCGTTCGGCGTCGCCAGGGAATAGAGCTGCAGCGGATGTTCGCCGACCGGCAGTTCCTGCTCGTGCGTGGGCCCGGCGACGGGGCGGTTGATCTTGGCAAAGCGCCCGCCGCTCTCCTTGTCCCATTTCCAGACCCTGGGCGGCTCGTAAGCAGTGTTTTCGGACATCGTCCCTCCCGGATTGCGGAGTACGGTCAAGCGCCGAAGAGTAGCAATCGGGCGTGGCCGGGAGAAGCTCGCTGGCCCTCGTGCCGGACGCGCGATATGGTTTCCTCCCGGGCAGTCGTGGAGCAGCATGATGAGCGAACTCGTCTTCTACACCAATCCCCAGTCACGCGGCCGCATGGTGCGCTGGATGCTCGAGGAGGTGGGCGCGGACTACGCGACGGAGATCCTCGCTTACGGCGCGACCATGAAATCGCCGGAATACCTGGCGATCAATCCGATGGGAAAGGTGCCGGCGATACGGCATGGCGAGACGATAGTGACGGAGTGTGCCGCGATCATCGCCTATCTCGCCGATGCATTCCCCGACGCCGGCCTGGCACCGCCACTCGAGGACCGGGGAGCCTATTATCGCTGGCTGTTCTTCGCGGCGGGGCCGCTCGAAGCGGCCATCGTCAATCGCTCCCTCGGCTTCGAGGTGCCTGCCGAGAAAGAGATGATGGCGGGATACGGCAACTTCGAGCGCACGCTGGACACGCTGGAGACCGCATTGAGCGGGACACCGTATGTGGCCGGCGATGCCTTCACGGCCGCGGATGTCTACCTCGGCGCACACGTCGCCTGGGGAATGCAGTTCGGCTCGATCCCGGCACGACCCGCGTTCGAGAGCTATGCCCGTCGCGTCACCGAACGTGACGCCTGCCGCCGTGCGGCGGAACTGGATGACGCGGCCTCAGAGTGACCCGCGGGTAGTCTGCGTCAGGGATGCCGGCCGCGGAAGGCGACACTCCGCTCTTGCACGTAATCGAAGAACGGGTTGTAGCGCAGGCGCATCAGCGTCGCGAGGTCGGGCTTCAGTACGTCTTTCTCTCCCCGCGGGTCGATGCCGCTGAAGGCGATCGGGGCGGGATCTTCGCGACGATCGGGCGCTCCGTACCAGGAGTCGTGCGGTGAGAACGGGATCGCGACATGGGACAGCGAGTAGACGCCGTTCGGCCAGCGCAGACCCAGATCGTCCGCAGACCACGCCGTGGCGCCTCGCTCCCGTGTGTAGGCAGCGACTGCTTCCGTGTCCTGGCCCTGATTGCGCACGATCGTCAGACGGAAATCTGTCGCTGCGCCACCGAGCAGTCCATCGAGCAGATCAGCCTCGCTGTCCTTCAGCATCTTCTCCAGAAGCGTGTTCCGGTTCATGTCGAACAGGACGAGTTCACTGCCGTTGTCCGGCAGTCGCCCGAAGATATTGTCGACCAGCGCCTCGGTGTTGACGGTCGCGTCCACCAGCGACTGGAATGCGATCACCGGCGACATCCGTTCCCAGCCGGATTGACCGCTCAACCGCTCCACCCGCTCGTGGATGGAGGCGGTGACCCGGTAGGAGATGTCACCGACATTCTTCGGGAATGAGTTGTACTTGTAGGGATCGTATTCCGGCTCCACGGACATCCAGGCGAACTGACGGAACATCGGCAGCCTGCTGAGCAGCAGATCCCAGGAGGCGAACCGGGCGAAGGGCGTCACGGCAATCGCCGGGGAGTAGAGGAACACCCCCGCCGGACGCCGCAGTCCGCCTTCCTCCTCCACTGCGGCGAGCGCGTAGTCCATCGCCAGCGCGGCACCGATCGAGTAACCCCCGATGTACACGGGCCTCGAGGGGCCGAGCTGGTCGGACAGATGCCGCATCCCCATGCGAGCGACGGCGGTCCAGTCTTCGAGACGAACGTCCGTCAGTCCTCCCGGGACGGTACCGTTGCCCGGCAGGCGCAGCGCGAGGACGATCAACCCGTCCTCGGCAAACGCCCGCGCCAGGGCCCTCAGACTGTAGGGCGAGTCGGACGCGCCATGGAGGAGCACGATTCCGCCGACGGGCTCCCCGTCGGGCAGCAGGCGGTAGGAGCGGTTCCAGCGATCCGCATCGTCTCCCGGATACGACAGGCTGCTCTCGTCGTACCGGTTCAACGGTCCCCTCTCCGCCGGGCCGAGCGCCTCGCGGAAGTTGCGGTCTATCTCCTCCGCCAGCCGCTCCTCCAGCGCGAAGTAGTCCGCCAGCGTGATGCCGTCGGGATGATCCGACGCATGGAACTCGTTCGCGGGCAGGTAGCGATGCCAGGGCTGCAGCGGATCCATCGCGCGCGCATCCACCGCCCGGTACACCCAGATGACGAGTACCAGCGTGACGAGGGAAGCGAGAGCAGCGGCGAGGGCCGCCAGGAATCTGTGCGTCAATGAACTGTCTCCACCGCACCTCGTACTGGAAGAATACGGTACCGGCGCCGACCGGGCACCGGCATCACCAGGCGTAGACGGCGGGCGCCTCGCCGCCGGGGCCGGGGAAGATCTCGTCCAGCCTGTCGAGCGTCTCCTGGTCCAGATCTATGGCGGCTGCGCGCACGGCGCTCTCGAGCTGCTCGATCGTGCGCGGTCCGATGATCGGCGCCGTCACGACCGGATTGTGGAGCAGCCAGGCGATCGCGACCTCCCCGGGCGGATGGCCGATCTCCCGGCACAGCGCCTCGTACTGCTCGAGCTGCGCTCGCTTCTTCTCGATGTTCTTCGCGAAGCCCTCGTCCGTACGCCGTCCCGCATCGTGCTTCTCGAGTGCCCCGCCGAGCAGACCCCCGGCAAGCGGACTCCAGGGGATCAGACCGAGTCCGTAGTGGCGGCAGGCGGGTATCACTTCGAGTTCGACCATCCGGTTGTCGAGATGATAGGCGCTCTGTTCGCTGACGAGGCCCATGAATCCGCGTTTCGATGCCTCCTGGCAGGCAGTCGCGATGTCCCAACCGGCGAAATTGCTGGAGCCGACGTAGACCGCTTTCCCCTGCTTCACCAGCGCATCGAAACTCTGCCATATCTCGTCCCAGGGGCAGGCACGGTCGACATGATGCATCTGGTACAGATCGATGTGGTCGGTCTGCAGCCGCCGGAGACTACCCTCGCAGTGCTTGCGGATCTTGTAGGCACTCAGGCTGGAGCCGTCGCTGTTCACCTCCGCGAGACTCGCATTGCGGTCGACCGGGTTGTAGACCTTGGTGGCCAGCACGATCGCATCCCGCCGCCCGCCGCCCTGGGCAAGCCAGCGACCGATGATCTCCTCCGTGTGGCCGTGCTCCACGGTCCAGCCATAGACGTCCGCCGTATCGAAGAAATTGATGCCCAGTTCCAGGGCCCGGTCCATGATCCGGTAGCTGTCCTCTTCGCTGGTGTGCCAGCCGAAATTCATGGTGCCGAGACAGAGATTGCTGACGAGGACACCGTGATTACCGAGCCGCCTGTAGGTCACCGACATGCCTGTTCCTCCCCTTTTCCTGCCAGCCGTGCCCGCGTCGGTGCGGGACAGGGGAGAGATGTTAATGCATCGGTACGCCGGCGTGGGTACGCCGGCGTACCGATAGTGGCGGCAGGCGATCCCCGTCCCGGATCACGCCCCCGCCCGGGCGTGGCGGTCTAAGCCGCCTCGCCCTCGGACATGGCCTGCACGTCGGCCGCCGCCAGCCGCTTGCCGCCTATCGCCCAGTCACCGCCTTCGAATTCCTTGATGCGTACCCAGGTGACCGGACGCATGGCCTCTCCCTCCACTTCTATCATCGCGGCGGTGACCTTCTCGATCAGCGCCTCCTTCTGCTCGGCTGTGAATGCGTCTTTGATGACATCGATTGTTACGAGTGGCATGACATTCTCCTTCAGGATTCCAGTTTGGATTTCAGGTGCTTGATCAGTTCGCCCATCTCGCTGCTCGGGCTGAACTCGATGGCCTCGTAGTCCTCGTCGACCCAGACCGTGTGGCCGGGCGGCCAGTAGTAGACCTCGCCCGCTCGGACGACCTCCTCATGTCCGTCCTCATAGCGCACGTGGATCGAACCCTTCAGCACGGTGCCCCAGTGGGGGACCGGACAAAGGTTTCGGGGCATGCCCTCCAGGAGCGGCGTCGCATCCGCACCCTTCGGAAACCGGATGCGGGCGACATTGAGATCGCCCCAGTCCTCCGCCTGGATGCAGACGCCGCCGGCCTCGAGGCGGGTCGGCAGCTCATCGCGGGAATGTTTCATATCGGTCTCCTTTTTCACGCGGCGGCCTCACCGCCGTCGCTGGAGCCATTTATACGCGCACGGGGTACGGTGTGCTTGGAGAAATCGTGAATATTTCGTGGAGATCCCGGGCGTCCCGGCGCTCACTGTTCTATGCTCGTCGGCATGATCTATCGCTTCGACGCGTTCGAACTCGATCTCGCCAGGGGCGAGTTGCGCGTGGAAGGCCGCCCGCGATCGATCGAACCGCAGGTTTTCGCGCTGCTCGCCTTCCTGGTGGAGCATCGCGACCGGCTGGTCTCGAGGGACGAGCTGTTCGAGAAGGTCTGGGACCAGCGTGTCGTCAGCGACTCGGCGCTGGGCAGCCGCATAAAATCCGCGCGCCGGGCACTCGGCGACGATGGTCGGACACAGCGCTTCATCCGGACGATACACGGCCGCGGTTACCGCTTCGTCGCCGACGTTTGCGTCGATCGTGATGACGTCGCGATTGCAGCGTCCGGGGACGCCGATCGAGCGGATCCATCGTCGACGGCCACGGCCGGAACCGACGGGGATACCCGGCCGGCGATCGCCGTACTTCCCTTCCGGGTCATCGGCGATGCCGGCGCCTATGCGACGATCGCCGAGGGACTGCCGCACGAACTGATCGCCGAACTCGCGCGTCTGCGCTGGCTGTTCGTCATCGCGCGCGGCTCGTCGTTCCGATTGCGCGGCAAGGATGTCGATCCCTGCGAGGCGGGACGCGTGCTCGGCGCCCGCTATTGCCTGACGGGCACGGTCGAGGTCACCGGTCAGCAACTGGCCGTCACCACGGAACTGGCCGATGCGCGCGGCGGCGACATCGTCTGGGCCGAGCGCTACACGGGTTTTGTCGACGACGTCCATGCGGTCCGCGCCGAGATACGCTCGAAGATCCTGACGGCGCTCGAGATGCAGATCCCCCTGCACGAGGCCGCGGCCGCGCGACTCCGTGACGTCGCGGATCTCGATTCCTGGTCCGCCTACCACCTCGGACTGCAGTATCTGTATCGCTTCAACCGCACGGACAACGCGGCCGCCGCCAGGCTGTTCGAGCAGGCGATCGCCGGCGATCCCGGCTTCGCCCGCGCCCATGCCGGCCTGTCTTTCGTCCACTTCCAGACCGCCTTCATGCGCCAGACCGACCAGATCCCCGGCGAGATCGCGCTGGCGCGGGAATACGCCCAGCGTGGTCTGGACATCGACCCCCTCGACCCGTTCGTAAACTTCACGATGGGGCGCAGCTTCTGGCTCGATGCCGATCTCGAGCGCGCCGCCGGCTGGCTCGAGCGGGCGACGTCACTCAGCCCGAATTATGCGCAGGGCATCTACGCCCATGCCTGGACCGAGACGATGTCCGGTCACAGCGCCGCTGCTCGCGGTGAAGTCGATCTGGCGATGCGCCTGAGTCCGCTGGATCCGCTCTACTACGCGATGCTCGCCACCCGCGGCTTCATACACATGGCGGAAGGCGAGGATGCGAAAGCGGCCGAATGGGCGGACCGCGCCGCCCGGTCACCGGGCGCCCACGTCCTGATCGCCATGATCGCGGCAGTGGCGCAGACGCTGGCGGGCGACGAGCCGCGCGCCGAGCATTGGGCGGCGAGCGTCCGATCCCGGAACCCGTTGCTGACCCGCCGGGACTTCTTCCGATCATTCCCACTACAGCCCGAACCGATGCGATCCAGGGTCGCGGCGGCGCTGGAGAAGCGCGGCTTCTAGGCGGCCCGCAGGCCGCCCTGCCGATCAGTCGCAGTCGATCGCGTGGCCGGCGTCACCATCGGCGACACCGACGGGGACCGACGTCAAGTTCGCCGCCGCATCGAACACACAGAATGCCGACGTGCCCGAGAACTTCGGCCCCGCCATGCCCGGACTCGTCGTGTATCCCCAGGAGTTGACCGAGATCACCGGACCCTCGCCGTTGCCCATCGGCTGAATCCACGGACCGCCCGAGGAACCGCCGGACAGCCCACAGCTCGGGAGCCACCAGTTGTCGGCGCCCTCCGTCGTCATGTCTTCGGCGCAGTACATGAAGTTCGGATCATCGCTGTAGGAATAACCGAGCGCATGGCTGAAGTCAGGCGTCGTCGCACCGTCCGTGCCGTCGTCCACGCTCGGAGCATTGAAGTCGATGCTGAACGCGGACACCGCCTGATCCAGGGTGTCCGGGCTGGCATTCAGACCCGGTGAATGCGAAGCCGGATCGTTGTCTACCACGTAGAAGCCATAGTCCCAGGGGATGTTGTCCGGGAACGTCGCGGTGGTCCAGTTCACGTCGACGACGCCGTAGGAAGCTACCCAGCAGCCGATCGGATCGTTGCTGCAGTTGCTGTCGGTGCCTGCCCCGCTCGTGCCGGCCTGATTCGGGATGAACAGCACGTTCCGCGCGAATGCCTTGTTCGTATCGTCGTACACGCAGTGCGAGGCCGTCAGGATCACGGACCGATCGGCGGCGCCATCGGTAACGACCGTGCCGGAGCAGACGTAGCCGACCCAGCGTTTGCGCCGCTGGTTCGACGGCATCTCGTAAAACAGCCGGCCCGCGGCCATCTGGATGCCGCCACCGTCGGTCCATTCGGAATTGGTAATCGTGTCACTGCCGCCGGTGCCACCGCCACCGCCACCGCCGCCTCCGGCGGAAACCGTGAACGGGGTATCGGGGGAACTGGCGGTGTTGCCGCCGCGCTTCGCCGTGTCCTGCGCTTCGACGCGCCAGCTCCAGTCACCGGCAGTGAAACCGGACAGCGGGATCGACCAGGTGTCGCCGCCGGAGTTCGAGGGCGTAAAGCTCTGGGTCGTGGCGCCGTCGGGATAAGTGATGACGAAGGAGACCGAACGCAGACCGACGTTGTCGGTGACGGTCGCCGAGAACGTATAGGCCGTACCGATGGTCGTGCCCGCGGCCGGATCGAGGCCAGAGATCTGTGGCGCTTCGGTGTCGTCCCCGCCGCTGCCGGGACGTGCCCGGGGTGTCGGCGCGGCGCCGCTGCCCGCTTCGATCTGATGACCGTAAGGGGTCAGCGACCCGTCGGGCCGGCGCAGGTAGCCGAGGCCTCGTTCGTCGATGCGCAGATCACGCGCTATCGCCGCGGCTCGCCGCTCGGCGGTCCAGTGATCGATGACCGCCTGGCGCCGCGCGCTGTTGTCGTTCTGAGCGTGCGCCACCGTCGCGAACGAACCCGTGGCGACGATTGCGAAGACGCCGAATGCGGCGACGAATTTCCCCTGTGCGTTCTTCATGCCTGCTCCCCTGCTCCCGCAATTCCACCCGACGATCGCTACCCGAGCCGCCGGTGCAGTAACGGAAATTAGCACAGAAGTCGGACAGGAGGCCTGGCGCGCTTGCCATAATTCCTTCCGGTGCATCGACAGGACGCCATCTGCCGCGCGATCGCCCGGACCCGATAACCCGGCGTGGGCGCTGGGGTTCGCGCGCCGACGCCGGGCGTCGTCACCGGCGGCCGGCTGTGAGAACATTGAGGCAATGGCAATCGAGTTCTTCTGTACCCATCCGGGCGACCACCGGGTGGCCGGCCCTCGTACGGCCACCATGCCCCGCAAAGCAGGCTGGCGTGCGCCGGCACGGCCAGTGTGGGCGCTGGTCCCGGCGATGATCCTCACGGTCACGGGTGGGCCGCTGCTCGCGGACGACATGATCGCCCAACGCGAGACGACGATCGACGTATCCGACGCGCTCGGCACCGATGGCGCCAACGCCCTCGACGAGGTGGATGCCGATCTGACGGGAAACCCCATGTCGCGGATCACCGAAAACTGGCCCGAAGACCTCGTCATTGCACCGTACCCGAGCCGGTCGCCCCAGCTCGGCTGGACCCTGTCGGCGATGGCCGGCTACTTCATGGATCTCGATGAGCAGGCGGAGAACACACGGCCGTCCATCGTCGGCCTGTTCGGCATGTACTCCCAGAACGACAGTTACGCCGGCGGCGTCTTCTCGAACTTCAAGCTGCTCGGCGACCGGCTCCGTATCAAGGCGGCGGCGCTCTATGCCGACGTCAACTATCGTTTCTACGGCATCGGCAGCGACGAGGGGAACGCCGGGCGCAGCGTCGAGATCGAACAGGAGATGCCGATCTATCACGCATCAGCGATGTGGCGCGTCTGGGGCCGCCTCTACGCCGGTGTCGGCTTCTTCGGCGGCGCCAGCGAGACCCGGCTTCGCCTGCCCGATCTCGACCTTCCCTTGCCCGATCCGACCCTCGACGTGGACATGGCCGCGTTCGAGATACCGCTGCAGTACGACACCCGCGACCACCAGCAGTTTCCCCGGAGCGGCTGGCTGGTAGATGGCAAGGTATTCCTGCACCGCGAGGGCCTCGGCTCCGATTTCGACGCCGAGTCCTACATGCTCACTGCCAACCACTATCGGCCCGTGCGGGAACGGGACGTGCTCGCGCTGCGCCTGTACACACGGACGACGAGCGGGGACGTGCCGTTCTTCCTGCTCTCCACGTTCGGCGGCCGCAAGGATCTGCGTGGCTACGTCGGCGGGCAGTACCGTGACAGTGCGATGTACGCTTTGCAGGCCGAGTACCGCTGGCAGTTCCGGGACCGCTGGATCGCCACGGGGTTCGCAGGTTTCGGCGAAGTCGCCGAGGACCTCGGAGACTTCGGTGACGAGCTGCTGCCGGCCGCCGGTGTCGGCATCCGCTACGTCATATCGGAGAAACACAAGGTCAGCCTCTCCGCCGACGTCGCGACGGGCAGGGAAGGCACCGAATTCTATTTCGGTGTCGGCGAGGCATTCTGACGAGGGATCGCTACTCCCGCGCGACGAATGCATAATCGCCCGGCAACCGGAGGCCGACAGTCATGACGAGCAAACCCGACATACGCCGCAACGAGCGCACCGTCGACGCCGGTGAGGCGGACGATGCCCGCATCCGCTACATCGGCCGGATCCGCACCAGCCTGCCCTGGACGGCCTGACAGCCGGCGATACCATCGAGGTCCTGTACTGGCTCGACCGGGCACGGCGCGACCTCGTCACCCAGAGCCCCGGGAACGACGGCCGGACGACCGGCACCTTCTCGCTCCGCTCGCCGGTCCGTCCCAATCCCATCGGCCTGTCGAAGGTACGACTCGTCAGAATAGAAGACGGGGAGGTCGTGGTGCGGGGCCTCGACTGTGTCGACGGCACGCCGCTCCTGGACATCAAGCCGGAACGCTGCCCCCACTCGCACAAGGCATCGCGGCACGGCGATCACTGATGTCCGGGGCGAGTATTCGCGTACGCGGCGGGGTGCGACGGACGTCGCAGCTATGATGCGTTTCGCGATCCTGGTCCTCGCATTCCTGGCGGTTTCTGCCGGCGCCCGCACGATCACCGACAGCGCCGGACGCACGGTGGAGATACCTGACCGGGTCGACAGGGTCTTCGCCGCCGGTCCGCCGGCCTCGGTGCTGGTCTACATCCTGAAGCCCGAGGCTCTGACCGGCTGGCCGCGCGCACTTCGGGACGAGGAACGCGACTACATCGCGCGACCCTACCGCGACATCCCGGAGACCGGCCGCCTGACGGGTCGGGGCGGCGATGCCAACCTGGAGCGCGTGCTGGAGATCCGGCCCGACCTGATCATCGACTTCGGCTCGGTCCGCGACACCTATATCGACCTCGCGAACCGGGTGCAGGAACAGACCGGCATCCCGTACATCCTGATCGACGGTCGGTTCGAGAACACGCCGCAGGCGCTCCGCCTCGTGGGCGAGGCGCTCGGTGTCCCCGACCGCGGCGAACGCCTCGCCCGTGGCGTGGAGTCGACCTTCGCCCGCATCGACGCGATCCTGGCCCGGACGCCCATGGAGGAGCGGCCCCGCGTCTACCTCGCCCGCGGGCCGGAGGGGCTGGAGACGGGCATGCAAGGTTCCATCAACACGGAGATCATCGAGCGCGCCGGCGGACGCAACGTCGCCGACGATGGCGGCGCGACCCGGGGGCTGGTGCGGACCTCGCTGGAGCAGGTGATCGTCGTCGACCCGGAAGTCATCGTGACCTGGGACCGCCACTTCTTCGACGCGGTCTTCGATAATCCGCTCTGGCAGAGTATCGAGGCGGTCCGCCTCCGCAGGGTCTATCTTTCGCCCACCGCGCCTTTCGGCTGGATCGACCGGCCGCCGTCGCTGAACCGGATGATGGGGCTCATCTGGATGGCCGGCCTGCTTTACCCGGACGAGTGGCAAGGCGATCTGCGGGAGGACACGCGTGCTTTCTACCGGCTCTATTATCACGTCGACCTGAGCGACGAGGAGCTGGACCGGTTGCTGGCCTGGGCCGAAGGAAGGCCGCCGACGTGACCGTCAGCCGCTCCGTTCTGTCGCTGACGGGCGGGCTCGCAATCCTGCTGGCATTCCTGGCGTTCGCGGCCGTGATGATCGGTCCCTACGACCTCACCCCGTCCCAGACGCTCGCGGCACTGCTGGGCGAGGGCGACGCCCGGGCACGGATCGTCGTGAGGAACATCCGCCTGCCCCGCGTGGCGGCCGCCATACTGGTGGGTGCGGCCCTGGCTGCGGCGGGCGCGAGCTATCAGGCGCTGTTCCGTAACCCGCTGGTCTCACCGGATATTCTGGGTGTCTCCGCCGGTGCGGGCCTGGGCGCGGTGGCGGGCATATTTCTTTCCCTGCCGGTGGCCGCGATTCAGGCCTCCGCCTTTCTGGGAGGGATGGCGGCCGTCGGGGTGGTCATGCTGGTGGCCTCGCTGGTGCGCAATACCGACCGGACGCTCACACTGGTACTCGTCGGCGTGGTGGTGGGCGCGCTCGCCGGGGCGGCGACGTCGTTGCTGAAGGTGCTGGCCGATCCCTACGACCAGCTGCCGGCCATCACCTTCTGGCTCCTCGGATCGCTCGCCTCCGTCTCCTCGGTGGATATCCTGCCGGCGTTGCCGCTGGTTTTGGTCGGGCTCGTACCCCTCGTGCTCCTGCGCTGGCGCATCAACGTTCTGTCCCTCGGGGACGAAGAAGCACGCGCGCTGGGGATCGAGGCCGGCCGGACCCGCCTGCTGGTCATCACCGCCGCGACACTCATCACCGCCAGCGTCACCGCGCTGGCCGGTGTCGTGGGCTGGGTCGGCCTGGTGATACCGCATATCGCTCGCATGCTGGTCGGGCCGGGGTTCGGGCGCCTCCTGCCCGCCTCGATCCTTATCGGTGCCGCTTATCTCCTGATCGTCGATACGCTGGCACGCACCATCGCGCGTATCGAAGTACCGCTCGGCGTCCTGACCGCCGTGATCGGCGCGCCGTTTTTCATCTGGCTGCTGGCACGCGGGCGACGGGGGTGGTCGTGATGCTGCGCGCCGAGGCCCTCGCAATAGGCTACGGCACCAGGGTTGTCGGTTCCGGACTGGATCTGAGTATCGGCGCGGGCGAAATACTCTGCCTGCTGGGACCGAACGGCTGCGGCAAGACGACGCTGTTCCGCACGGTCATGGGGCTGCTGCCGCCGCTCGGCGGCTCCGTCACGCTGGACGAGCGCCCGATCGGTTCTCTCGCCCGCGCGGAGATCGCCCGGCGCATCGCCTACGTTCCGCAGAGTCACGCGCCGCCGTTTCCATTCGAGGCAAGGGAGATCGTCCTCATGGGCCGCACGGCTCGGCTCGGCCCTTTCGGTCAGCCCGGTGCGCACGACCGCGAGGCAGCACGAGCCGCGATGGAGCGGCTCGGCATCGGCGATCTGGCGGTCCGGGACTATTCCCGCCTGTCGGCCGGGCAGCGTCAGCTCGTGCTGATCGCCCGCGCACTGGCCCAGGAAGCGCCGCTGATCGTCATGGACGAACCGACCAGCAGTCTCGACTTCGGCAATCAGGCGCAGGTGCTCGGCCAGATCGCGGCGCTGGTGCGGCATGCCGTCGCAGGCGGCCATAGCGTGATCCTCTCCACCCACGATCCCGACCAGGCCTTTGCCCTGGACGCCCGCGTCCTCCTGATGAAGGACGGCGGTATCCAGGCGTCCGGGGCTGCCGGGGCCGTACTGACCAGCGAGACGCTGAGCCGGGTCTACGGTCTGCCGGTCACGGTCGAGACCACGGAGTCCGGGCGCAGGGTCTGCGTGCCTTCGTCGAATCGACGCTCGATGGAGACGTAACGGCGAGCCGAGCGTCACATCATGCTCAGGGCCGCCACGAGGATCAGCGTCACGGCCACCGGAATCACGACGGTGATCACGCCGACGTCGCCGTAGGCTTCCTTGTGCGAGAGTCCGGTGATCGTCAGCATCGCGATGATCGCCCCGCTGTGCGGCAGCGAGTCGAAACCACCGCTCGCCATCGTGACCAGACGATGCAGAATCTCCGGGTCCAGGCCCATCGCGACATACTGGTCCGCCAGGGTCGCCATGAATATCTGCAGACCGCCGGAGGCGGATCCGGTGATCCCCGAGACCACGCTGACTGCCGTGTACATGGACAGTAGCGGCGGCAGATCCGAATCGACCACGGCGGTCGTGAACTCCCCGAATCCCGCGGTCCCGACCACGACGCCGCCGAAGCCGATCACCGCGGCCGTCGCCATCAGCGGCATGATCGCGTCCTGGGTACCGGCACTCACGACCGCCAGCGGCCGTCGCCGGACGGCGGGGAACAGCAGCAAGGCGACGATGCTCGCGAGCATGAGCGCGAAGCAGGGCCAGAGTATCGGCTGAGCGTTGGCGAATCGCATCAACGGTATCTCGGTCCCGACGCTCGCCAGCGCGGCCAGCCTCGGGACCAGGATGGTCCCGATCACGAGCACCAGTGGTATTGCTGCGAGGCCCCAGTAGGGCTGCTCGTGCGCTATGGTTTCCAGATCCGGAATATGATCGTGGGGCCCGGCGACGAATCCCTCACCCGCAGCCTGCGCCTTCTCGCGCCGCCATTCTAGATACCACATACCCAGCGCGAACATCATGGCCCCGCCGATAAGGCCGATACCCGCGCCGGCGAACAGGTCGGTCCCGAGCCGTACCGTCGGGATGACGTTGTGGATCGACGGCGTTCCCGGCAGCGCCGTCAGCGTGAATGTGCCGGCTCCCAGCGCGAGGGCCGCACAGAAGAGACGCTTCGGGATGTCTGCTTCCTTCAGCAATCGCAGACCGAGCGGATACATCGCGAAGATGACTACGAATACGACGACGCCTCCGTAGGTGAGCAGTGCGCTCGCGATCACCGTGATCCACAGCGCCCGGCGCGGGCCGAGGCGCCCGACGAGGGCCATCGCGATACTGGTGGCCGCATGGCTTTCGCCCATGATGCGACCGAAGATCGCGCCCGCCACGAAGAGCAGGAAGAAGCGTCCGCCGAAGGTGAACGCGCCGAGATCGCCGAAGGTGTATTTCTGAAATAGCGTATCGGCCAGCGGCAGGCCGTTCGTGGCGATCACGACCAGCGAGCAGAGGACGGATGCGAGGATGACGTTGACGCCACGCAGCGCCAGTGTCACGAGCAATGCAAGACCGATCAGTAGTCCCAGAATTCCCAGCATTCCGTCTCCCCCCGGCCAGGTAGCCGTCAGGCGCCATGGTACCGGAATCCGCGGGTCGGACGAGGGCACCGGCGCACGCGTCTTCCTCCTGCGGTGACTTGACCCGGATTACCAATCCTTCGAGACTCTGCCAACGGCAGAGTTCGAAAAATCGCTGCGAACTCGAGACTGCGGCGCCATGGGGGAGCCAGTGACCCGACGCAAACACGACTCAGGGAACAAGCGCCAGAGCCGGCCGACCCGGTACCGATCCGAAGTCATGAAGTCGGGTCCCGTGAAGGCCGCGGCCCGCGCCATGCTGCGCGGCATGGGCCTCGATGACGCGGACATCGACCGACCTTTCATCGGCGTCGTCTCGACCCAGGGGGAGATGAGCCCCTGTAATCTGCGCCTCGCCGACGTCGCCGATCAGGCCACCCGCGGCATTTACGCCGGCGGCGGAACGCCGCGGAATTTCACCACCATCTCGGTCTCCGACGGGCTCGTCAACGGTCACACCGGCATGCACTTTTCGCTGATGTCGCGAGAGGCCATTGCCGACAGCATCGAGATCGTGATGCGTGCCCATCAGTATGACGCGCTCATGTGTATCGGTGCCTGCGACAAGAACTTCCCCGGCATGATGATGGCGCTGACCCGCCTGAACGTGCCCGGCGCGTTTCTGAATGGGGGTCCTGCCCTGCCCGGTCGCTGGCGCCACGAAGCCGCGGACATCAAGACGGTGGCAGAGTACACCGGCAAGCTCGTCGCCGGGGAAACGGACGAGCAGGCACTCGAAGACCTGTCCCGGCAGGCATGGCCGGCGGCGGGCTGTTGTCCGGGCCAGTTCACCGCCAATACCATGGCGATGATCGCCGAAGTGATCGGCTTCTCGCCCCTCGGTTCCAGCACCATACCCGCCGTGCACGCCGAGCGGCAGGCGATGGCCCGGCGTGCCGGCCGTCAATTGATGCAGATCGTCGACAAGAACCATCCCCTGCCGCGCGATCTGGTGACGCGTGAGAGTCTCGAGAACGCCTGTGCCGCCGTCGCCGCCACCGGCGGCTCCACGAATTCGGCACTGCATATCCCGGCGATCGCGAACGAGGCCGGCATCGAATTCACGATCGACGATCTTGCGGCGGTCTTCGAGCGCACACCGCTCATCACCCATCTCAGTCCGTCCGGCCCCTACCTCTATCCCGACCTGCACCGGGTCGGGGGGATACCGGTGATCCTCAGGCAACTGCTGGAGGGCGGATATCTCCACGGTGATACGCCGACACTGAGCGGAGAGACGCTGGCGGAAGCACTCGAGGGGTCGCCCGAACCGGATGGCGAGATCGTGGTTTCCGTGCGGCAGCCGAGACGCGAGACCGGGGGCCTGAGCGTTCTGAAAGGCAACCTCGCTCCCGACGGCGCCCTGATCAAGAGCGCCGGCATCGAGGTGGAACGTTTCAGCGGCCCGGCCAGAGTCTTCGAGTCCGAGGAACATTGCCTGGAGAGCGTCCTGAATAACGATATCCGGGACGGAGAGGTCATCGTCATCCGCAACGAAGGGCCGGTGGGGGGACCCGGCATGCGGGAAATGGTCACCGTGACGGCACTGCTGTACGGGATGGGCAAGGGTGAGAGTACGGCGCTCGTCACAGACGGCCGTTTCTCAGGTGCCTCGCGCGGGCTCTGTATCGGATACGTGACGCCCGAGGCCGCCTGCGGCGGGCTGCTCGCCCTGGTCGAGGACGGCGACACCATCACCATCGATCTGCTCGCCAGGTCGATCACCCTCGAGGTGAGTGAGGAAGAGCTGGAAAGCCGCAGGACGGCACTCGACCGGACCGACCCCGGCGGCAAGGCGTATATTTCAGCCGCCGGTTACGCCCAGAAATACGTGGCCTGCGTCGGGCCCGCGACACACGGAGCGGTCACCCATACCGGCAATCTCCAATGGCCGAACGATGCGGATCCCGACGAATAGACCCCGCCGGCGGACATCGATCGGCTGGAACGGCGGCGGCATCGGTCTACCGCGTCAGTAGCCTGCCCGCTCGCCCCCGGACGCCTCGTCCTCGCTGCCCCGCGCACCGGCCAGGGCCCTGGTGACGCCTTCCCGGACAAAGCTGATATCCGTGCCGGCAGAGGCGAAGTTGAAGCCGTTCGCCAGGTAGTTCTTTGCCATTTCGGGCGTATAGCCGAACATCCCGGCGACGATCCCGTGTTCGACGCAGGCGGACAGGATCCGCCCTACGGCTTCCGTGAATCGGGCATGCGCGAAATCCATCGGTGACAGCCCCAGGCCGTAGCAAAGATCGACCGGCCCGACGAAGAGGCCGGTGACGCCGGGCACCGCGGCAATCTCCTCCACGTTCCGCAGACCTTCCTCTGTCTCGATCATCAACAGGCAGGCGATCTGTTCGTTGGCGGTCGCCAGGTACTCGACCCCCTCCAGCATCGCCGGGCGCATGGGTCCACAGGAGCGCTGGCCGAGCGGCGGATAGTAGCAGGCGGCCACCGCCGATCTGGCCTCCTCCACGGTATTCACCATCGGCACGATCACCCCTTCCGCGCCGACATCGAGGGCCTTGCCGATCTGATCGCTCCGATTGGCCGCCACGCGCACCAGCGGCGTCACCGGCGAGGC
>JARRPZ010000075.1:0-26630 GCA_037382365.1 Gammaproteobacteria bacterium
CGTTCCGCACCGTCGAGATCACCGGCAGCGAAACGGAAATAGGCGAGGTTGTAGTGAGGGCTCGCACGCAACGGGTCCCGGTCGGTTGCCATCTCCGCCAGGCGTACCGCCCGATCGAGCTGTCCCCGGTGGAAATTCAGCGCCGCATTCGCATTCAGCACGAATGCATCGCCCGGCGCGAGTTCCAGGGCGCGTTCCAGGGAACGCCGGGCACCCGCCCAGTCCCATTCGTGGTACAGCAGCGTCCAGCCCAGCAGTGCATGGGCTTCCGCCAGATCGGGTGCGAGTGCCAGCGCCCGGCGCGCATGCCGTGCGCCGGTCTCGTATCCCTCGGCGGGCAGGATGGCGCCGATGTCCGAGAGCCGCATCCATGCGCCTGCCAGGGCCGCATGTGCGGGCGCGAAGTCATCGGCGGCCGCGAGCGACTCCTGCAGGTAGGCGATGGCCTGACGCAGGCCCTCCTCCTCGCGCGCGCTCTCGAAGAGATAGCGGCCGTGCAGATAAGGCAGATAGGCGTCGGCGCCCGGCTCCACGCCCTCCGCCGCGGGGTCCGCGTTCGTCAGCGTGACCCGCAACTGGCCCGCGATGGCGGTGGCGATCTCGGACTGGAGCAGGAAGGCGTCACCGATCCGGCGATCATAGGTCCGCGCCCACACATTGAAGCCACTGCGCGCGTCGATGAGCTGCGCATTGACGCGGATACGGTCCCCGTCGCGCCGGATACTGCCGTCGAGGACGGCGTCCACGTCCAAACCGTTCCGGATGGCCGCCAGATCACTCCCGCGATCCCGGAACTCGAAAGCGGAATAGCGGGCAACGACGCGGAGATCGCCGATGCCGGAGAGCGTGGTGAGAATCTCCTGGGCGAGCCCGTCGCCGAAGAACACATCCCGCTCGGCGCCGCCCTGGACCGTGAAAGGGAGGATCGCGATCGATTCGGGCCGCCCCGGGAGGTCTGCGTCCCGTAACAACCAGATGGCGAGCACGGCCGCCACGGCGAGTAGTACCGCACCGCCGGTGGCGACACGATGCAGGGCGCGGGATCCCGCCGACTCCCCCGCGGACTCCCCCGCCGAATCGTCCGTCGCATCGTCAGGCGGGATTCCGGAGACCCGGGGAATCTGCTCCGCCGCGGCCTCCTCCTGCCGCCCCGGCTCCTCATCCCCTGACACGGCCGCGACCAGACGATAGCCCCGCTTCGGAATCGTCTCGATGTATCGCGGCGCGTCACGGCTGTCGCCGAGCACACGGCGGAGTTCGCCGACGGTGGCCGTCAGCGGTTCGTCGGTGACGGCGGTACGGCCCCAGATCTCGCCGAGCAGGGTGTCGCGCTCCACCACCTCGCCGGGCGTCGCTGCCAGCACACACAGGACGTCCATCGCCTTCGGCCGCAGGCGCTCCTCCGAGTCGCCATCGCGGACGATGCGCCCCTCGAGCGGGACCACCTCCCACTCCCCGACTGTGAACGGTCTTCTGCGCATCACGCTGCGTCTCTCCCCCGGTTGGCCATTCTAGACCGCCCGTGGACGGTAGGACGCGGTCAGCGCTCGTCGGAGCGCCGATCGAGGATAAATTTCGGTTTTTCTTCGGAATTAAAGCGTTTCTATTTCAGTTACTTAGCGAATCAAACCTCCATCATTCGTTCCGTCGGCAGCACGGTGCCGCCGACCGGCAACGAGGAGGAATCGTCATGGATACACGCAAGCAATGGCAGGAACGCGCGATCTCGCAGGCCGCCGGCTGGCTCGTGCTCGCCGCACTGGTCACCGCGTACGGCTACAGCGTCGCGCAATTCGCCGGCGTCGCGGCCTGACGGCACGGGCACCGACCGTGACCGGCCCCCGACCCGCACGACTGATCCGTCCCGGCGAGGAGGCGCACGCCTCCGGCCGGGGCGAGGAGATCGGACCGGCGGTGATCGCACTGCTGGTGTTGTACGGCCTCGCCATCCTGGGCGCCAACGTCGCCCTCCTGGCAGGCCTCTGAAAGAGAGGAAACCGAGATGACAGAGATACTGGGAATACTGAGCCTCGCCTTCGTCCCCGCCTTCATGGCGTTGGACCTGGGCTACGAGGCAAGAGCATTCGAGGCGCCGCGCTGGTACCGCTTGCGGATGTTGCTGGCGACGGCCGTCACATTCGGCGGCTCCATCGCCATCACGACCTTCTGGGGCGTCCTGCTCGAGGGGCACAGCCTGCTGCACGGATCCGGGCTGGGCACCGTCGGCGGCGCTGCGGCAGGCATCCTCGTCTATGAACTGATCCATTACTGGTACCACCGATCGGCGCACCGCTACGAGGCGCTCTGGCTGGCCGGACACCAGGTGCATCACAGCGCGGAGAAGATCGACGCCTTCGGGGCGAATCTGCTGCACCCGATCGACCTGTTCTTCTTCACGACCTGGAGCGCGCTGGTGTTCTTCCCGCTGCTCGGCCTCACGCCCGAGGCCGGCGCGTTGTGCGCGACGTGGCTCGCCTTCAACGCGATGTTCCAGCACGCGAACATCAGGACGCCACGCTGGCTCGGCTACCTGATCCAGCGCCCCGAGAGCCATGTGGTGCACCACGCCCGCGGCCGACACGAATTCAATTATGCGAATCTGCCGCTGTGGGACATCGTGTTCGGCACGTTCCGCAATCCGCGCAGTGTCGAAGGCGTCCGGGCGGGCTTCTGGAACGGGGCCTCGGCCAGACTGCTCGACATGCTGTGCTTCCGCGACGTGTCGCAACCACCCCGCCGGACCGAAGAGGAAGAGCCGCTGACCCTCGGCAAAGCAGCCTGACTTCGGAATGGCCATGGCCGTCACAGGCCCGGACACTGCAACGCGGTGTCCGGGCCTTTTCCTGCCGCGCGCTGAACACGGGTGCAACAACCGGCTCACGCGGGTGTGAAGCTGTGAAACAATGGCGGGATGCGCGTCGTCCTCGAGAACGTCAGCAAGCACTATCGAGCCGGAGAGCATCGTCAGACCGTGCTCGACGGCGTCAGCGCCGAGTTCCCCGGCGGCAGCTTCGCGGCCGTGGTGGGACGCAGCGGCTCCGGTAAATCGACCCTCCTGAACCTGATCGCCGGGTTCGACGCGCCCAGCGACGGCGAGATCCGCATCGGCGAGCACACGATCAGCCGGGTATCCGATCGGGAGCGCACTCTGTTCCGCCGCCGTCATCTCGGTTTCGTCTTCCAGTTCTTCAATCTGCTGCCGACGCTCACCGCCGGGGAGAACGTGCGCCTGCCCCTGGAACTGCTGGACATCCCGGCACCAGACGGTCGCGAGCGTACCGAGGCGGCACTCGCCAGCGTCGGCATGGCCGCCTTCCGGGACCGCTTCCCGGAGGAGATGTCCGGGGGCGAACAGCAGCGCGTCGCCATCGCGAGGGCGCTGGTCCACGAGCCGGCCATCGTGCTCGCCGACGAGCCGACGGGGAACCTGGATCTGTCCACGGCGCAGCAGGTGGTCGAATTGCTGGACGATGCCTGCCGCCGCCAGGGGACGACCCTCATCATGGCGACCCACAGCACCGAGGTCATCGGCTACGCGGACGAAGTGTACGAAGTGCGCGAGGGCCGACTGGAGCGAGGATGAACCGGCTCCGACGGCACGCCGCGCTGCGCTTCTACCTGCGCCATCCGGGCCAGCTCGCGCTGGCGCTGGCGGGCATTGCCCTCGGCGTGGCGGTGGTCGTGGCCATCGATCTCGCGAATGCGACTTCGCTGCGGGCTTTCGAGCTGTCGCGGGAGCTCACCTCGAATCGGGCCAGCCACTACATCGAGGGAGCCGGCGAGCCATTGGACGAGGCGGTCTACACTAATATCAGGACGAGACTCGGCGTCGACCTCGCCGCACCCGTCGTCGAGGGCCGGGTGACACTGCCGGACGAAGGCGGGCGTTCCGTGACGCTCCTCGGGGTCGATCCGATCGCGGAGCTGGCCTTCGACGACTCACTGCGGCTGGCCCGGCAGGCGGCGGACGGGCAGGCGCTGGACGTGCGCCCGCTGATCGCAGAGCCCGCGGCCGTCTTGCTGCCGGAGGCGCTGGCGTCGTCCCTGGGCCTGCGTGCGGGGGACCGGCTCCGGGTGTCTGCGCTCGGGGACCAGCACCTGCTGACGGTCAGCGGCGTCGTCACCCTGGAGGCCGGTCGCGGCTCCGGCGCATCCGGCCCGATCATCGCGGACGTGAGCACCGCCCAGGAAGTGTTGGGGCGGCTGGGTCAGCTCAGCCGGATCGAGATCGCCGCCGATGAACCGGCCGCCGCACGCATCGCGGCCGCCCTGCCGCCCGGCGCCGCCCTGGTACCGGCCGATTCCAGCGACGACGTCACCGGCCAGATGCTGCGCGCCTTCCGTATCAATCTCACGGCACTGAGCCTGCTGGCCCTCGTGGTGGGCATGTTGCTCATCTATGCCACCATGTCCTTCGCCGTCGTACAGCGGCGCCGGAGCCTCGGCACACTGCGCGCTCTCGGCGCCACCCGCCGCGACATCGCCGGCGACGTGCTGACGGAGAGTGTGATCCTGGGCCTGATCGCCACCGCCGCGGGGCTCGTCCTCGGCTGGGTGTTGTCACGCTCGCTGACCGACCTCGTGCTCGCGACCATCAACGACCTCTATTTCACGGCGCGTATCGCGCCGGAAGGCATCGCGTGGCTGCCCTTCGCCAAGGCCGGCGTCCTCGGCATCGGCGCGACCATGATCGCCGCGCTGCGCCCCGCCGTCGAAGCGGCGAACGAGCCGCCGCGCACGGCCATGACCGACGTCGCCTACGAGCGCAGCATGCAGCGGCGCTTCGCTGCCGGACCGGCGGTCGCGGCGGGCGCCTTCATCGTCGCGGCCTGCCTCATCGCCTGGCCCGGCGCCGGGCTCGTACCCGCCTTCGCCGGCCTGTTCGCGGTACTCGCCGGCTATGCGCTGCTGGTGCCCTCGGCGACGGCCCGTCTCCTCGCGGCCGCCCAGGCCGCGGGCGGGCGCCGGCTCGGTCTGCCCGTCCGCATGGCGGTACGGGGCGCGGTCGCTTCCCTGTCCCGGACCGGGATCGCGGTGACGGCGCTCGCGGTAGCCGTCGCCACCGTCGTCGGTATCGGCGTGATGATCGACAGCTTCCGCGGCAGCGTCACGCGCTGGCTCGACCAGTCGCTGATCGCGGACTACTACCTGGTGACCGAGGGCGAGACGGGTCGCGGATTCACGCGCGAGGAGATCACCCGCCTCGCCGGGATCGAGGGTGTCGCCGGGACCAGTCTGTCGCGGACGATGACACTGCCGTCCGAGGTCGGCGAAATCGCCGTGCGCGCGGCGAAGGCCGGCCCGAAAGGCTACGGCGAGACACTGGTCGCCGGTGATCCGGAGACGGCATTCGAGGCACTGGCGGGTGGTGACGCCATCCTCCTGGCCGAGGCCTTCGCCAGCCTGAGCGGTCTCGGCGTCGGCGATAAGCTGACCCTGCCGACCACCGCGGGGCCACGTGCCTTCCGCGTGACGGGCATCTTCCGCGACTATCGGACGGCCGGCAGCTCGGCGATGCTGCCCTACGGCGTGGTCAGCGACCTGTGGGGCTACAGGCCCCCCTACGGCGTGGGAATCTACCGGGCCGACGGCGCGGACCGGGCGGCCATCGAGTCGGCACTCGGCGATTTCGCGGCCGCGCGCGGCGATATCCAGCTGGCGGCCAACGAGGAGATCCGACGCGTGACGCTGAACGTCTTCGACCAGACCTTCGAGATCACGAGCGTGCTGCGGCTGCTCGCCGGCATCATCGCCTTCTTCGGGATCCTCAGTGCGTTGCTGGCATTGCAGCTGGAGCGGCGCCGGGAGGTCGCCACGCTGCGGGCGATCGGTTTCACGCGCCGCCAGACCGGCGCCAACGCGCTCGCCCAGACCACGTTGCTCGGCCTCGTCTCCGGCCTGCTGGCGCTGCCCCTCGGCGTCGTCCTCGCCGCCCTCCTCATCTACGTAATCAATCAGCGCTCGTTCGGCTGGACCATGGGATTCGTCGTGGCGCCGGGGCAGCTGGTCACCGGCCTGCTGCTCGCCGTGCTGGCGGCATTCCTCGCAGGCACCTGGCCGGCCCGGCAGCTCGCCGCGCAACCGATCGCCGCCAACCTGCGGGGGGAATGACCGGTGCATCTCCGCCTCACGGCTCTCCTCGCGGCCACGATACTGCTCCCCGTCCTCGCGGGCTGCAGTGGCCCGACGCCGGACGCGGCGCCGACGGACACGTCGAACGTGACCACGTTCCTGGGGCGGGCCGAAGACGACGCGCTGTTCGCCCGCGCCGATACACCACGCACGTTCCGGTTCCCCGAAGACCACGGCGCCCACCCCGACTTCCGTACGGAGTGGTGGTACCTCACGGGTAACCTGGAGGCCGCGGACGGGCGGCACTTCGGCTTCCAGATGACCTTCTTCCGCTTCGCGATCGCGGCGGAACCGGCGGAGCGGCCCTCCGACTGGGCCACCGGGCAGTTGTGGATGGCCCATTTCGCCGTGACCGACACCGCCGCCGAACGCTTCTACTCGGACGAGAAGTTCGAGCGCGAGGCGCTCGGCCTGGCCGGGGCCAGCACCGTCCCCTACCGGGTCTGGCTGGCCGACTGGGAACTCGCCGGCAGTGCGGACGAGCGATGGTTCCCACTGACTTTGCGGGCGGACGGCGACGGCTTCGGTCTGGAACTCGAGATCGACGAGGGCAAACCGCTGGTGCTGCAGGGCGAGGACGGCCTCGACCCGAAGGGCCCGGAGCCGGGCAATGCCTCGTACTACTATTCTTTCACCCGTCTGCCGGCCCGGGGCCGTGTCCGGCTCGGCGACACCGGATACGAGGTCAGCGGCAACGTATGGATGGACCGGGAGTGGAGCACCAGCGTCCTCGGCCCGGACCTCGAAGGCTGGAACTGGTTCGCGATCCAGCTCGACGACGGCTACGACCTGATGTATTACCGGCTGCGGGAGAAGGACGGCGGCACCGCACCCTGGTCGGGCGGGATACTCGTGGATCCCGGCGTCGACCTGGCGATCGAGCCGCGCATCGCCGAACAGGAACTGGATCTCTCCGTCCGCTACTGGGAGGGCGCGATCGTCGTGCGCGGGGAACGCGGCGGTACGCCGGTGACCGGTGCAGGCTATGCGGAACACGCCGGCGTGTCCGCGCGAGAGTAACCGCCGGAGGAAAGGCACCGTACCCGGACGTCGCGGGTTTGTGCCGCCCCGGGCCGCCGGTTATCGTAATCGTCCCGCGGCTCCGCGCCCTCGTGACACACGGACCGGCATGAACCTACCCGGCGAGAAATTCCGCACCATCTGGCTGCATCCCGAAGACCCGGGTGTGGTGCAGATCATCGACCAGCGCCGACTGCCGCACCGCTACGAGCTGCGGGACCTGCGCAGCCACGCCGACGGTGCCTTCGCCATCCGCGAGATGCTGGTGCGCGGCGCGCCGCTGATCGGCGCGACCGCCGCCTGGAGCCTGTATCTGGCGGCTCTCGAGGCCGACCGCAAGGGTCTCGATGCCGGAGCCGGCCGATCCTTCGTCGAGGACGCGGCGCGGACCCTCGCGGCGACCCGCCCCACTGCCGTCAACCTGCAATGGGCGATCGATCGCATGCTCGCGACGCTGGATGCCGCCGGCAATGCGCCGGTGCCGGAACGGTTCCGGGCCGAAGCCGCGGCCATCTGCGACGAAGACGTCGCGATCTCGCGGCGCATCGGCGAACACGGCGTCGAACTGCTGGCTGCCATCGCCGCGACGAAGGACGGGGCGCCGGTGAATATCCTGACCCATTGCAATGCCGGCTCCCTCGCCACCATCAACTGGGGCACGGCCACCGCGCCGATGTATCTGGCCCGGGAGCGCGGCATCCCGATCCACGTCTGGGTGGACGAGACGCGGCCGCGCAACCAGGGCTCCCAGCTGACGGCCTGGGAACTGGCCGAGAGCGGCATCGATCACACGGTGATCGTCGACAACGCGGGCGGCCACCTGATGCAGCACGGGATGGTGGACATCTGCATCACCGGCACCGATCGTACGACCCGCCGCGGCGACGTCGCGAACAAGATCGGCACCTACCTGAAGGCGCTCGCCGCCCGTGACAACGACGTGCCGTTCTACGTGGCACTGCCCTCGACCACCATCGACTGGCACATCACCGACGGCGTGCGGGGGATCCCGATCGAGGAGCGCAGCCCGGAAGAGGTGACCCACGTCGCCGGACTGGACGACGGCGAGATCCGATCCGTGCAGACCGTGGCCGACAAATCACCGGCTGCCAACTACGCATTCGACGTCACGCCGGCCCGGCTGGTCACGGGGCTGATCACGGAGCGGGGCGTGTGCGAGGCGAGCGAGGATGGTATACCAAGTACGAGGTGGACTGGCACCGGACGCCGCCACTGCCCGCGGCCGCCCTGCAGCGACTGAACGACTGCCGCAACCGACTCTACGACGCCGGCCTGGTCGGTTACTACGCAGAACACGGCGTCGGTTTCGGCAATCTGAGTATCCGCGGCGCCAGCCCGGGCACCTTCATCATCAGCGGCACCCAGACCGGACACCTGCGGCGCACGGACGAGCGCCACTACGCGCTCGTGACGGGCTACGACATCGCGGCCAACCGGGTCACCTGCGAGGGCCCGTCGCAGGCCTCCTCCGAGGCACTCACCCACGCGGCGATCTACGAACTCGATGCGGCGATCCGGGCCATCGCGCACGTCCACAGTGCCACGCTGTGGCGACGCTACAAAGACCGCCTGCCGACGACGGCGCCGGAGGTCTCTTACGGCACGCCGGAGATGGCGCGGGAGTTCCGCCGCCTGTACGCCGCGACGGACTTCGCCGAGGCCGGTGTGGCGGTGATGGCCGGCCACGACGAAGGCCTGGTGGCTTTCGGCGCCGACATCGACGAAGCGGCCGCGCGACTGCTCGCCCTGGATCAGGCGTAGGAGGAGCTGAAGGCCCGCCTACATCTCCCTGCGCCCCAGGGTGGTGGCGATGATCCGCCACACGACCGGGTTGAAACCCAGCCCGAGGTGCGAACCGGGCACCCGGATGTTCCGCGCCTGGGGATTGTAGCGGTCGATGGAGGCTCGCCAGGACACGACGCCATCGGTCTTGCTGTAGATCGACGTGACCGGGCACTGGATCCCCTGCATGTTGCGCTCGTGGACGGCGATCTCGAACCGGTCCAGGTCCAGGTTCTCGCGCTTGGCGAATTCCTCGCCCACCCGCGTGTACTTCGGGCCGCCGACGATCGGCGTACCCATGGTGATCACTTCGCGGACCAGTTCCGGGGCTTCCCGTGCGATCTCCCGCATCACGACACCGCCCAGGCTCCAGCCGATGAGCGTCACGGTGCGGCCCGTCGACTCGCACAGCTCACGCACGTGCTCTTTCAGCGTGGCCACATAGTGACTCACCTTGCCCCGGTTGCGACCCAGGCCCCAGTGGTGCACGTCGTAGCCGAGGCATTTCAGGTAGCGGTAGAGCGGGTACATGGAAGCGTCACTCGCGCCGTAACCCGGCGCCAGCACGACCGGACGGCCGTCGCCCCGTGGCACGAAGGCGAGCCACGGCCAGGTCGCGAACAGGCTGAGCCCTTCGAGGGGCGCCCGCGCCTCCAGCAGTCCCAGGAAGGGCGGCGGTGGTGAGATCGTCGTCTGGTTCATCGTGGTTTCCTGAAGTCGCAGCAGCTCCCCGCGCAGAGACGTCGCCGATGATACCCGCGCCGGCAGCCGTCGTCGCCGTCACCAGGACGGCAATGGCCGCGGCGGTCAGCTGCCGCGGGCCGCCCGTCCCCCCAGGGTCTTCAGCGACTCGATGATCAGCCACAGGAAGGCCAGCGGCAGCAGGATCGTCTGCATCACGAAGATCACGATCAGGTTGATGATGTGTTCGCTGGCATTCGATACCCGGTCGCGGAGGTCGTCGAGTCGCTGACCGACATTCATGGACTTCAGCGATTCGTCCAGCATGGCGCCGAGCCGGCCCATCAGCGATTCCTCTTCCGGGGCCGGCGGCGCGGTCTCCTGATTCAGTTCCTCGATCTCCTGCCGCGTCGCCTCCAGCGCCAGCGTGGCGGCCTCCTGCTCCGCGGCCAGGAAGGTATCGAACACGAGATTCGTGCCGAGCACCAGCAGCGGCATCGTGAATCGCAGGAAGAAGACGATCAGCAGGAGGCGCACCGCCACGGCGTCGAACCGCCGCGCCCCCTGCCCGGGCCACCACAGGACGACGATGCTGGCGATCACCGCCGCGACGAGGGCCGCGGTCGTGCCCCACCAGCCGGTCATCTGCAGGAGGACGTTCTGCAGACCGAGCGAACTGGCCGCCACCAGCATCACGGCGGAGAACTGTTCCACGAGGTCGTTGATCGGGTCGAGGATCTGGCCGACGGTGAAATTCACGCCGACGCCGGCGGGCTCCACGGCGACCTCCGTGCCCTGAGCGACGGAGATCACGCCGTTCAGAGTCCGCGCCACCGCGAACGTGACCAGTGCGCGCTTGAAGGCGGCCTCCGCCTGTTCGTCGCCGGCCTGGTCCAGGCGGCCGCTCAACGCGGCGGCCACCGCGACGAGACCGAGCACGGTGAGGAAGAGATTCCGTCTGAGCATACGGTCCGGCGTCCCCTGATGACAGGCGCACAGTGTAGGTAGCGGTCCGGCCGAAATACAATCGGCGCCCGCCCCGGCGCGCGGGGACGCTCTGCTATTCTCCCGCCATGTCCGGATTCACCGATATCCCCTGTCGGGCCGCCGACGGCGCCACGTCGACGCTGCGCGCCTGGTCCGCGGGGAGCCTGGCCGCGGGCTCACCGCTGATGCTCGCGACGCCTGCCATGGGACTCGAGGGCAGCTTCTACGAACCGCTCGCGATACCGTTCGCCGATGCCGGGCTGCGGCTCGTGACGATGGATCTCCGCGGCCACGGCACGAGCAGCGTGCGGGCCGGACGGGGCAGCGACTTCGGCTACCGGGAATTGCTCGAGCTCGACTGGCCGGCGGCAATCGCCGTCTGCCGCACAGCGTACCCCGACGCCCCGGTGGTCCTGCTCGGTCACAGCCTCGGCGGCCAGGTGAGCGTGCTCTTTGCCGGGGCCAACCCGGATAGCGTCGCCGCCGTCGTGACCGTGGCCACCGGCTCGATCTGGTGGCGCGCCTTCCCGCCGCCGCGGCGTTACGGTTTCCTGCTGGCGACCCAGTTCATCGCCGCGACGGGCAGGCTGCTCGGCAGCTATCCCGGCCACCGCATCGGTTTCGGCGGCCACGAAGCATCGCGTCTGGTCCGGGACTGGGCTTACCCGGCTCGTACGGGCCGGTATCGGGCCGAGGGCTCGGACATCGATTACGAGGACACCCTGACCGACACCGCGTGCCCCGTGCTGCTGATCACCGTCGCGGGCGACGACTTCGCACCGCCCTCCGCGGCCGACCACCTGGCCGGGAAGCTGCCCGCCGACCGCGCCACGCGCCGGCATCTGGACCATGCGGTATTCGCCCGGTCACGGAACGCCCATTTCGGCTGGGTGAAGCACGGCGGCACGATCGCGGAAACGGTCGCACCCTGGCTCGCCGAACACCACATCGCCGGATCCTCCGGGTGATGCGGCGTGGCCGGAAACGATAGAGTCCGGGCAACTCCACTGCCGGCCCTTCTCTGGTGACCACCGACATCACACTGCTGTTCGCGCTGCTCGCCGCCGTCCTCGGCATGCTGATCTGGGGACGCTGGCGCTACGACATCGTGGCCTTCGGCGCCCTGGTGGTCGCGGTGATCGCCGGTCTCGTACCCGCCGACGAGGCCTTCTCGGGCTTCGGCCATCCCGCCACCATCGTCATCGCGCTGGTACTGATCCTGAGCCGCGCCCTCTCGAGCGCCGGGGTCGTCGATCTGATCGTCCACTACGTCGTGGACAAATCGCGCAGCCTCGGCGCGCACGTCGCGGTGATGTCGTCGCTGTCGGCCGCGCTCTCGACACTCATGAACAACGTCGCCGCCCTGGCGCTGCTCATGCCGGTGGACATGGAGGCCGCCCGCAAGGCGAAGCGGACGGCCGCCCGCACGCTGATGCCCATGTCGTTCGCCAGCATCCTGGGCGGCATGGTGACCCTGATCGGCACGCCACCGAATATCGTCATCGCCGGCTACCGCGCCGATGCACTGGGCGAACCTTACCGGATGTTCGACTTCACGCCGGTCGGCCTCGCCTGCGCGGTGGTGGGCGTCGCGTTCGTCATCCTGGCGGGCTGGCGACTGCTGCCCGAGGGCGACATGAAACCGGGTGCCGGGGAGGAGGTGCTGAAAGGCTACGTCACGGAACTCGAGGTCCCGGAAGATTCACAGGTCATCGGCAAACGCGTCCGCGAACTCGACGAGCAAGCCGAGGCGAACGATGCGGCGATCATCGGTCTGGTGCGCCAGGGCAAACGCATGCCCGGGTTCGCACGCATCGTGGAGATCCGCAAAGGCGACATCCTGGTGGTGGAAGCCAACCCGGACGGCATCGAGAAGGTCGCCTCCGCACTGGAACTCGAATTCGTCGGCAAACCGAAAGCCGAAGATCTCGAGACACCGGACGACCTGGCGCTCATGGAGGTGGCCGTACCGGTGGGTGCCCGCATCGAGGGACGCTCGGCGAATTCGCTGCGCCTGCTCTATCGCCACGGTGTGGCACTCATGGGCGTGGCCCGGGAGGGCAGACAGTTCCGCGACCGGGTGCGCAAGGTCGAGATCCAGGCGGGCGACGTGCTGCTGCTGATGGGGCCCTCCGAGCAGCTGCCGACGGTGGCGAACTGGATGGGTTGCCTGCCCCTCGCGCAGAAGGAACTGCCGAGCCTGCAGCAGCGCAAGGCCGGTATCGCGGTCGCCATTTTCGGAACGGCGATCGTGCTGGCGAGCGTGGGCGTCCTCGATCTCACCGTGGCCCTCGCCGCCGCGGTCGTCGGCATGGTGGCCGCGGGCGTGATGCCGCTGCGCAACCTGTACGATTCCGTGGAATGGCCGGTCATCGTGCTGCTCGGCTCCATGATCCCGCTCGGCGAGGCACTGGAGGCGACCGGGGGAACGACACTGATCGCCGATACCATCGTCGAGCATTCCGAGGCCCTCTCCCCGGTCGCCATCCTCGTCCTGCTCATGGTCATCACGATGACGCTGTCCGACGTCCTGAACAACGTGGCCACGGCGGTTATCGCGGCGCCGGTCGCCCTCGAGACGGCCAATCGGCTGGGCGTGAACCCGGATGCCTATCTGA
Organism: Gammaproteobacteria bacterium; assembly: GCA_037382365.1. Taxonomy (GTDB): domain Bacteria; phylum Pseudomonadota; class Gammaproteobacteria; order Steroidobacterales; family Woeseiaceae; genus Lentisalinibacter. The sequence continues at coordinate 13,242 of JARRPZ010000075.1, forward strand.
TGGCGGTCGCGGTCGGCGCGTCCTGCGCGTTCCTCACGCCGATCGGTCACAAGAACAACACGCTGATCCTCGGCCCCGGCGGTTACCGTTTCGGCGACTACTGGCGGATGGGCCTGCCACTGGAGATCCTGATCGTGCTGGTCGCCACCCCGATGCTGCTGTGGGTATGGCCGCTGTAAGGGACCCGCGTTGGGCCGTCGTCCGCCCTCTGGTAGTCTCTGGCCCCTTCGACTGCAACGGCAGGTAACACCCATGAGACCATTCCTGCGCGGCTCCGTGCCGCTCCTGCTGGTTCTCGCGCTGGCCGGCTGTCAGCCGGCAGAGGCGCCGGACCGGCCCGCTGCCGGGACAGCGCCTGCGGCCGAATCGACGGGCGCGGAGGAGGAAGCGGCGGACACCGGATACGAGGTGCCGGTCCGCTATCACACCCTCGAAAACGGGCTGAAGGTGGCGATGTCACGGGATACGACCGCGCCCACCGTGACACTGGCCGTTTACTACAACATCGGCTTCCGCATCGAACCCCGGGACCGCACCGGCTTCGCGCACCTGTTCGAGCACATGATGTTCCAGGGCTCACAGAATCTCGGCAAGATGGAATTCGTCCAGCTGGTGCAACGCAACGGCGGGGTGCTGAACGGGTCCACTCGTTACGACTACACCAACTACTTCGAGATCGTGCCCGCGCACAAGCTCGAGACCGTGCTGTGGGCGGAAGCCGACCGCATGGCCAGCCTCGACATCACCCAGGAGAACCTCACGAATCAGCAGGCGGTGGTGAAGAACGAGGTCAAGGTGAACGTCCTGAATACCCCCTACGGCGGCTTCCCCTGGCTGGACATGCCCCAGGCGGCCAACGAGAACTGGTACAACGCGCACAACTTCTACGGCGATCTGGAGGATCTGGACGCCGCCACGCTGGACGACGTCGCCGCTTTCTTCCAGAAGTACTACGCGCCGAACAATGCCGCGGTAGCGATCGTGGGCGATTTCGAGTACGACGAGGCGCTCGCCATGGTGAAAGCCCATTTCGGCGACATCCCGCGCTCGGAGGAGGAGATCGTCCTGCCGGACATCACCGAGCCGCGCCAGGAGAAGGAGAAGCGCGCGAGCCGGGTCGATCCCCTGGCCACCCGCCCCGGCTTCGCCTTCGCCTACCACGTGCCGCCACGCCTCACGCCGGAGTGGTACGCGATGGGGGTGATCGATCAGATCCTGCTGCAGGGCGAGGACAGCCTGCTGCACCAGACGCTGGTCAAGGAAGCCGGCATCACCTCGTCGGTCTCCGGCGGCATCAATGCCTTCCTGGGCACCATGCTGAACTACAACGGACCGATGCTCTGGCAGGCCTACCTGATCCACGACCCGGAGGTGGATGCCGGGCGCATCGGCGGACTCGTCGACGGCGTCATCGAGAGGCTCCGCAGCGAACCTGTGGATACCAGCACTCTGGAGCGGGCCAAGGTCAAATGGCGCTCGTCGTTCTACGACTACCTGGGGAGCATGTACGGCTTCGGCCGGGCGGACCTCCTGGCCTCGCTCGCGCTCTTCGACGACGATCCCTCCAAGATCAACGAGTTCGAGTCGGAAATCATGGCGGTCACCCCGGAACTCGTCCTGCAGACGGCCAGGGAATACCTGCGGCCGACGAACCGCACGGTATTCGTTCTGGAGGCCGGCGGCGCACAGGAGGACGCGAGCGATGAATGACGCAAGGACATGGCTGAGACCGGCAGCGGTTTCACTCGCACTCGCCGCGCTCGTCATCGGCGCGACGGTAGCGGCACAGGAACAACGGGAGATGCCACCGCCGGGCGGCACGCCGAAGGATTTCTCGCTGCCGGAGAAGGCCGGCTTCACCCTGGACAATGGACTCGGCGCCACCCTCGTGAGCTTCGGCACGCTGCCGAAGGCGACGGTCAGTATCGTCGTGCGGGCAGGTAACCTGAACGAGGGCGAGCGCACCTGGCTCGCGGATCTCGCCGGCGACTTCCTGCTCGAAGGGACGGCGAACGCGAGCGCCGAGGAGATCGCCCGGCGGGCCGCCGCCATGGGCGGGCAGGTCAGCGTCGAGGTCGGTGCGGATACCACCGTCATCGAGAGCGATGTGCTCACGGAATTCGCGCCGGACATGGCACGACTGCTCGCGGACATCGTCCGCAACCCCGCCTTCCCGGCCTCGGAACTCGAGCGCCTGAAGCGCGACCGGCTGCGTGCCCTCAGCATCGCGAAGACCCAGCCGCAGCAGATGGCGACGGCCGCTTTCCGCGGCGCGCTCTACGGCGACCACCCCTATGGGCGGGTCCTGCCCGAAGAAGACAGGCTGGCCGCCTATACGCTGGCCGACGCGCGCGGCTTCTACGAAACGAACTTCGGCGCGAAGCGCACCCACGTCTACGTCGCCGGCGTATTCGACGGCGACGCGATGTCGGCGGCCATCCGCGATGCCTTCGGCGACTGGGCGGAGGGGCCCGACGTCCTCGTGAACGAGCCGGAACCGGCCGAGGGAAAGGTGGCCGTCGACATCATCGACCGGCCGGGTGCCTCGCAGTCGAACCTGTACATCGGACTGCCGGTCCCGGACCCGTCGAGTCCGGACTGGATCCCGCTGCAGGTCACGAACACGCTGCTCGGCGGCTTCTTCTCCTCGCGCATCACGCGCAACATCCGGGAGGACAAGGGCTACACCTACTCACCCTACAGCACCCTGTCATCCCGCTACCGCGACGCCTACTGGGCGGAGGTGGCGGCGGTGACGACGGAGGTCACCGGGCCGGCGATCGAAGAGATCATGGGCGAGGTCGACCGCCTGCGGGAGACACCGCCGCCCGTGGCCGAGCTGGACGGCGTGAAGAATTACGCCGCCGGCGTCTTCGTGCTGCAGAACTCCACCCGTGGCGGCATCATCAACGTGCTCGCTTTCCAGGCACTGCACGAGTTGCCGGACTCCTACCTCACCGACTACGTGAGTAACGTGTTCGCCGTGACACCCGAGGAGATCTCCGAGACGACCCGCTTGTATCTCCGCGAGGACGACATGACCGTGGTCGTCGTCGGTGACCGGGGTCAGATCGCCGAGCAGGTCGCTCCCTGGGTGAAGACGACCGGCGGCGAGGAACGGGAATAGGCGAACGGCGGCGTCACCAGCGCGCCGCCGCACTCATGCCGCCGTCCACGACCAGGTTCGCGCCGCTCACCCAGGCGGCGGCGGGACTCAGCAGGTAGACGACGGCGTCCGCCACGTCGTTGCCACGACCGAGGCGTCCCAGTGGCGCCTTCGCCCGCCAGCGGGCGACCCCCTCGGGCCAGTGTTCGGCCAGCCCGTCACGGTCGACGAGGCCCGGCGATACCGCGTTCACCCGTATCCCGTGGGGTCCCAGCTCCATGGCGGCGGCCTTGGTGAGCATGATCAGACCGGCCTTGCTCGTGGCGTAGTGGGCGTGGCCGGGAGCGGGGTCCAGGCCCTCGATCGAGGCTACGTTGACGATCGCACCGCCGCGTCCGGCCGCCTGCCAGCGGGCCGCGAACCGGCGCGTCAGCAGGAAGATGGCATCGAGATTGGTGGCCATCAGGCGCCGCCATTCCGCCGCCGTGATGTCGGCGAAGGGGGTGACGTCCTGCCGGGCCGCCATGTTCACGACGCCGTCGGGCAGCCAGTCCCGCTCCGCGAGCGCCTCCAGCAGCGTATCGACACCCGCGGCCTCGGAGAGATCCGCCTGGACGCACAGTGCCGCACCGCCCTCCCCGCTGATTCTCTCGCGGAGGCCGGCGGCCGCCGTTGCCGCCCGGAAATAGTGGATCGCGACCCTCGCGCCGGCCTCGCACAGGCGGAGGGCCGTCGCCGAGCCGATACCACCGGCTCCGCCGGTGACGAGCACGGTCCGGCCGGCGAGCGAGAACGTCTCCAGTGCCGTCACCGGTCGGCACCGGTCGCCGGCACCGCGGCGATCACACGGGAACGGGTCGGACTCGGCATGACGGGGCCCTCCGGGCGCTGGCGATGCCGGGGAGTATAGGCAATCGGGCATCCTGCGCATCAAACCGCCCGACGCAGGCGAGGTCGACCTCAGCCTCCACTCTGAAGGCCGGTCGCGAGGAATGGCATTGGTCGGTGAAAAGTCCCTATTGTTTCCGGGATGGCAGCGGCGGACTCTCGGAGAACAAGCATGCCGCGGACGGGCAGGCCCCGCGGGAGCACAACGGGGCCCGTCGGCGGGTGGAGGTTAACATAATGAAAACTCAGAAATGGTTCTACGTGCTGATGGCGGCAGCGGTGCTTTTCATCGCCGGCGTCACCAGCGCGGATGCACGGGAGGGTCGGTCCTTCCAGGCGGGCCGGCTCAGCGTGATGACCCAGAATCTCTACGTCGGCGGCGACATCCTGCTGCCGCTTTCCGCGACCTCGCCGGAAGACTTCCTGGAGAAGGCGGCACTCGTCATCGGCCAGATACTGACGACCGACTATCCCCAGCGGGCGATGAAGCTCGCCGAACTGATCGGCGCCGAACGTCCGCATCTGGTCGGTCTGCAGGAGGTCTACGTGATCCGGCTGTGCCTCGATCCGGCGCTGACGATCTGCCCGGTCGATCTCGATTATCTGGACATCCTGCTCGCCAACCTGAATGCGGAAGAAGCCCTCTACACCGCGGCCGCATCGGTGACGAATATCGATCTCGCGGGGCTGCCGGCCGTGTTGCCGGACGGCACACCGATATTCGTCGGACTCACGGACCGGGACGTGATCATCGCCCGGGCCGACGTCGAGACCCGCAATCCGGTCGGCGAGAATTTCGCCGCTGCATTGCCGGTGGACAATCCCTTGCTGCCCGGTTTCGACCGGGTCCTGCGCGGCTACACGATGGTCGACGCGACGGTGAAGGGACGGGAGTACCGCTTCGTCAACACCCATCTCGAGGTGAGCGGCGGCGGCAGCGAGCTCGGTCCGTTCTTCCGCGCCGTGCAGGCGGCCCAGGCCGCGGAACTGGCGACGGTGCTCGGTGCCGACGATCACGTACAGGTCGTCGTGGGCGATTTCAACTCCAGCGCCGAAGACGGACCCTTCGTCGACTGCCTGGTACCCGACGGCAGCGGTGGCTTCGTGCCCGATTTCTGCCCGACGCCTTACTACGTGATGGGCCTCGCTTCTTATATCGACGTATGGAACGAACGCCGGGGACCCTGGATCGACGGTGATACCTGTTGCCAGGACACGCTGCTGGACAATCCCGTCTCCGACCTGAATGAGAGGATCGATCTCGTGTGGGTGCGCCAGGCGCCGGACCATTACGGCGGCCCCGTCGTTCGAGGCGTGCGTGCCGACGTCATCGGTGAGGAGGAAGGTGACAGGACGCTCGGCGGCCTCTGGCCCTCCGATCACGCGGGCGTCTCGGCCGCCATGACCCTGCGCGTGCCGCGCTAACGGACGCGGATGATGGAGCGGTTCGATGCCGAAGGCTTCAGTATCGCGTACGACGACCTCGGTGACGGCGATCCCGTCATCCTGTTACACGGCTTCGCGGCCGACCGGATCACCAACTGGAAAGCCACCGGCTGGTACCGGGTGCTGCGCGACGCCGGGTACCGGGTGATCGCGCCGGACGCGAGGGGTCACGGGCGGAGCGACAAACCCTCGGAACCGGAGGACTACGCGCCGGAAGGCATCGCCGGCGACGTGATCCGCCTGATGGACCATCTCGGTCTCGAGAAGGCGGACCTGTTCGGCTATTCCATGGGCGGGCGGAACGCCGGCTGGCTGCTCGCGAAGTACGGCCGGCGCTTCCGTTCCGTGGTGATCGGCGGCACCGGCCTCAATCTCCTGCGGGTGGACGATCCGGAGAAATGGACCTCCCGCGGCTTCAAGCTCACGCCGGACAATCGCAAGAACGACTCCCTCGCCATCCCGGCGATGGTGCCGCTGTACGAGAAAGTGACGAAGATCGGGGGCCGCCCGGGCGCGCTGTCCGCGTGTCTGCTGGGCTCTTTCCCGAGCCTGCCGGAGTCGGCCTTTGCGAAGGTGCGCACCCCGGCGCTCGTGATCGCCGGCGCCAGGGATAGTGTGGCCGGCAGCCCGATGCCGCTGGCGGAAGTGATCCCGGGCGCGAAGGCCGTGGTGGTGCCGGGCCGCTCTCACCTCTCCTGCGTCACCGACAACTTCTTCCGTGGCGCGGTGCTCGGCTTCCTCGGTTACCGCTGGCCGCGGCCGTAACGGCGGCACGAAAAGAAAGAGCCGGCCCGAAGGCCGGCTCTGCCGTCAGAGTGCTGTTCGTCCGGGGACGGCTCAGGTGGCCGGGCATTCCCTCAGCAGTGAGTTCCAGTCGGCACGTGCCTCGCGGAAGCGCGCTTTCGCCTCGGCTACGCGGCGGCGGGCCGCCTCGCGGATATCATCCGAGTAGGTGCTCACCTGGCCCTGCAGCAGCTTGCGCTGTTCCCTGGCGGCCGCTTCCCAGTCGACGAGCCGGCTGCGCAGCCTCTCGTAACGTCTGGCGGCCTGCTCGTGGAGATTGGTGCGCAGGCGGTGCGAGGTCTCGGCGGTCTCTCCCAGCCAGGTGTCCAGCCTGGATTTCTCGCCTTCCAGGCGCGCCGCCATGATCCGGAAATCGGAGACCCGTTTCACGTCCCAGGCGAGCCCGAGCTTCTCGAGTGCGGCGATGGTCCATTTGCTGGGATCGAACTGATACCAGCGCACGCCGTTCCGGTAGTCGCCGCCGAAACGGTGGTGGAAGTTGTGATAGCCCTCACCGAAAGTCAGGAACGCGACGAGCCAGTTGTCCTTCGCCGTGGCGTCCACGTCGTAGGTGGACTTGCCGAAGGTGTGGCAGACGGAGTTGATGAAGAACGTCGAGTGGTAGACCAGGGTCAGCCGCAGGCAGACGGCGATCAGCAGTGCGCCGAGCAGGTGTCCGGTCAGCCAGCCGATAAACGCCGGCGTGAGGATGCCGGCCACGGTGGCCCACAGCACGTAGTAGCGATGCTGGTGCGCCACCATCGGGTCCTTCGCCAGACCCTTCACGTTGTCGAAATTGGTGTCCACCTTCCAGAACATGAGCCAGCCCATGTGGGCGTAGAAGAACCCCTTCTTGATGCTGTAGGGATCCTTGTCCGTATCCACGTACTTGTGATGGTCCCTGTGCTGGGCCGACCATTCCAGGGCGGACTGTTCGAAAGCGGCGGCACCGAAGAACAGGAGCAGGAACTTCACCACCCGGTTGGTCTTGAAGGTGGCGTGGGCAAACAGCCGGTGGTAACCGACCGTGATGCCCAGTCCGGTCAGGACGAAGAACGCCAGTGCCAGCCAGATCTCGGCCGCGGCGATGCCGTTGTACCAGATGTAGATCGGCGCCCCGACGACGCCGCCCAGCGTCGTCACGGCGAAAAAGATGATATTGACCCACTTGTTCTCGCGGATCGTTGCAGATTCGGTCGTCATCGATCGAGATGCCTCCAGGTGATTCCGCTCACATTATACGGATTTGTCGCGGTGCAGCACTGTGGAATGTCGCAAAGCAGTCGGCCAGGACTCCCTTAAATATCTGATTTTTATCGGGATTACTGAACGGATCGTCGACGCCGGAGATGACCAGAGCAGGCGCCCGCACGCGAGGCAGGCGGTCCTCCATGTGGTATTCGGCGACGGCGAAATGGCCCCATTCGCTGGTTTCGCCGGCCCGGAACAGATCGACCACACAACGCTGCACCAGCGCCGGATCACGGATCCAGGCGGCCATACGCTGCCATTTGTCCGAGAGATGGGAACCATCCGCCTGCACGTGCCACTGTTCGAAAATCGCGGCGAGTTCCCGACGGGCGGCCGCATCCATGTAGACGGGACCGGAGAGCACCAGGTGGGAGACCCGCTGCGGATGGGCGGCAGCGGCCTCGATCGCGACGATGGCGCCGGTATGGTGTCCGCCGAGGGCTGCCCGCTCGAGCCCCAGGTGATCGAGGAGCGCGATCGCGACCTCCGCGTACTGCGCGATATCCGGCTGCGTCGGGGGCCGGTCCGAGCAGCCGTAGCCAGGCAGATCGAAGGCGATCACCCGCAATTCCCGCTCCAGGAACGATCGGGCCTCGGTGAATTCGTCGACGGAGCGCGGCACCTGATGCATCAACACCAGCGGCCGGTCGGCCGGATCACCGGTATCCACGAAGTGGACCTGCCCGAGCGGGCTGTCGAAGAAGTGTCGTGCCATGAGCCCTGCCGACCTCGCCGTTGCCGGATTCGCATGGTAACGCCTGCCGGCCTGCTCCGTGCGCCGGTTCCGTCACACCCATCGCCGGCCGATGCGTCATTTACAATGCGGCGCCATGCTCCATCTCTCCGACCTCGCGCTCAGACGGGGACCCCGACTCCTGTTCGAGCATGCCAGCCTGCAGATCCACCCGGGCCAGAAGGTGGGCGTCACCGGGGCCAACGGCACCGGCAAGACGAGCCTGTTCCGGCTGATACTCGGGGAGATCGGGGCGGATGCCGGCGAGTGCCGGATCCCACCGGACTGGGTCGTCGCGCACGTCGAACAGGCCACGCCATCGGACCCCCGTCCCGCCATCGATTACGTGCTGGACGGCGACACGGCGCTGCGCAGCGCGGAACGGGAACTCGCCGACGCGGAGGCCCGGGGCGACGGGACGGCCATCGCGACGGCCCACGGCCGGTTCGAGGCCTGCGACGGCTACACGGCGCGCAGCCGTGCGGCGCGGCTGCTGCACGGCCTGGGTTTCCTGCCCGGGCAGGAAACCCGTCCGGTCGATGACTTCTCCGGTGGGTGGCGCATGCGGCTCAACCTGGCCCGCGCACTCATGTGCCGGTCCGATCTGCTGCTCCTGGACGAGCCGACCAATCACCTCGACCTGGACGCCGTCATCTGGCTCGAGGGCTGGCTGAAGGAGTATCCCGGCACGCTGCTCCTGATCTCGCATGACCGTGACTTCCTCGACGGCATCGCCGGCCACATCCTGCACATCGAAGACCGACACCTGACGCTCTACACCGGGGACTACAGCACTTTCGAGGCGGTCCGCGCGGCACGTCTGGCCCACCGTCAGGCCCGGTACGAGAAACAGCAGCGCGATATCGCCCACATGCACGCCTTCGTCGAGCGCTTCCGCTACAAGGCGACGAAGGCGCGCCAGGCCCAGAGCCGACTGAAAGCCCTGGCGCGCATGGAGCAGATCGTGCCGGCGCACGTCGACTCGCCTTTCCGCTTCTCGCTGCTGGCGCCCGGGAAGCTCCCGCGGCCCCTCCTCACGCTCGACGGCGTCGCGGCGGGATACGGCGAGACCACGGTCTTCTCCGGCGTGAACCTGTCCCTGGAGCCCGGCGCGCGCATCGGCCTCCTCGGCCCGAACGGTGCCGGGAAGTCCACCCTCGTCAAGCTCGCCGCCGGGATGCTGCCGGCGAAGTCCGGCGAACGCCGACCGGCCAGGGATCTCGCCGTCGGTTATTTCGCCCAACATCAGGTGGAGCAGCTGGACCCGGAGCGCTCCGCCATCGATCATCTCGCCGCCCTCGATCCGGAGGCGCGGGAAGAGTCGCTGCGCAACTGGCTCGGTGGCTTCGGCTTCTCCGGCGACACCGTGTTCATGCCGACGGGGCCGTTCTCCGGCGGAGAGAAGTCGCGCCTCGCCCTGGCGCTGCTCGTCTATCGCCGGCCGAATCTGCTGCTCCTCGACGAGCCCACCAACCACCTCGACATCGAGATGCGCCAGGCCCTGGCGGTGGCGTTGCAGGAATTCGACGGGGCGATGATGATCGTCTCTCACGACCGGCATCTGCTGCGCGTATCCTGCGATACGTTGTTGCTGGTGCACGGCGGCCGCGTCGGTGAATTCGACGGCAGCCTCGACGATTACCCGCGCTGGCTCGCGGAGCACGACCGGGAGTGGCAGTCGGCCGAGGCCAACGACGCCGGCGAACACACGGCGGCCGCCCGCAAGGAGAAAAAGCGCCGCGAGGCCGAGGCACGGCGCCGACTGGCGCCGTTGCGCAGGCGTCTCGACGAGGCGGAGCGGGCCATGAACGAATTGCAGACCCGGAAGCAGGCCCTCGAATCGGAACTGGGCGATCAGACCCTGTACGATGATGCCGGTCGCGACCGCCTGACCCGTCTGCTCGCGGAACAGGCGGAGGTCGAGAAGCACCTCGGCGCCGCGGAGGCCGCCTGGCTCGAGGCGGGGGAGGCGCTGGAAGCGCTCGGGGAGGGCGAGCCATGAATCAGCGACCGAGGAGGGCCTGCAGGCCCGGTGCCGGGTCGGGCTCCAAGGCCCTCCTGCCCATGTACCGGCGTCCGACGGCAGCGGCCGAGCATCGGCCCGGTGTGACGCGCCGTCAGTTCCTCGCCGGCCTCGGTGCCGTCGCCCTGCTGCCGGCGAGCCGCCGCGCCGTTGCCGCCGACGCGTCCCGCTACTCCGCGCTCGCCCTGCAGACGCGCTGCGACGCGGTGAACCAGGATGCCACCGTCGAAGCGGCCCGGGGCCGGATGATGGCCTCCATCCGTCGTATCGCCGGCCAGGTCGCCTCGGCGAAAGGCTTCCTCAAGACTTTCAACGGCACCGACCTCCGTCTCGTGGTGCTGCCGGAGTACTACCTCACCGGCTTCCCGTTGCGCGAGACCCGCGAAGAATGGAAAGCCAAGGCGGCCGTGGATATCGGCGGGCCGGAGTACGAGGCGCTGGCGGGCATCGCGGATCGATACGGCGTCTACCTCGCCGGCAACCTGTACGAGAACGACCCCGCCTTCCCCGGACTCTATTTCCAGGCAAACACCGTCATCGCGCCGAGCGGCGAGACGATCCTGCGTTACCGGCGCATGATCTCTCTCTACACACCCACACCCTGGGACGTCTGGGATGCCTACCTGGAGCGCTACGGGGCGGACGCGATCTTCCCGGTCGCTCGCACGGAGATCGGTACCCTCGGCACGATCGCCTCGGAAGAGATCCTGTACCCCGAGATCGCCCGCATGACCGCTGTCAAGGGAGCCGAACTGCTGCTGCATCACACCTCCGAGGTCGGCTCGCCGCTGCAGACCAGGAAAGACGTCATGAAGCGGGCCCGGGCCATCGAAAACATGGCCTACGTGATCTCCGCCAACACGGCCGGCATCGCCGGGACGCCAATCCCCGCGGACTCCGCCGATGCGATGTCGAAGATCGTCGACTGGGACGGCCGCGTGCTGGCCGCAGCGGAGAGCGGCGAGAGCGTGAATGCGAACGCCATCATCGACCTGCCGGCGCTGCGCGCGGCGCGGCAGCGAACCGGCATGGCCAACTTGCTGTCCCGCCAGCCCTTCGGCGCCTACGAGGATACTTACGCCGGCACCGACTGGGCGGAGCCGGGAGCGATGACGGGAGGCCGCATGCTCTCCCAGGCGGAAGTGATCGCGCGCCAGCGGGCGGTCATCGAGCGACTCCGGCGCGACGGCGTGCTGCGCTGACCCCGGCTCGATCCGTATACTGGCCCGACACCGAATCCGATTCCCGCAGCGAGAAGAGACCCTCATGAGCAAAGACCGTGAATTCGACCTCGTACTCTACGGCGCGACCGGTTTCACCGGCCGTCTCGTCGCCGAATACGTCCTGCAGCGCTACGGCGACGATCCGGACCTGCGCTGGGCGATGGCCGGGCGCAGCGAGGAGAAGCTGGCGGCCGTGCGGGACGAGATCGGTGCGCCGGCGGACACGCCGCTGATCACTGCCGACGCCGGCAACCCGGCCTCGCTGCGAGCGATGGCCGAACGCACCCGGCTGGTCCTGACCACGGTCGGCCCCTATCAGCTCTACGGCTCGGGCCTGGTGGCCGTCTGCGCGAAGAGCGGCACGGATTACGTCGACCTGTGCGGCGAACCCGCCTGGATGCGGGAGATGATCGACAAGCACGAGGAGGCAGCCACAGAGAGTGGCGCACGCATCGTATTCTCCTGCGGTTTCGACTCGATCCCCTTCGATCTTGGCGTGTTCTTCCTCGAACAGGCAGCGAAAAAGCAGTTCGGGGCGACGGCGCCCCGCGTCAAGGGACGCGTTCGCGACATGCAGGGCGGCTTCTCGGGCGGGACGGCCGCCAGCCTGAAGGCGACGCTCGCGGCGGCCCAGAACAATCCCTCGGTGCTGGCGCTGCTGCGCGATCCCTTCGCACTCACGCCCGGCTTCAGCGGACCGGAGCAGCCGAGAGACACCAAGCCGGCTTATGACGAGACGCTCGAAGTCTGGTGCGCACCCTTCATCATGGCACCCATCAACACCCGCAACGTGCACCGCTCGAATGCGCTGATGGGTCATCCTTACGGCGAGGATTTCGTCTACGACGAGATGGTGATCGTCGGACCCGGCGAGGAAGGCGAGGCGAAGGCGAAAGCGATGGCCAGGGCGGATGTCCTGGGCGGACCGGACGCGCCGAAGCCGGGCGAAGGGCCGAGTCGGGAGGAACGCGAGGCGGGTCGTTACGACATACTGTTCGTCGGCGAGATGCCGGACGGCCGGGTGATCCGGGCGAGCGTCAGCGGCGATCTCGATCCCGGTTACGGGTCTACCTCGCGGATGATCACCGAGAGCGCGCTGTGCCTGCTGCGCGATGCCACCGACACCCCCGGTGGCATCTGGACGACCGCGCCGGCGATGGGTGAGAAACTGATCCGCCGGCTGGTCGACAACGCCGGGCTGAAGTTCCAGCTCGAGACTTGATCGGCCCGCAGCCCCGGCGCACACTCACGCCCGACAACAACAGCAACAAGGGGACGGGAGTATGAGCCAACTGGATAATCGGCCGGGCGGCCTGTACTGGACGGTAGCGGTCGTCGCGCTGCTGTGGAATCTCATCGGGGTGGCGACCTACCTCGGCAGCGTCATGAGCGAGACCGGGACGGCGCCCGCCATGCCGGCCTGGGTCACCGGCGCCTACGCCATCGCCGTGTTCGCCGGGACCTTCGGCAGTGTCGGTCTGCTGTTGCGCCGCGCCTGGGCGGTACCGCTGTTCGCCCTCTCGCTGCTGGCCGTGCTCGCCCAGACGGGCTACGTGCTGGTCGGCATGGACACCGGAACCCCCGGCCTGGTGCTGCCGGTGCTGATCCTCGTCATCGCCGCCTACCTGCTGTGGGCGTCGATGTCGGCGAAGAAGAAGGGCTGGCTGCGCTGACCGATCCGGCCTCCGGTCGCGGCTGAAGCCTTCCCCTGATCGGGGCTGAAGCCCCTCCTACATCATGATTTCTTGGACATCGACAGGTGCACGCGGCCGGAGCGGCCCATGCGGCGTTCGTTCATGCGCTCGACGATGTCCTTAACGGCGGCGCGGACCTTCTTCTTGGTGCCGCGACGATGACCGACGATGGACTGTTCGCCCTGGCTGATCACGTAGCGGTACCAGCGTCCGTCGTCGGTGCCGTCCGGTGCCTCCACCTG
>JARRPZ010000076.1:0-14029 GCA_037382365.1 Gammaproteobacteria bacterium
ACGGGACGCAGCCGCCTCCTCGCGCCTTCCAGCACGACTTCCCCGATTGGCAGTCCGAGATCCCGCAGCTGGTTGAAGTAGGTCACCATGACGACGCCGTTCAGAACCGCGATGCCGAGCAGGGCGATGAAGCCGACGGAGGCCGGCACCGAGAGGTATTCACCGGTAATCCACAGGCCGAGCACGCCGCCGATCATCGCCAGCGGGATGTTGGTGAGTATCAGCAGCGCCTGGCGCACGGACCCGAAAGTCGAGAACAAGAGCAGGAAGATCAGGCCGATCGCTACGGGGACGACGACAGCCAGACGGGCCGCCGCGCGTTGCTGATTCTCGAACTGGCCGCCCCATTCCAGATAATATCCCGCCGGCAGATCGACCCGTTCGGATACGGCGGTCCTGGCTTCGTCGACGAATCCGACGAGGTCGCGTTCGTTCACATTGCTGCGGACGACAGTATAGCGTTGACCGCGTTCCCGCGACACCGCGACCACGCCTTCCACCCGGCTTACCCGCGCCAGATTCCCGAGAGGCACATGGCGGCCGTCGGGCAGGACGATCGGAAGATTCGCGAAGACCGCGGGCGAACTGCGGACGTCCTCGTCGGCACGGATCAGGAGCGGAGTGCGCCGGTTGCCCTCCTGGACGATGCCGAGCCGGATACCCTCGAGCTGTGCCCGCAACATGCGTTGCAGGTCATCCGCATCGAGGCCGAGACGCCCGATTGCCAGCCGGTCGATGTCCAGTGAAAAGTACTGCACCCCCTCGTTGCGACTGGCGAAGACGTCCTCGCTGCCATCGATGGTCTGCAGCACGGCGGCGATCTCCTCGGCCTTTCGATTCAGCACATCGAGCTCGGCTCCGAAGAGCTTCACCGCAACGTCACCGCGGACACCGGTGAGCATCTCCGAAACGCGCATCTCGATCGGCTGGGTAAAGCCATAGGCGAGTCCGGGAAAGTCCTCCAGGACGGCACGGATGGACTGCCGCAATTCCTCCTTGGAATCCACGGTCCACTCGTCACGCGGTGCGAGCACCAGGAAGGTATCCGTCTCGTTGAGCCCCATCGGGTCCATGCCGATCTCGTCCGAGCCGACCCGGGCGACGATGCGTTTCACCTCGGGCACCCGCTCCAGGATCGCGCGCTGCACGCGCATGTCCAGATCGACCGAATTCGCCAGAGTGATCGACGGCAGTTTCTCGAGCTGCACGATGATGTCGCCCTCGTCCATGGTCGGCATGAAGGTCTTGCCGATGAACGGATAAGCGATGCCGGCCAGCAGCAGCCCAGCGAGAGCGCCGATGATCAGCACGCGAGTGTGATCCAGGAACCACTCGAGCGCCGGCAGATACAGAGCCTGCAATTTGCGCGGGAGCCAGGGCTCCTCGTGGGCGACGCCGCGGATCAGGAACGAAGCGAAGACCGGGATCACGGTCAGGGACAGCAGCAGCGATCCGGCGAGAGCGAAGACGATGGTGAGCGCGACGGGGGTGAACAGCTTGCCTTCGAGCCCCTGCAGCGTGAGCAGCGGAAGGAACACGACGATGATGATACCGATACCGGAAGCGACCGGGACGGCCACCTCACGCACCGCCCGGTAGATGATGTGAAGTCGCGGCAGACGCCGGTTCTGTTCCCAGCGGGCGAGCTGACTGGTGACGTTCTCCACGACCACCACGGCCGCATCCACGAGCATGCCGATGGCGATCGCGAGACCGCCGAGACTCATCAGGTTCGCCGACATGCCGACGACGCGCATGAGGATGAAGGTCAGCAGGGCCGCCAGCGGCAGCACGAGCGCGACGGTCAGCGCCGCACGCAGGTTGCCCAGGAACAGGATCAACAGGATGACCACCAGCACGATGGCCTCCGTCAGGGCCCTCGACACCGTTCCCACCGCGCGCTGCACGAGGCTGCCCCGGTCATAGAAGACCGCCGTCGTCACGCCGTCCGGCAGCGCCGGGGCGATCTCTTCGAGTTTCCGTCGGACGCCGTCCACGACCTCGCGGGCATTGGCCCCGCGCAGTCCGAGTACCAGGCCCTGGACCGCCTCTGCCGTGCCGTCCTGGCTCACCGCCCCGTAGCGGGTCAGCGAGCCGAGACGGACCTCCGCGACCTCGCCGACGGTGATCGCGACATCGCCCTCTACGCGCACGACGATGTCCCGGACGTCGTCCAGCGTCCGTATCCGCCCCTCCGACCGCACGAGCAGCGTCTCCTCACCCTCGTCGAGCCGGCCCGCGCCGTCGTTCTTGTTGTTCCCGCCCAGCGCGTCCGCGAGCATGAGGGTATCCACACGCCGCGCCGCCATCGCGACCGGGTTCGGTACGATCTCGAAGCTGCGCACGTAACCGCCCAGGGCGTTGACGTCCGCGACGCCCGGCACGGTGCGCAGGGCCGGCCTGATCACCCAGTCCAGCAGCGTCCGGCGCTCGGCCAGGCTCAGGTCGCCTTCCACCGTGAACATGAACATCTCCCCGAGCGGCGTGGTCATGGGGGCGATGCCGCCGCTCGCGTCGTCGGGCAGGTCTTCCCAGACGCCACTCAGGCGATCCGCCACCTGCTGGCGCGCCCAGTAGATGTCCGTGCCTTCGGCGAAATCGACGGTGATGTCCGTCAGCGCGTATTTCGCGACCGAGCGCAACATCACCTGATCGGGTATCCCGAGCAGCTCGATTTCGATCGGTGTGGTGATGCGGCTCTCCACCTCTTCCGGTGTCATGCCCGGAGCCTTGACGATGATCTTCACCTGGGTCGGAGAAACATCGGGGAAGGCATCGATGGGCAGTTGACGGAACGCATAGAGACCGCCGCCGGCCAGCAGCACCGCGGCCAGCAGGATCAGCACCCGCTGGGTCAGGGCGAACTGGATCAGCCGGCCGAGCATCAGTCGGCGTCTCCCTCACCACTGAGCCACAGGGCCTTCAGCGCGGCCACGCCGCTGACCGCGATCTCCCCGCCCGGCGCATCGGACAGGAACACCCGGCCACCCTCGGTGCCCGTGATCTCGACCGGGTGCACGAGGAATCCCCGGTCGTTGCGGACGAACACGTAGGCGCCGTCGCCGGAACGTACGACGGCACTGACGGGTACGGTCACGGATCGGCCCCCGCCCGCCTCATCGTCGGTCCCGACCACGACCGAGACGAGCTGGCCGGGCCGCAGAGCGGTATCGGCATCGGTCAGCTCGGCGCGGGCCACTGCCAGCTGTGTCTCGGGGTCGACGACACGACCCACGCTTAGTACGCGGCCGATGCGGCTTCCGTCGCCGCTGGAGAGCGCAACGGACGTCCCCTCTCCGATGCGGCTCAGCGCTTCGCCCGGAACCTGGATCTCCAGCCACAGAGTGGTGAGATCCGCCACCCGATAAAGGGCAGCCAATGCTCGCACTTCCTGCCCGGTGACGGCTTTCGCGACGGTGACCACGCCGTCGATCGGCGAACGCAGCGGGAGCGTGCGGCGGAAGGCCTGCCTGGTCGCAATCGCCTCCAATTCCGCCGGGATCATGCCCGCCTGCAGCAGCAGCTCGCGCGCCTCGTTTCGCCGCGCCCGGGCAGCGCTCGCCGCCGCCCGTGTCTCCTCCAGCCGCCGCAGGGAGACGATGCCTTCGTCCACGAGCTGACGGTCGCGGGTGAGCTGCGAAGCGGCCAGATCGGCTTCCACCACCGCGGCCACGTATTCGCGCTGCAGGGCGATGAATTGATTGCTGCGGATCTCCGCGAGCAGGTCTCCGCGGGCTACGGTTTCGCCGGCCGTGCGATGGACCGTAGCCACGATCCCGTCCGTCATCGAAGCGACGGCATGTTCCCGGGCGGGCGGGATGACCACCCTGGCGCGGGCCTCGATACCCGCCACGGCATCGGCGGAGCGCGGCGGGACCGTCTCCACGCCGAGATTGCGTATGCCGGTCTCTGCGATCACCAGTTGCTCGGCGCCGGAGGCCGGCGCGGCGATGACGAGGATCAGCGGGATGGCGATCATCCGGAATATTCGGTTCATGGGAGATCCCCGACAGCCTGGTTGTAATGAGCGATTGCCTGTCGTTCGGCGATACGCAGATGCTCGAGATCCCGACGGGCCGTGATAGATGACTCGGCGAGACGGAGCAGATCCACGAGGTCCATCTCGCCCTTCTCGTAGGCAACCTGCGCCATCTCGTGACTGCGGCGAGTGAGGCGCGCGCGCTCGCCCGCGCTCACCAGATTTCGGCGAATGACATGGAGCGTGTGTTCCGCTTCGTGCAGCTGCATCCGGAGATCGCGCTCCACCTGTGCCCGGTCGGCGCGTGTGGCGGCGAGTTCACGCGCGGCCGCCGCGGTCGCTGCCCCGGCGTGAGAGCCACCACCGAACGGCACGGAGACGATGATGCCTATACTGTCCGCGAAGGACTCTCGGAAAGACGAACGCTCGCGCCGCGGCCCGATGAAGAGCGACGGACTGCCCCGCGCCGACTTTTCACTGCGGGCATATTCCGCCTCGGCACGGCGCACGGCGGCCTCGGCGAGCCGCAGGGCCGGATGTCCGGGCGCGATCGCATCACGGTCGCTCATCGCCTCCACCGGTGTCGGCGGCCGGCGCTCCAGGGTCGTGACGATCCGCCACGTGCGCTCGCTGTCGACACGCATGACCTCGGCCTCGGTCAGCAATGCCTCCGCCTCGCTCCGGGCGGCATCGGCCAGCAGGGTATCGGCGAGAGGCACGTCGCCGAGTTCGTGACGGCGGCGGACGACCCGGGCCCGCTCCTCCGCGAGGCGAAGCCGCTCTTCGGCCAGCGCCGTTTCGTTGCCGGCGAGTTCCATCTGCCACAGCAGGTCGCGCAGCCGGCCGGCAAGACGCCAGCGCAGGGCGTCTCCGGCCGCTTCGGCCTCCGTCGTGAGCCCGCTGCCCAGGTCCGCCGTCGCCTGCCTTTCGCCCCAGCGCCAGAGCGGCAGTTCGATGCCCGCCTCCAGCTCTTCGAGGCCTGCGTCATCCTGCCAGCGATCCGTCTGGTAGCGATACGAGAATCTCGGCCGACCCGCGACCAGACTGCCGCCCCGCTCGCGCCAGGCCTGCGCCTCGGCTTCCCGGGCCTCGAGTTCCCTCCGGGTCGGGTAGTTGGCCATCGTGATCTCGAGGGCCTCGGAGAGGCTCAGCGCCGTGTCTATGGGTAGCGGCTCGTGCTCATGATCTTCGCCGGGGCCGGCCGCACCCGCCGCGGTTACCGCGCCCAGCAGCAGGATGCCGAACAACGCGACTGCGGCGCGACGCGCGTTACTCTGGAGCCGGCTCTGGTGCATCGTTGCCTCACGGAACTCTTCTGCCAACGATCCCGATGATCGGCAGGGCGATGTCTGAAAAATGTCAGCGCGGCATCATCAAATCGTTCAGACGGTGGCGCGCCTGCCCGCATTGACATTTTTGTGACAAACTGCAGACGCGGCATTCAGCACCGCCGCAGGATGCTTCCGGAACGGACCGGAGCCCCCATGCGCATACTCGTTATCGAAGACAACCGGGATATCGCGGAGAACATCGCGGACTTTCTGGAACCCCGGGGACACACGCTGGATTTCGCCTACGACGGCATCACCGGCATGCACCTCGCGGTAACCGGGAGCTACGACGTGATCGTCCTGGACCTGATGCTGCCCGCCATGGACGGCCTCACGCTCTGCCGCAAACTCCGCGACGAGGGCAGGAACGACACGCCCGTCCTCATGCTGACGGCCCGTGATCAGCTCGCCGACAAGCTGGCGGGATTCCGTGCCGGCAGCGACGACTATCTGGTGAAGCCTTTCTCGCTCGAGGAGCTCGAGCTCCGCCTGACCGCCCTGCATCGGCGCGGCACCGGCCGCCCGTCGGGCCGTGTACTGCGCGTTGCAGATCTGGAATTCGACCCGGACACACTCGTCGCCCGGCGGGCCGGACGCACCCTGGATCTGAACCCGACGATGCGACGCCTCCTGCAGGTCCTGATGGAAAACTCGCACAGGGTCGTTCGTCGTGATGAACTCGAGCATGCGCTCTGGGGCGACGATCCGCCGGAGGGCGACGTGCTGCGGACCCACATCCATGCGCTGCGGACCGTCGTCGACCGACCGTTCCCCGCCGCGCTGATCCACACGGTCCATGGCGCCGGCTACCGCCTGAGCGAGACGGGCGGTCGATGACCCCCGCGGGCGGACGCAGGCTGGCGACCCGGGTCGCCGTGGCGATGCTGCTGATCGCCTCGATCGGCAGCCTGCTCCTCGCACTCACCGTCTATTTCATGAACGAGGGTCTGGAGGACGTGGTTCTGCAGCGCCAGGTCCGTAGCGAACTGGCGAGCGTACTGGCCGAGCAGGGAGCGACCGGACCCGATGGCCCGAAGACCGTGTCGAGGAGCTATATCGGCCGCGACGATCCGGACCTGCCCGACGAGCTGGCGACGCTCGCACCCGGCGACTATCACAGCGTGCAACTCGACGGGCGGCGTTACCAGATCCTGATCACCGACCGCGGCGGGTCGCGCTACTACATCGCCTACGACATCACGGAGTGGGAACGCCGGGAACGCTGGCTCATACTCGTCCTCGTAGCCGGGGTGCTGATCGTCACGACGGGCTCGGTGCTGGTCGGACGCTGGGCCTCCCGACAGATCCTCGAACCGGTGACACGGCTGGCAGAGCGGGTGAAGTCGCTGCAACCCGATGAGCGGGACGTGCATCTCGCGGCGGAGTTCGAGGGTGCCGAAGTGGCCGATATCGCCGAAGCCTTCGATCGCTATCTGGTCCGCGTCAACGGCTTCGTCGAGCGCGAGCAGTTATTCACATCGGCGGCGAGTCACGAGCTGCGTACACCGCTGACGGTCATGCAGGGAGCGGCGGACGTGCTCGCGGCACAACCGGGCCTGTCCGATGTGGAAGCGCGCGCCGTCGAACGCATACGGCGCGCCAGCCGGCAGATGCGGGAATTCATCGATGCGTTGCTCATCGTCTCTCGCGAGCGAGATGCCGGGGCACCTCCACCGGCGACCTGTGATCTCGGCAATGTGGTCGATCAGGTCGTCGAGGATATCGGACGTATCCACGCCGCCGACCGGCCCGACATCCGGCTCACCCGCGACGAAAACGTCCTCGTCGCCGCCCCGGCGAGCATGCCGGCCATCGTCGTCGGCAACCTCCTGCGCAACGCCGTGGAGAATGGCGAAGGAAGACCCGTGCACATCGACTTGCGGCAGGACAGGCTGACGATCACCAACGCGGGCGCCGGCATCGCGTCCAGCGACCTGCCCCGGGTATTCGATCGCCGTTACACGACGAAAGCGGATGGCGGGATGGGTCTCTTCCTCGCGAGTCGTATCTGCGAGCAGCTGGAATGGGACCTTTCCATCGAGAGCGATCCCGGCGTCCGGACGACGGTCGTCCTCACATTCGATCGTCGCGAGCGCATGCCCGCCTGAGTATCGCCGATGTCGCCGGTATCGCCGGTGTCGCCGGCCGAGCGCCGCCCCGAATGCCCCGTGTCGCTGTGACAATGGACGCACAGCTGCATTTCGCCGCCGCGGTCCGTCGGCAGCATCGAATTCACGAACTGACCATGGCAATCGCGACACGCCAACAGCAGGCGCATGCTAGCATGCGGACGATTTCCGGAATGGAGGATCCCATGCGACGCAGCGGACATATCATTGCAGCGACCCTGGTGCTGGCTCAAGCGCCCGCGACAGCGGCCGATCTCACCGCAGTGCCCTCCGGCACCTATCATCAGGATGACCAGCATGCCTACGTGGTCTTCTCGTATACACACCTCGGGTTCTCCAATCCGCAGGTCCGGTTCGACGATTTCGACGTCACGCTGAGACTCGACAGCGAAGATCCCGAAGCAAGCAAGATCGGCGTCGACATCGACGTGTCCAGCGTCGACAGCGGCGTCGAGGTATTCGACAGTCATCTGAAGGGTGCCGAGTACTTCGATCTGGCGAGTCATCCGGCCATCACCTTCGAGTCTACGGGCATAGAGAAGACGGGCGAGAACAGCTATGACGTCTCGGGCGAACTCACGATCAGGGGCAAGTCGGTGCCGGTGACGCTGGCGACACGGATCAACGGTGCCGGTTTGCATCCGCTGAAGGAGGTCCCGGCCGTCGGTGTCTCGGCCACCGGGACCGTACTGCGTTCCGACTGGGGCCTCGACGAGTACGTGCCGATGGTGAGCGATGAAGTGACTCTGACCATCGAGGTCGAGCTGGTCCGCGCCGAGGATTCGTAAGGCGTCCGCGTGCGCGACAGCACCGCTCGTCCGGACTTCCGCGGCGGCTGGTTATGCTGATGAGCGCGGTGACCGGGTGAGGAGTAATCCCCCACCATGAATGTCGCCGACGGCGAAACGGGAAAGCGGCTCGCACCACTCACGCTGGCGGCGCTCGGCGTCGTCTACGGCGACATCGGCACGAGTCCGCTGTATGCCGTGCGCGAGTGCTTCTACGGCGAGTACGGCGTGGCGGCGACCGCACCGAACGTACTCGGGGTCCTCTCGCTGGTCTTCTGGTCGCTGATCCTCGTCATCTCCGTCAAGTACCTGATCTTCGTCCTGCGGGCCGACCACGACGGCGAGGGCGGCATCCTCGCTCTCATGGAACTGGTACGGCGGCCCCTGAAAGGCCGCAAGCGGGGCGCGGTGATGGCAATGGGTCTCTTCGGCGCGGCGCTCCTGTACGGCGACGGGATGATCACGCCGGCGATCTCGGTGCTGAGCGCCATCGAGGGGCTCGAGGTCGCCACGCCCGCACTCGAACACTACGTCGTCCCGATCACGATCGCGATCCTGTGTGGATTGTTCCTGGTGCAGCGCCTCGGCACGGGAGGGATCGGCGTCATCTTCGGCCCCGTGATGCTCGTCTGGTTCTCCTGTATCGGACTCGCCGGACTGCCGGGCATCGTCGCCAACCCCCATATCCTGCTGGCGGTCAATCCCTGGCACGCGATCGAGTTCTTCCTCGACAACCGCGGCCACGCCCTCACGATCCTCGGCATCGTGTTCCTCGTGGTCACCGGCGGCGAGGCACTGTATGCCGACCTGGGCCACTTCGGCCGGCGTCCGATCCGCCTCGGCTGGTACCTCGTCGTGCTGCCGGGCCTCCTGCTGAACTACTTCGGCCAGGGTGCGCTCATACTGAACCAGGGGGATACGCTCACCAATCCGTTCTACCAGCTCGTACCCGGCTGGGCGCTCTATCCGATGGTGGCGCTCGCGACGCTGGCGACAATCATCGCATCCCAGGCCATCATATCCGGCGCGTTCTCTCTGACGCTGCAGGGCCAGCGCCTCGGCTATCTGCCCACGGTGAACATCGTGCACACGTCCGCCAGCCAAAGGGGGCAGATCTACGTCCCCGCGGTGAACTGGCTGCTGCTGCTGGCCTCTGCCGGGCTCGTGGCCGCCTTCCAGCGCTCGGGCAACCTGGCGGCCGCGTACGGCATCGCCATCAGCGCGACGATGCTGATCACGACGGTCCTGCTGTTCTTCGCCGAACGACACATTTTCCGCTGGTCCCTCGCACTTTCGCTCGCCGCCACGACCCTGTTCATCGTGCCGGATACCGCCTATTTCGTCGCCAACGCGGGCAAGTTCATGGACGGTGGCTGGCTGCCCGTGGGAGTCGCCGCGGCAATCTACCTGATCATGGCGACCTGGCGCCGCGGTCGCGCAACCGAACGCCGGCACATGCGCAACCAGCTGACACCGGTGGCCGAGTTCCTCGCCGGGCATGGCGGAGGCTACTATCGCCGGGTCCCGGGTCAGGCCGTTTATCTCGCGGAGAACGAGCGCGGTACGCCGCACGGGCTGATACACAACCTCGAGCACAACCGGGCGCTGCACCGCCTGATCGTCATCTATACGGCCAAAACACTGCGCCAGCCCCGCGTCACCCGCGAGGACCGCCTGAAGGTGGAACGACTGAGAGACGATATCTACCGGGTGGTCGCCTATTACGGCTACATGGAGGATCCGCGGCCGAGGCAGGATCTCGAGCAGGCGAATGCCGAGCACGGTATCGGTCTGGACATCGACGAGGCGACGTTCTTCCTCGAGGAAGAGACGGAGTATCCGGCCGCGACGGGGATGCCCTGGTGGCGCTCCTGGCTGTACATCTTCATCCGGCGCAACACCCGCCGGACGACACTCTATTTCGACCTGCCGCCCGAGCAGGTCTTCGAGGTCGGCGTGCGGATGCGCATCTGAGCGCGTACGATGGTCGTGTGTCCGACTTCTGGATCACCTACGGAGAAGCAGCGAAGACGGCTGCCGGATTCTTCTGGAAATCCGGCTGGGCGTTCGTGCTGGGCTACACGATCAGCGCGGCCATACAGGCCTTCGTGCCGAAGGAGCGTCTGACCGCCCGCATGGGCGGAGCGGATTTCGAAAGCGTCGGACTCGCGACCCTTTTCGGGTCCATATCGAGCTCCTGCTCCTTCGCGGCGCTGTCTGCGGCCCGCGCGCTGGTGCAGAAAGGGGCGCATTTCGTGGCGGCCGTCGCGTTCATGTTCGCTTCCACCAATCTGGTGATCGAACTCGGCATCCTCATACTGATCTTCCTGGGCTGGCAGTTCCTGGCCGCCGAGATCGTCGGCGGCCTTTTGCTGATCGCCATCAGCTCGATGCTGATCCGCCTGACCTATCCGCGCGCATGGCTGGAGGCCGCCCGGGAGAAAGTCGAGGAAGAAGCCGACACCGAGGAAGAGAATTTCGACTGGAAGGAGCGGATCACCAGTTTCGAAGGCTGGTGCCGCGTCGGCAACAACTTCGCTAACGAGTGGGGGATGGTCTGGCAGGAGATCCTGATCGGCTTCACGCTGGCCGGATTCATCGCGGTGTTCGTGCCGGCGAGCTTCTGGCAGGCCCTTTTCCTGTCCGAGGCCGCCGCCGAGAATCCCGACAATTTCTGGATCGTGCTGGAGAATGCGGCCGTGGCACCCTTCGTGGCGGCCGCGACATTCATCGGTTCCATGGGCAACATACCGCTGGCGACGGTGCTGAATTCCGGCGGCGTCCTGTTCGCCGGTATCATGGGTTTCATCTACTCGGACCTGATGGTCCCGCCCCTGGTCAAGGTGAATGCGAAGTACTACGGATGGCGGGTGGCGCTGTACATCGCCGCCGTGATGTACGTGAGCATCATCATCACCGCCATCATCCTGCATTATGGATTCTACTGGCTCGACATGATGCCGGAGAGCGCGCGCGAGGCCGGCGATATCGCGCAATTCAAGCTCGATTACACGTTCTATCTGAACGTGCTTGCCCTCATACTGGCGGCCGTGATGCTGTGGCTGCGAGCGAAGCACCGGCAGATGAACGCGGAAGACGGTGGCCACGAGCACGGCGGCGGCGGTATCGGCGTGCAGGACGTCGTGACCGGCGTCGCCATCCTGGTGCTGATCGGCGGCGGCATCGCCTTCGTTTACGGAGCACTCCAATGAGCGACAAGTGCCACGACCATCCGGCCCGCGAGGATTCTCACGGCCACGATCATTGTCATCCCCGCGCCGACGAGGGGAAGGAACAGCCGGAACATCACTGCTGCGGTCACGGTCACGACCACGCCCGGAAAGCGGTGGCCGATGACGGGCGCTACGACACCGTGCCACCCGGCTATGACGGCACCGTCTACACCTGCCCAATGGATCCCCAGGTCCGTCAGCCGGATCCCGGATCCTGCCCCATCTGCGGCATGGCGCTGGAACCGGAGGGCGTGACGGTCGGCGAGGAGGATCTGAGCGAACTCCGCGACATGACCCGTCGCTTCTGGATCAGCGCGGTGCTGACGCTGCCGCTCGTCGTCTACGCGATGGGCGACATGCTGCCCGGCCGGCCGTTCCACGGCCTCGTCGAGCCCGCCGTCGGACAGTGGCTGCAGCTCGGTTTGGCCACGCCCGTCGTCCTGTGGGGGGGATGGCCGTTCCTGGTCCGCGCGGTGCAGTCGCTGCGCACCATGAACCTGAACATGTTCACCCTGATCGGGCTGGGCGTGTCGGTGGCTTACCTGTTCAGCCTGGTGGCCACGCTGGCGCCGGGACTGTTCCCGGCGTCTTTCCGCGACGAGAACGGCCACGTGGCAGTGTATTTCGAGGCGGCCGCGGCGATCACGACCCTGGTGCTGCTGGGGCAGGTGCTGGAGCTGCGGGCCCGCCGCGCCACATCCGGCGCCATACGCGCGTTGCTCGAGCTGGCCCCGCCGGACGCGCGGCGCATTCGCGACGACGGCAACGAGGAGGACGTGCCGCTGGACGAACTCGCCGAGGGCGACCGGCTCCGCGTCCGGCCCGGTGAGAAGGTCCCGGTGGACGGCGTCATCGAAGAAGGCGCGAGCACCCTCGACGAATCGATGATCACCGGCGAGCCGATGCCTGTGGCCAAGGAGGCGGAAGATACCGTGACGGGCGGGACGGTGAACCAGACCGGCGGTTTCGTCATGCGCGCCACCCGGGTCGGCGAGGATACCCTGCTCTCCCAGATCGTGCGGATGGTGGCCGAGGCGCAGCGCAGCCGCGCGCCCATCCAGCGGCTGGCGGACATCGTCGCCGGCTGGTTCGTGCCGGCCGTGGTCGCAGGATACCCTGCTCTCCCAGATCGTGCGGATGGTGGCCGAGGCGCAGCGCAGCCGCGCGCCCATCCAGCGGCTGGCGGACATCGTCGCCGGCTGGTTCGTGCCGGCCGTGGTCGCCGTGGCGGTCGTCGCCTTCATCGCCTGGTCCGTCTGGGGACCGGAACCGCGCATGGCCTATGCGCTGGTGAATGCGGTGGCCGTGCTGATCATCGCCTGTCCCTGCGCGCTGGGTCTCGCGACGCCGATGGCCATCATGGTGGGCACCGGTGAGGGGGCCCGAAACGGCATCCTGGTGAAGAACGCCGAGGCGCTGGAGACGCTCGAGAAAGTCGACACGCTGGTCGTGGACAAGACCGGCACCCTGACCGAGGGCCGGCCCAGGCTCGTGACCGTGTCGGCACACGAGGGCTTTGAGGAGACCGAGGTTCTGCGACTGGCCGCGGGACTGGAGGCGGGCAGCGAGCACCCGCTGGCCGCGGCGATCGTCGAAGGCGCGAAAGAGCGGGGAGTCACACCCGCCAAGGCCGGAGAGTTCCAGTCGGTGACCGGCAAGGGCGTCACGGGCGTCGTCGACGGCAAGAAAGTGGCGCTCGGCAATCAGCGTCTGCTCGAAGATCTCTCCGTGGACGTCTCCGTTTTCTCCGGGAAAGCGGACTCTCTGCGTGAGGACGGTCAGACGGTTATGTTCGTCGTCGCCGACGGAAAGCCGGTGGGTCTGCTCGGTGTCGCCGATCCCATCAAGGAATCGACCCCCGAAGCGGTTCGGCTGCTTCATGAGGAAGGGATCGAAATCATCATGCTGACCGGTGACAACCGAAAGACCGCCGAAGCCGTCGCCCGCAAGCTGGGCATCGATCGCATCGAAGCCGAGGTCCTGCCGGATCAGAAGAATGAGGTCGTCCGAAAGCTGCAGAACGAAGGCCGAAAGGTCGCCATGGCCGGCGACGGCATCAACGATGCACCGGCGTTGGCGCAGGCCCACGTCGGAGTCGCCATGGGCAGCGGTACGGACGTCGCGATGGAGAGCGCCGGCATCACTTTGATGCGCGGGGATCTTCGCGGCATTGCCAAGGCGCGCCGGCTCAGCCACGCCATGATGCGCAACATCCGCCAAAATCTCTTCTTCGCCTTCGTCTACAACTCGATCGGTGTCCCGATCGCCGCCGGCATCCTCTATCCCTTCTTCGGGATTCTCCTGAGCCCGATCATTGCAGCCGCGGCCATGAGTTTCAGTTCGGTCTCGGTCGTGGGGAACGCTCTACGGCTCCGCAACGTCCGCTTGTAGCGTTCATCCGGATGCCCCGCAGTACACTGGAAGTTAAGTCGAAGCTGACCGAACCGCAGGTTCCCACGACCGATACCCAGCATGATCAGCACCGAACCCTCGCGCATCACTTGTCTGAGAACAGCCGAGTCCAGTCCTTACGACACAGGAGCTCGAGGTGAGGCTTGTATTTGGCGTC
>JARRPZ010000077.1:0-27213 GCA_037382365.1 Gammaproteobacteria bacterium
GATTCGATCGATTCGGCCGCTTTCGCTGCCCCCTCGGGTCTACCTGACTCCGGCCTGTGGCTCGTCCGCTCGGCTCTCGCCTTGCGGAACCTCGTCTCAGGCTCCTCACGAGGACTCGCGTCCCCGCTGCTTGTTTCAAGACGCCTGGCTACGTCCCCCGCGAACAGCATGCCGGTCATGCGACTCACGAGTACAGGCAGTTTTCACTTTCCAATGTCTGCCAGATGCTTTCGCTCCGGCTCGCTTAACGCTCGGCCTTTCGGCGTCGCGACTTGGTCAGCTTCTGCTGCCCTTGACCACTTTGGCTGGTGGCCCTGCCCCTGCCAATCGGGGCCCGGTTTCAGGATCGCGCTCCTTTACCGTGGAATCAACGGTACGCCTGCCGCGCCTGCTTGTCAGCAGAATAAACTGTGTTTCTTTTGTGCTTATTCTGTGGATAAGCGGTGGAAATCAGAACTACCAGCTAAATCAGTAACTTACCCGCACAAATTGCGTATGGAGGGGTCGTTTGTCCACAGGTCCCGGGAAAAGATCGGGTTTCGCCGGGTCTCCTCAGGCAGGCCGTAGTGCCGTGAGGAGCCAGTGGGTCGGCAGGTAGACGCAGCACGGGAAGAACAGGGTCACGAGCAGCAGATAGAGGCGTGGATCGATGCGTTCCTGCGGCCTGCCTCCGGGACCGAACACCCAGTTGATGTTCTTCTCCCGGTCCGTCACCCGCCAGGTGACCGGCAGCACGACCAGGGCCACGAGAGTCTGCGCCGCCAGCGCCCGGCCGTCGTAACCGAGGCGCCAGACCCCGTAGATCAGCACCGGCGGGAGCAGCAGATGGAACAGCGACAGCCCGCGCAGCCAGCGCGGGAGCTCCGGGTCGAACATGTAGCCGGCGAGGCCGGTGACCGGCCGTCCGAACAGCAGGCCGCCCAGGAAGCTCGTCGTCCAGACCAGTTCGGGCAGCAGCACCGCCAGCGCCATCATGCTGAACAGGAGCGCGCTCTCGAACCAGAGCGCAGGCACCAGGACGATCAGCGCGATATCGGAGAACCAGAGGAAATTCTTCGGGCCGTAGCGGACCCAGTAGACCGCGACGACGACCGCGACGACGACCGTGTAGGCTGCCTTCAGCCAGAACGGGATCACGCCCGGGCGGCGGCCCGTCCCTCCCCGCCCAGCGCACGCGCCGCCTCGATACACCCGTCCACCGCCTCTTCCGGCGTCGCGAAAGACGTCACGAACCGGTACACGTCGGGTCCCGTATGCGGCCAGTCATGGAATTCGAATCCGCGCTCGCGGAGTGCTGCCGCCAGCGCGTCCGGCAGGCGCACGAACAGCTCGTTACTTTCCACCGGGTGCAGGAGATCAGCCTCCGGCAGCGCCGCCAGTCCTTCGGACAGCTTCTGCGCCAGCCGGTTCGCGTGGCCGGCGAGGCGCAGCCAGAGACCGTCGGCCACGTAGGCCTCGAGCTGGGCCGACACGTAGCGCATCTTGCTGATCAGGTGGCCGGCCTGTTTGCGCCGGCGCGGCAGTTCGACGCTGTCCGCCGGGTCGAACACGACGAGCGCCTCGGCCATCATCGCGCCATTCTTCGTCGCGCCGAACGAGAGCAGATCGACGCCGCAGCGCCAGGTGATCTCCGCCGGCGAGCAGCCGAGCGAGGCGACGGCGTTGGCCAGACGCGCACCGTCCATGTGCACGCGCAGGCCGTCACGATGCGCGACTTCGGCGAGCGCCTCGACTTCCTCCGGCCGGTAGACGGTCCCCAGTTCCGTCGCCTGAGTAAGGCTCAGCATGCGGGGTCGGCTCGCATGCTCGCCCATCGCGAGCGCAGTCGCTACGGAGCGTTCCACGTCGCCCGGCAACAGTTTCCCGTGCGGTCCGTCCAGCGCCTCCAGTTTGGCGCCGCCGCTGAAGAACTCCGGCGCACCGCACTCGTCCGTGTTCAGGTGTGCGTCGCGGTGGCAGATCACGGCGCCGATCGAGCCACAGGTCTGGGCGGCCGCCAGCGCGTTGGCGGCGGTCCCGGAGACGAGGGGGTAGACCTCGAGGTCGCGCTCGAAAAGCTCGCGCAGGTGCATCGCGACCCGACTCGTCTTGTCATCAGCGCCGTAGGAATGGGCGCTGCCCTCGTTGACGGCTGCGAGTGCGGCCATGATCTCCGGTGCCACCGGATACTCGTTGTCACTGCGAAAATTGCCCGGCACGACGGCCTCGCCTCCTCGTGATGATCGGGGCATCGGGTCGCCCCCGGTGCCCGTTTGCGGAGTGCCTATGCTACCGCCGCGGGGCGGATTGTTCGACGCGTTCCGGCCGCGAGCGCCGCGCAGCGATCAGGTCTGGTCCCGATCCATCCACTTGGCGGTGTACTTCGGCGAGTAGGCGGTCATCGCATCCAGCAGCGGCCCGGCCTCCGCGGCCGACAGGATCATGTCGCGATGCTCGGCGCGGACGAAGCCTTCTTCGACGGTCCGATCGAGGAAGTCGAGCAGGTCATCGTAATAGCCGCCGGCATTGAGGACGCCACAGGGTTTCGAGTGGATACCCAGTTGCGCCCAGGTCAGGATCTCGAACAGCTCCTCCAGTGTGCCCAGCCCGCCCGGCAGTGCGACGACGGCGTCGGAGAGATCGGACATCATCGCCTTGCGCTCGTGCATCGTTCGCACCACCCGCAGGTCGGAGAGGGCACCGTGCCCGACCTCCTTGCGCATTAATGCCTCCGGAATGACGCCGATGACCTCGCCGCCGGCCTCGATGGTCGCGTCGGCCAGCAGTCCCATCAGGCCCACCTTGCCGCCGCCATAGACCAGCCGCCAGCCGCGGCGGGCCACCTCACCGCCCAGAGATCGCGCCGCCCGGGCGTAGTCATCCCGGGCGCCGGCATTCGACCCGGCGAAGACACAGACCGACTCGATTGCGGCCATCCGTTCACTCCTTCCCCTGACCGGCGAACTGTCGCAGATCGGGCGACGGCTGCAAAGCGGAGCCCCTCGACCCGGGCGACTACACGAGGATGTTAATGGCGCCGGGGTCCCGGACCAGATCGCGGCCGTAGGTGTGGATGGTGATGGCGAGATCATCGCTGTCGTTGAACACGCGGTGCGGATAGGCCGTGCCGCGCTGCACGCAGGCGACGTCGCCCGGCTGGCACCTTGCCTCGCAGGCCAGTTCGAGGCCGCCGCCGGGGGCGAGATGGTAGTTCGCGACGCTCGGATTGCCGAGGTAGACACCCACGGCCCCCCAGGCGGTGTGACCGTGCACCGGGGTCCCCTGACCGGGACGCCAGACGACGGCGAGGATCGTGAACCGGCCGGCCGGATCACCGTACAGCAGGTGCCGGCGATAGGTCGCGTCGCCGGGTTCACGGCAATCCGGCGGCAGCCAGTCGCCGGCCCTCACGAGCGCCCGCAGATCCCGGCTCACGCCGGCGGCGATGCGTTCCGAATGTGGGCTCACCCGCAGTGATGTGCGCCCGGGTATCGCGCCGCTCGCCGCGACCACGTGCCGCTTCTGCCGTCATCGCCATGATCTCTCCCCGTCCCCGCGTATAGACAATCGAAACGCTAACAGGGAGCGCGGAGTCAATGAGTGCAAAATATGCTCTATATGTAAAGCATGCTAGATTCTTGTTCCTTCGAAGCGTCGAAAAAAGGAACTGTGTTGCATGGACACAAAAGACAAGCAGATTCTGGCCCTCCTGCAGGAGGACGCGACGCTGCCGGTGGCCGAGATCGCCGAGCGTGTCGGACTGTCCCGGACGCCCTGCTGGCGCCGCATCCAGCAGCTCGAGGAAAAGGGCGTGATCCGCAAGCGCGTGGCATTGCTGGACCGCCACAAACTGGACGTACCGATCACGGTCTTCGTCGCGGTCCGCACCAACCAGCACAGCGCAGCGTGGGTGGAGCGCTTTCGCGACATGGTGCGGGAGATACCGGAGATCGTCGAGGTACACCGGCTGAGCGGCGACATCGACTACCTGCTGCGCGTACTCGTTCGCGACATCAACGGCTTCGACGCCGTCTACAAGCGCATGATCGAGAGCGTCGATTTCTCCGACGTGAGCTCCAGCTTCTCGATGGAGGAGTTCAAGTTCACGACGGCGATCCCGCTGAACTGACTCAGGCCGCCCGATCGGCGATGGAGACCGCGCCCCCGATCGCCGCCTGCGCGGCGGCGAGGCGGGCGACCGGCACACGCGGCGCCGAACAGGAGACATAGCTCAGGCCGATGCGCTGGCAGAACGCGATGGACTCGGGATGTCCCCCGTGCTCGCCGCAGATGCCGACCTTCATGTCGGGTCGGGTCCCGCGGCCCCATTCGATGGCCAGCTCCATCAGGCGACCGACGCCCTTGCTGTCCAGCACCTCGAAGGGATTGTCCTGGAGGATGCGGGTCTGGTTGTACATCGGCAGGAACTTGTTCTCCGCGTCCTCCCGGGAGAACGAGAAGGTGGCCTGGGTCAGGTCGTTGGTACCGAAACTGAAGAACTCGGCCTCCTCCGCCAGGTTCTCGGCGCGCATGCAGGCCCGGACGACCTCCAGCATGGAGCCGAAGCGGAACGGCACGTCGATGCCGTAATCCTGCTCCACCCGGCCGTGGACTTCGTCGACCAGGCGCTTGACCCGCTTCAGTTCCTGGGCCGTGCAGACCTGGGGCACCATGATCTCCGCATCGACCTCGACGCCGTCGCGGATACACTCCGCCGCCGCTTCCAGGATCGCACGGATCTGCATCGTATAGATCTCCGGGAAGGTCAGACCCAGGCGCACGCCCCGGTGACCGAGCATCGGATTCACCTCGGACAGCTGCCTCACCTTCTCGAGCATGTGCTGCTTGCGCTCGATCGCCTCCTCCACGAGCAAGGGATCGGCCAGACGCGGTATGTCCGGCTCTTCATCCCGGGTGCGGTAGATGAGATCGACGGTGTCCGACAGGATGTGCATGCCGCGCACGGTTTCGCGCAGATGCAGCAGCTGCGTGACCTCCTCGACCAGTTCGTTCTCCGAGGGGAGGAACTCGTGGATGGGCGGATCGAGCAGGCGGATCGTCACCGGCCGCGGCGACATGACGCGGAATATGCCGGCGAAGTCACTCCGCTGTATCGGCAGGAGCCGATCCAGCGCCTGCTGACGCTCGCCCCGATCCTCGGCCAGGATCATCTCGATCACGATCGGCAGCCGATCCGCGTCGTTGAACATGCGCTCCGTCCGGCAGAGACCGATTCCCACCGCGCCATAGCGCAATGCACGCTCCGCATCCTGCGGCGTGTCGGCATTCGCGCGCACGCCCAGCAACGCCGCATCGTCGGCCCACTCCAGGAGCGTCCGCAGTTCGTCGGAGAACTCCGCCTCGATCATCGGCACCTCGCCGACGTAGACGTCACCGGTCGTGCCGTCGATGGTGATCAGATCGCCTTCGCGGATGATCGCATCGCCGGCGCGGGCTTCACGCGAGCGGACGTCCACGCGGATGCCCTCGGCGCCAGCGACACAGGGCTTGCCCATGCCGCGCGCGACCACGGCGGCATGGGAGGTCCTGCCACCGCGGGCCGTCAGGATACCGCGCGAGGCGAAGAACCCGTGGATATCCTCCGGGCGCGTCTCCTCGCGGACGAGGATGATGCGCTGACCCGTGCGCCCCAGCTCTTCGGCACGGTCCGCGTCGAACACCGCCAGTCCGCAGGCCGCTCCCGGCGAAGCCGCCAGCCCGCGGGCGACCGGCGTCTCCTCACCGCGGGGATCGAGGCGCGGGAACAGCAACTGCTCCAGCGTCTCCGGGCCGATGCGCAGCAACGCCTCTCGGCGATCGAGCAGGCCGTCGGCCACCATCTCCACCGAGGTCCGCACCTGAGCGGTCGCATTCATTTTCCCGTTGCGCGTCTGCAGGCAATACAGACGACCGCGCTCGATGGTGAACTCGAAATCCTGAACCTCCCGGAAGTGGGCCTCGAGGCGATCCCGCAATGCCAGGAGTTCACGGTACATCTCCGGCATCTCCTCGCCGAGCGCGTCGATGGGCTTCGGCGTGCGGATGCCGGCGACCACGTCCTCGCCCTGGGCATTGGTCAGGTATTCCCCGTACAGCCGGTTCTCTCCGGTGTCCGGATAACGGGTGAAGGCCACGCCGGTCGCGGAATCGTCACCGAGATTCCCGAACACCATCGCCATGACGTTGACCGCCGTGCCATTGGCCTGCCCGGGGGTGATGTTGAATTCGCGCCGGTAGTCGACTGCGCGCCGCCCCATCCAGGAGCCGAACACGGCCTTCACGGCGATCTCGAGCTGCTCGAGCGGGTCCTGCGGGAAGACTCTGCCCGTCTCACGCAACACGATCTCGAGGTAGCGCTGGCACACTTCGGCGAGGACCGCCGGCGGCAGGTCGAGGTCTGCCGTCACGCCCGCGCGTGTCTTCGCCGCATCCCATTCCGCGTCGAAGAGTTCGTCGCTCACGCCGAGCGCGACCTTGCCGAACAGCTGGATGAAACGCCGGTAGGCATCGTAGCCGAAGCGCTGGTCGCCCGTGCGCTCGATCAGACCCGGCAGCGTGTGTTCGTTCAGGCCGAGATTGAGGATCGTGTCCATCATGCCCGGCATGGACATCGCCGAACCGGAGCGTACCGAGAGCAGCAGCGGATCGGCGGCGCCGCCGAACACCTTGCCCGTCTTCTCCTCCAGGGACCGGAGATGGCGGCCGACCTCATCCATGAGTCCCTCGGGCAGTTCGCCCCGGGCGTCGTCCAGATAGTCGAGGCAGGCCTCGGTGGTGATGACGAAACCCGGCGGGACGTGCAGCCCGATACGGGTCATCTCGCAGAGATTGGCACCCTTCCCGCCGAGACGCATGCGGTCCCGGCCGTCCCCATTCTCGAACGCGTACACGTAGCCCATGAGCGAACCCTCGGTATCGGCCGTCCCTCGCAGGCACGGCCACGATGGGCGCACCCGCAGCTTACGTCCGACGTTCGCGCACCGGGCCGGCGCAGACAATCAGGGAAATCCCGGGGACAGGGGATCGGAAGCGAAAGAGGCGCGCACAGAGACGCTGCCGCACCGGTGCGGCCGTTTCACGGCAGGTGTCGGTCGAGGGTCAGCCCTTCGGCGCGTAGGCGCTGCACCAGCCCGAGGAATGCACGAGTTTGCCGGGGAAGATCGAGCAGCGGGCCCATTCCTCATTGCCCGTGCCCTGGAAGAGCGCACAATTGTTGCACGCCTGGCCCGCCTGGTAACGGGCGTACTTGCTCTGGTCGACATTGGCAGCGTCGTGTACGTAACCGAGCGCTTTCGCCTGTGGATCGTCGAGCGAGACTCTGGGTGCTCCGTCGCCACCGCTGTCCGCGGCCGCCTTGGCCGGCGCCGGCTCGGGAGAGGCGCCGGCAGCCGCAGCACCGGACTGACCGCTGCCGGCCGCTGCAGGTTTCGAGCCGCTGTCCGCCGGACCCGACGAATCCCCGCCGCCGCAACCACTCAGTCCCGCCAGCGGGACGAACACGACGCTGCCACCCACCAGTTTCAGGAATCGCCGGCGACCCGCCGGATCGGAATAGTCGGTCATCTCAATTCTCCGCTTGTATCGGCCAACACCGATCGCCCCGGCAACACCGGAAGATCGGAACCGCGTCATTCTGTGTAAGCACCCCGTCGAATGCAAACCCGCAGAAAGCGGGCCGAACGTCGTCCGGATACTGGAACGGACCCTCCGGAAGGGGTAGCTTATGGCACACCCCTTTCCGACACACGTAGGCATGAGGCCCCGCTTCCCCACAGCAACACAGGTCCGCGAACTGCCCGTGCTCATGAGACGCACGATCCCGCCGGAATGGGAAGATTCGAACGGCCACGTGAACATCCAGTACTACATGACGCTGTACGAGTGGGGCGGCTGGCCGATGATCGAGGCCGTGGGGATGGACGAGGCGTATTTCCGGGAGCGGCGTTGCGGCCTGTTCGACCTGGAGCATCACCTCTGCTATCTGAACGAGATCCATGTCGGCGATGTCGTCACCGTCCACGCCCGGCTGCTGGATCGCACCGCAAAGCGATTCCACGGTCTGATGTTCATCGTGAACGAGACACGCGACAACCTGGCAGGCTCCATGGAGTACGTCACGAGCGGCGCCGACCTGGAGAATCGTCGGACTGCGCCGCTGCCGGCCGACATCGGCGAGCGTCTGGATGCGCTCATCGCCGAACACGGGGGGCTGTCCTGGCCGGCACCGGTATGCGGCGTCATGTCGGCCTGACGGCCGCCACGCCGATCAGTCGGATCCCGGCGTCTCGCCGATCTGTCCCACGTCCAGCACGGGGGATGCGTCCAGCTTCTCGGCGCCCATGAGATCGGCGACCCGCTGCAGTGCGGAGATGATCGCGTAGCGTTCCCAGTCCCGCAGCGTCGAGAATTCGGCGAGGAAACGGGTCTGCAGCGCCGTCGGGGCCTGGCCGAGCAGTTCGCGCCCCTCCTCGGTCAGGCTGACCTTCACCTGGCGCCGGTCCGCACTACCCCGCCGGCGACTGACCAGTTCACGGGCCTGCAGCTTGTCGATCAGGGAGGTCACCGTGCCCTGGGTCAGGCCGACCCGGTCCGCGATGCCGCCGACCGTCAGTTCGCCGGCCAGCGACAGCAGCTCCAGCACGAGCAGTTGCGAGGTGGTGAGCCCCGTCTGGCGCGCCAGGGCCTTCGCGTCCAGATCCGTGGCACGCAGAATCCGCCGGAGGGCCGTCAGCACATCGGTCTCGCTCGTCTGTTCCGTCTCTTTCATGCTCGTGTCGCCCTCGCGGCCCACGCCGGGCCCTCTGTCTTCCGCCGACAGGCACTTGAAATGACTGTTTTGGCCCTCAATTCACTCTTGCAGATCGAAAAGCATATTTTTATTATAATTCGGCTAACCCAATCGATTTTTTATTTGAATATCGAAATATCTGTCAGCACAGCCCGGACCACCATCATCCGACCCGCCCCGTTCCTGCGGGCCGGCCCGGAGACTACGACAGACTTCTCCCCCTCTGACCGGAAAACTCATGCACGCCACGAGAATCCAGACCGATTCCGCCATAGAGATACGCGCGCCGCTACCGACTGATGGCGCGGCCGTATACGCCCTGATCGAGCGCTGTCCGCCGCTCGACACGAACTCGATGTATTGCAACCTCTTGCAGTGCACTCACTTCGGGGCGACCTCCGCCATCGCGGATTTCGACGGCGATGCCGTCGGATTCGTCTCCGGATACCGGCCGCCGCCGCATCCGGATGCGCTTTTCGTCTGGCAGGTCGCCGTCGACGAGCGCGCCCGCGGTCACGGACTCGCCAAGCGCCTGATCATGGACATTCTGCAACGACCGGGCAACCGGGATCTGCGTTTCGTGCGCACCACCGTCACGCCGGACAACGAGGCCTCCTGGGCCATGTTCCGCGGGCTGGCGAAGAAACTCGGCGCGCCAACGGAGGATCACACCCTATTCGACAAGGAGCGCCATTTCGGAGGCGCCCACGAGAGCGAACACGAACTGATCATCGGACCATTTGAAACTGAGTAGCACCCAGGGACACTTCAATGAATACCACTGCAAAGAAAATCGATCTCGACAGTAATGCCCACACCGGCGGCGTGTTCGCGCGTCTCGAATCGGATGTGCGCTCCTACTGCCGCTCCATCCCGCTCCTGTTCGAGAAGGCCGTCGGCGCCGAACTGGTGGACGCGGACGGGAACGTCTATCTCGACTTCCTGGCAGGCGCGGGCAGCCTGAACTACGGCCATAACAACCCGGTGCTGAAGGAAGCGCTGATGGAGTACATCGGCGCGGACGGCATCGCCCACGGGCTGGACATGCACACCGCGGCGAAGAAGCGCTTCCTGGAGAGCTTCCACGAGCGCATCCTGCAGCCGCGCAAACTGGACTACGTGACCCAGTTCACCGGCCCGACCGGCGCGAATGCCGTCGAGGCGGCGATCAAGCTCGCGCGCAAGGTGACCGGTCGGGAGACCATCATCGCGTTCACGAACGGCTTCCACGGCGTGACTCTCGGTGCGCTGTCTCTCACCGGTAATCGCCATCACCGGGACGCGGCGGGCATCGCCATGAACGGTGTCGTACGCATGCCGTTCGACGGATATCTGGGCGACGACGTGGACACGCTGGATTATCTGGAGAAGGCCCTGGACGACCCGAGCAGCGGCGTCGGCCACCCGGCCGCCGTCATGGTCGAGGCCGTACAGGGAGAAGGCGGGCTGAACGTGGCCAGCGACGCGTGGCTGAAGCGTCTGGAGGAAATCTGCCGGGCCCGCGATATCCTGCTGATCCTGGACGACATCCAGGCGGGTTGCGGACGCACCGGCACGTTTTTCAGCTTCGAGCCGTCCGGCATCCGGCCGCACATGGTGACGCTGTCGAAATCGCTGAGCGCTTTCGGACTGCCGTTCGCACTGCTGCTGATCGAGTCCGAGCTCGACGAGTGGGAGCCCGGCGAGCATAACGGCACCTTCCGCGGCAACAACCACGCCTTCGTGACCGCGGCCGCCGCCCTGGAGCATTTCTGGGCGACGCCGGACTTCGCCCAGGATGTGAAGCGCAAGGCCGGCATCCTGCGCTCGCGGCTCGAGGACATCGTCGACGCCTCGGCGCTCGACCTGCGGATAAAGGGTCGCGGTCTGATGACCGGCATCGCCTGCCCGGACGGCGAGATCGCCGGTGCGATCTGCCGCGCGGCGCTGGAGCGCGGACTCGTGATCGAGACCAGCGGTTCCTTCGACGAGGTCGTGAAGTGCCTGCCGCCGCTGACCATCAGCGACGAAGAACTCGACCGGGGGCTCGCCGCGCTGACGGCCAGCTTCGAAGTGGTCGCCAGTGAGCTTACACAGAATGCTCAGGGAGCAGCGTCGTAATGACCCATACCGTAGAGAAGATCGGTGGCACGTCCATCGCCGACAGGGAAGCGTCACTGAACAACGTGTTCCTGCCGAAGAACCGCCGGGGAGATCCCTACAACCGGATCTTCATCGTATCGGCGTATGCCGGCATTACCAATGAACTCCTGGAAGACAAGAAGACCAAGGATCCGGGCGTCTACACACTGTACAGCCACAGCGAGTCCGACTGGGCGTGGGGCGATGCCCTCACCAGGGTCTGCCGGCGCATGATCGAGAAGAACGAAGAGATCTTCGACGACCCGGGCGTGCGCGAACCCGCCAACCAGTTCGTGCTGGAGCGCATCGAGGGTGTGCGCAGCTGCCTCATCGACCTGCAGCGGCTTTGCTCCTACGGTCATTTCCATCTCGGTGAGCACATGATGACGGTGCGCGAGATGCTTTCGGCGCTGGGCGAGGCGCACAGCGCCTTCAATACCGCACTGCTGCTGCGCATGCACGGCATCGAGGCGCGCTTCGTCGACCTCACCGGCTGGCGCGACGACAAGCCCCGCACGCTGGAGGAACGCATCGACATCGGCCTGAAGGGCATCGACCTCGAAGCGGAGCTGCCGATCGTCACCGGTTACACCCAGTGCCACAGCGGATTGTTCCGCGAGTATGGGCGTGGTTATACGGAAGTGACATTCAGTCATGTCGCCGCGCGCACGGGGGCGGCTGAGGCCATCATCCACAAGGAATATCACCTCAGCAGCGCCGACCCCCTGATCGTCGGCGAAGACAGGGTGGAGAAGATCGGCAACACCAATTATGACGTCGCCGATCAGCTCTCCAACATGGGCATGGAGGCGGTGCACCCCCGCGCCGCGAAGGTCCTCCGCCAGGCGGAGATACCGCTGCGCATCCGCAACACGTTCGACCCGGACGATCCGGGGACGGTGATCAAGGGCGACTACGTCAGTGACGACCCCTGTGTCGAGATCGTCACCGGCTGCCGCTCGGTGTTCGCGCTGAAGCTGTACGACCAGGACATCGTCGGCGTGAAGGGCGTCGACCGTCGCATCATCGAGGCGCTGGAAGACAACCGGCTGCGCATCGTCACGAAAGACATGAATGCGAACACGGTCACCCATTTCGTCACCGGCACGCTCAGCCGGGCCAAGCATGCGATCGCGGAGCTCGAGCGGCTGTTCCCGCAGGCGGACATCGACCTGCGCCGGGTCGGTCTCGTATCGGTGATCGGCAGCGATCTGAACCAGCCCGGGCTGCTCGCCGATGCCACGCGATGCCTCCACGAGGCCGGCATCGACGTGGTCGCGCTCCACCAGGGCATGCGTCAGGTGGACATTCAGATCATCGTCGACGAGGCCGACTACGACGGCGCCATCAAGGCTCTGCACAGCCGTCTCATCGAGAACCGTGACACCGTAGGCGACCGTAACGCGGCCTGACCCGCCGTAACCGCCGATGCTCACCAGCTTCATCGCGGCGATGGCGGCCTTCGTCCTGATCGGGGTCGGCTCGGTGCTGCGCAGCCGGGGGACCAAGGACGACTATTATCTGGCGAGTCGTGACGTGTCGCCGGCTTTCGCCGGCCTGTCGGCGATCGCCACCAACAACTCGGGCTTCATGTTCATCGGCCTCATGGGATACACCTATGCGGCCGGCCTGGCGTCGCTGTGGGTGATGGTGGGCTGGATCGTCGGCGATTTCCTGATGTCGCTGGTGATCCATCGTCGCCTGCGCGAGTCCACGGAGAAGCACAACGAGGTGACCTTCGCGGGCGTGCTGGCGCGCTGGCACGACACCGACTTCCGCATCCTCAGGATCGTCGTCGCCCTGCTCACCCTGGCATTCCTCGGCGCCTATGCGGCCGCTCAGCTGAAGGCCGGCGGGAAGGCGCTGCAGGCGATGTTCGGCTGGACGCCGGACAGCGGCGCCGTGCTGGTCGCCACCATGGTCGCGCTGTACTGCCTCGCGGGCGGCATCCGCGCTTCGATCTGGACCGACGTCGCCCAGTCCGTGGTCATGCTGTTCGCCATGGGCCTCATGCTGTTCGTCGCCCTCACCAGCGTCGGCGGCGTCGGCGCCGCCGTCGACAAGCTGTCGGCCATCCCGGGCTATCTGGCCCCGTTCCCGGACGAACTGAAGTTGCCCGAGCCCGCGGGGCCGGTGTTGTTCGTGCTCGGCTGGATGTTCGCGGGGATGAGCGTCATCGGACAACCGCACATCATGGTGCGCTTCATGGCCCTGGAGGATGCGGGCAAGCTGCGGCGCACGCGCATGTATTACTACGGGTTCTTCGTGGCCTTCTACAC
Organism: Gammaproteobacteria bacterium; assembly: GCA_037382365.1. Taxonomy (GTDB): domain Bacteria; phylum Pseudomonadota; class Gammaproteobacteria; order Steroidobacterales; family Woeseiaceae; genus Lentisalinibacter. The sequence goes on from JARRPZ010000077.1 coordinate 13,168, forward strand.
CATGGCCGCGGGCGTCGGCCTCCTGTCACGGCTGCTGCTGCCCGATCTCGGCAGCATGGACCCGGAACTCGCGCTCCCCACCATGGCCATGGAACTGCTGCCGCCGATACTCGTCGGCATCGTCATCGCCGGCCTGTTCGCGGCCACCATCTCCACGGCCGACTCACTGGTGCTGAGCTGCTCCTCCGCGCTGACCCACGACCTGCTGCCGCGGAAAATCGAGAAGCCTCTGGAACTCAAGGCCGGCACCCTGGTCGTGGTCGCGCTGGCGCTCGTCATCGCCCTGAACGGCACCCAGAGCGTCTTCGCCCTCGTCATATTCGCCTGGTCCGCCCTGGCCAGCGCATTCGGGCCCCTGCTCTACGTCTATTCGAGGGGGCTGCGGGTCACCGAGGGTCAGGCACTCCTGATGATCGCGGTGGGCGTCTCGGTGGCATTGGGGTGGCGCTGGCTCGGCTGGCACAACGACATCTACGAGGGCATGCCCGGCATGCTGGCCGGCTGGCTGACCTATCATGCCACCCGACCGATCTTCCAGCCCGAGGCGCGGGCTACTACAGCTTGAACTTGCCTCCGCCGCCCTGAAGACGCGGATCCGGCATACTGCCGCCCGCCCCTTCGGCGCCCGGCAGCACGATGGATGAAGCCGCGTCGCGACGCATCTCTTCCAGTCGTTTAATCGTATCGTCCGCAGCCGCAGCGGCTCCCTCGCCGAATTTCCTCGCGGCCTCGCCGATGGAGTCGGCCTCGATCTCGAACGAGATCGGCAACGCCCCCGCCGGCGTCAGCAGCTGAGTCTGACCAACGTAGTGGACCGGCCGGGAACTGTCCTCCGCACCCTCCGGCGTGACCGGCGTCATCCGGCGGATCGTGCCGATCCGCTCGTCCGTGAACACGTCCTCTCGATACAGATCGTCCACGGACATCTGCATTTCCTTCTCGTCGGGCCGCTCCGCCATATCGCTGTTTACTCCTGCTCATCCGCTCAGCACGGGAAGGCTAGCAAGTTTGGAGCGTCACGGCACGTGCCGGCGGCGAGGTTGCCTTTCCCGGGACGAAAAAAAGCCGACCCGGTGTCACGGGTCGGCTTCGTTGCAGATCGGTCGGCACCGTCCGTGGCGCCTCCCGAAGACGTATCACTCGGGCAGGATCACCCGGTCGATGACGTGGATCACGCCATTGCTGGCCGGGATGTCGACGGCCGTAACGGTCGCGCCGTCAATCGTGACCGTACCGCCGGCCGCATTGATGTCGACGCTCTTGCCGTTCACGGTCGTCGCCTTGCTCAGCTTCACGACGTCCTTCGACGTCACTTTGCCAGGCACGACGTGGTAGGTCAGTATCGCCACCAGCTTCTCCCGGTTTTCCGGCTTCAGCAGATTCTCGACCGTCCCTGCCGGCAACGCGGCGAACGCTGCGTCCGTCGGTGCGAACACCGTGTAGGGCCCGTCGCCCTTGAGCGTGTCGACCAGGCCCGCGGCCTGCAGCGCCGCCGCGAGGGTCGTGAAGTCACCGGCAGCCACCGCCGTCTCGACGATGTCCTTGTTGGTGCTCTTCTGCATGTTCTCGTGGTGACCCGCCACCGCGGTCGTCGCTGCGGCCACGGCCAGCAGCAGCCCGGCGAGCACTGTACGCACGTTGGAGGGGTTGGTCCGTGCCGTCCTTGTCATTTCGCTCTCTCCTTCAGATTGGTGCATGAAAACGCATTGGTGGATTCGTGCCCACGCACCGGGTTGGATGCAGACGTGTCCTAATTCAGCAACGCCTGATATTGACGAAACTTAGACAGAGACAGTGGAACGGAGGACTGGGCCAGGAAGTGAAAGCGACCCGACGGCGACCGGGCGCGGAGTCAGTCTCCGGTCTCTCCCGGCCCGTAGCCGGGCGGCGGCCGGAATCCCCCCAGACGCTGTTCCAATCGGGCGGCGAGATCGAGACAGGTACGGTCCTCGAGGAACGGGCCGATGATCTGGATCCCCACCGGGAGACCGTCTTCGGCGACGCCGACAGGGATCACGGTGGCCGGCAGGAAGGCGGCACCGGCGAGACCCATCCAGCTGAATTGCTCCTGGTAGGGTCGAGCCTCCCCGTTGACCCTGATCGTGCGCCGGCTCATGGGCTCGCTGTGATCGTGCGGGATCGCGGTCGTCGGCAGGACCGGCGCGAGGACGGCGTCGTAGTCGCGGAAGAACTCGTGCCAGCGTGCCCGCAGCTGCAGCCGGCGTTCGTTGGCCGAGAGCCAGTCCCGATGTCGCTGGGCGGTGTACCGGGCCGCCAGCGCCCGGCCTTCCCCGGCCTCGGCCGCCCTCGTCGCCATGGCCTCGATCTCTTCGCGGCTGAAGCCGCCGCTGAGCGCGGCGTTCAGCAGCTGATTGAATACCGCGATGGCCTTGTCGAAGGTGAAGTCGGGGCGCGCCTCCCGATCGACATTGGCACCGCTTGCCGACAGTTCGTCGACCGCGGCGTCCAGCAGACGGCGCACGCCGTCATCGAGCGGCGCCGAAGGCTCGTCGAACCAGACCGCGACCCGGTAGTCCGCGATGTCGCCGTGGCGGGCCGGCGGCAGCGACAGCGACCAGGCCTTCGCATACCAGTCGTTCGGCCCGGCCAGGACGCCATGGGCCCGGCGACGGCGATATCGGCCTCCGTCAGCGTACCCGGTGGGCCCGGGATCTGTCCCCGCCCCGGCACGATCCCGTAACTCGGCTTGTGTCCCGCCACGCCGCAACACGATGCCGGCCCGCGGATCGAGCCGCCGATGTCGCTGCCGAGCTCCAGCGGCGTGAATCCGGCGGCAAGCGCGCCGGCCGCACCGCCCGACGAGCCACCGACGGTGCGTTCCCGGTTCCAGGGGTTGTTGCTCTGACCGAATACCTGGTTGTAGCTCTGCACGTCCGCGGCATAGAGGGGCAGGTTGGTCTTGCCGGCGATCACGGCGCCGGCGCGACGCAGCCGCGCGACGGCGACGGCGTCCGCATCCGGCACGAACTCCGCGAGTTCGGGGGCGCCGGAGCTCGTCCGCATGCCCGCCGTCTGGAACGAATCCTTTATCGTCATGGCCACGCCGTGCAACGGGCCGCGCCAGTGGCCGCGCCGCGCCTCCCGGTCGGCCGCGTCGGCCTCGCGCCTCGCGCGATCGTCGTCCCGCGTCACCACCAGGTTCAGGGGCCCGTCCAGCGCGTCGATGCGCGCGAGCATGGCCTCCAGGTACTCGCGACTCGTGAGGGCATCCTCGCGGATCGCCGCCGCGACCCGGGATGCGCTCAGCCAGGGGAGCAAGTCGCTATCCGTCGGCATGCCGGTTCGCTCAGAACTGGCCGGCAATATAACCGTGCAACTGCTCGATCGTGTGCTCCTGGTCCGCGATCTTCGCTTTCACGAGATCGCCGATGGAGACGATGCCGACGACCCGTTTCTCGTGCACGACCGGCAGGTGGCGGACGCGCTTGTCGGTAATGAGGGCGAGGCATTCATCGGCGGAACGTTCCGGCGCGACGCAGACGACCTGTGTGGTCATCACTTCGCGCACGGCCGCGTCCCTGGACGAACGGCCGGCGAGCACGACCTTCCTCGCGTAGTCGCGTTCCGTGAAGATGCCGGCAAGACGGCCGTCGTCGAGTACGATGACGGCGCCGACCTCCTTCTCCGCCATCAGCTCGAGGGCCGCCAGCACTTTCGTATCGGGGGTCACCGACCAGACGTCGTCGCCCTTCCAGTTCAGGATGTCGCTCACTGCGGACATGCGCTCGCTCCCCTTCCTGTTCGCCGGCACACGCCGGAGACTATAGCAGAGCGACCGCGGCGCGCTTTGCCCTCGCCCCGCCCTTCGCCTATCCTGCCGGCTTTTCGGGCGAGGGAGCGAGCATGGCATCGTCGGACGGGACGACCGGGCAGAATACCGGGATACTCGGCTGGATCGAGCGCACCGGCAACCGGTTGCCGGATCCCGTCTTCATCTTCCTGTACCTGATAGCGGCCCTGGTGCTGTTCAGCGCCTTTGCGGCCTGGATCGACATGTCCGCCCTGCACCCGACGGAGACCAATCCGGACGGGTCGCCCGTACTCCTGACCGCCGAGAGCCTGCTCTCCGCCGACAACATACGGCGCCTGTGGGTGGAGATGCCGACGACCTTCACCCATTTCCACCCGCTCGGGTACGTGCTGGTCGTGATGCTCGGCGCCGGCATCGCGGAACGCTCCGGCCTGTTCGCCTCGGCCATGCATGCCGGCGTGCGCAACGCGCCCCGCTTTCTCCTGACGCCGGTCGTCGCCCTGGTGGCCATGCTCGGCAACCTCGCCGCGGATGCCGCCTACGTCGTGCTCATCCCGCTGGCCGGCGTCCTTTACGCCGCCGCCGGCCGCCATCCGATCGCCGGCATCACGGCATCATTTGCCGGGGTGTCGGGCGGTTTCTCGGCCAACCTGCTGCCCGGCCAGCTGGACGCGCTGCTGTTCGGCATCACCGAGGCGGCAGCGGAGAGTATCCTGCCGAGCTGGGACGCCAACATCGCCGGCAACTGGTACTTCATCGCCGCCATGACGGTGCTGTTCCTGCCGGTGATCTGGTTCGTCACCGACCGCATCATCGAGCCGCGCCTCGGCACCTACAAAGCGGAGGGCGAGGCGGCGAAGGCAGTCCACGAGGACAAGCCACTGACGCCCGAGGAACGCAAGGGCCTCGCCTGGGCCGGCTACGCGGTCATCGGCGTCGTCGCACTCTGGGTCTTCTTCACCATCGGTCCGGGCACACCGCTGATCGACGAGGAGGCCGACCCGACGGCGCGGCTGTCCCCGTTCTATCGCTCGCTCGTCGCCGGCTTCTTCGTCCTGTTCCTGGCCGCCGGCTGGGCGTACGGCGCCGCCGCCGGCACCGTGAAAGGCCATCGCGACATCGTCACGATGATGTCGGAGTCGATGGCGGACCTGGCCTACTACCTGGTGCTGGCCTTCGCGGCCGCGCATTTCGTGGCCATGTTCAACTGGTCGAATCTGGGACTCATCTTCGCGGTGCAGGGAGCGGATGCGATCGAATCGTCCAATCTGCCGATGCCCATACTGCTGGCGATGCTGGTGCTCTTCACCGGCGGCATCAACCTCCTGGTCGGTTCCGCCAGCGCCAAGTGGGCGCTGCTCGCGCCGGTAATGGTGCCGATGATGATGCTGCTCGGGGTCAGCGCCGAGATGACCACCGCGGCCTACCGGGTGGGTGACAGCGCGACCAACATCATCACGCCGCTGATGGTCTACTTCCCGCTCATCCTCACCTTCTGCCAGCGCTGGAAGCCGGACTTCGGCATCGGCAGCCTCATGGCCGCCATGATCCCCTACTCCGTGTGGCTGCTGGTGGCCGGACTCACCATGACCATATTCTGGGTAGCCACAGGCCTGCCACTCGGCCCCGGTGCGACCGTCGGCTACGAACTCCCCGGCTGATGCCGGCACCGGATCAGCCGGGGGCCCGGCCCGTGACGCCCGGCCGACAGCCGGCCGGGCTCCGGGCACCGCCCGTCGCCGACGCCGTGCCGAGGGATCTCTGCACGGACTGCGGTATATCCCGCACGGCAGACCCGAAGCGCTGCGGTCGCGCCTGCCAGTTCATCCGGCCCGACTATCCCGCCCTGGAGACACGCGTCCACGGCCGCGCGCGGGACGCGTCCCGGCCGGACGAACTGCATTTCGGGCCGTTCCGGCGGATGCTCCGTGCCCGGCTGGGGCAACCGCGCGACGGCGCCCAGTGGACCGGTATCACGACCCGTATCGGCGAACGCCTGCTCGAGGACGGGCGGGTGGACGCCGTGCTCACCATGGCACCGGACCCGCAGGATCGCTGGCGACCGCTGCCGGTACTCGTGACCGAGGCGAGTGGGATGGCCCACTGTCGCGGCATGCGCATGGGCTACGCGCCGCTGCTGGCTCTCCTGGAACCCGCCGTCGCCGCGGGCCACCGCCGTATCGCCGTGATCGGCATCCCCTGCCAGGTCTACGCGCTGCGGGCGCTCGAGGGCGAACTCGGCCTCGAGCGTCTCTACGTCATCGGCACGCCCTGTTCCGACAACACCACGACAGAACGCTTCCATGAGTTCCTCGCCCTGCTGTCGGACGAGCCGGGGGAGATCGAGTACCTCGAATTCCGGGCGGATTACCACGTGGAACTGCGATTCGCCGACGGGCGACGGCGCGAGATCCCGTTCCTGAAACTGCCCATCTCGCAGCTGCCCGCGGATTTCTTCCCGCTGACCTGCCGCACCTGCGTCGACTACACGAACGTGCTGGCGGACATCACGGTGGGCTACATGGGTGGCGAGGGAGAACAGTGGCTGCTCGTACGCAACGAGCGCGGCGAGGAGCTGATGGCGCTGCTCGGCGACGAGATCGTCACGGGCGAACCCGGCAGCGCCGGCAATCGACGGTCGCATGTCGCCGGCTTCCTGAAAAACACGCGCCGCGCCGCCGGCGGGCTCCCGGTACGCGGCATGCCGGACTGGCTCCGCCCCCTCGTCGGCTGGCTCATGCCCCGCATCGGGCCGCGCGGCCTGGAATTCGCAAGGGCGCGCGTCGAGATGAAGGCGGTGGAGACCGTCGTGCACCTTTCGAGACAGGCACCGCGCCGCATGCGTCACATGGTGCCGGACCACGTCCGGCAGCTGGTCGCGCCCTATGGCCTGTCGGAAGAAGCCGAGAAGCCGACGCGCCCCAGGAGGTCCCGGTAACGGGGGTCGTCCCGTAACGGTTCGAGCAACGGGTCCGCCCGCAGCTCGATCAGGCCCGGATCCCGCATCTCCACGGCGCGATCGAGCCAGCGGAAAGCGGCTTCCCGCTCCCCCAGCCGGGCGTAGATCCCGGCGATCTGGTAGGGCGCCGTGTCCGCGTGGTCGCGCTCCAGACCGCGCACGGCCGTCAGCGCCGCCTCACGATCGCCCCGTGCCTCGGCGGTCAGCGCGTCGGCCATCGGCCCGAGTATGGGGTTCGGCTCGCTCCGACTCTCTGCCAGGGCCACGTTGCCCCGGGCGAGATCGATCTGCACCCGCAGGAGGCCGGCCAGAGGATATCCGGGCGCGAGTTCTTCCGTCCGCTCCAGCGCCCGTTCCGCACCGTCGAGATCGCCGGCGGCGAAGCGGAAATAAGCGAGGTTGTAGTGAGGGCTCGCACGCAACGGGTCCCGGTCTGTCGCCAGCTCGGCCAGGCGGACCGCCGAATCGAGCTGTCCCAGGTGGAAGTTGAGCGCGGCGTTCGCATTCAGCACGAACGCATCGCCGGGCGCGAGTTCGAGGGCCCGCTCGAGGGAATGCCGGGCACCCCCCCAGTCCCACTCGTAGTAGAGGCGCTCCCAGCCGAGCAGCGCGTGCGCTTCCGCCAGATCGGGCGCGAGTTCCAGGGCGCGACGCGCATGCCGTGCGCCGGTCTCGTATCCCTCGGCCGGCGGGATGGCGCCGATGTCCGCCAGCCGCATCCACACGCCCGCCAGGGCCGCGTGCGCGGGCGCGAAATGGTCGTCCGCCGCCAGCGATTCCTCCAGGTAGGCGATGGCCTGGCGCAGGCCCTCCTCGTCACGCGCACTCTCGAAGAGATACCGGCCGTGCAGATAAGGCAGATAGGCCTCGGCGCCCGGCTCCGCGGCCTCCGCAGCCCGGTCGGCGTTCGTCAGCGCGACACGCAACTGCTCCGCGATGGCGGCGGCGATCTCGGACTGCAGCAGGAAGGCATCCCCGACCCGGCGATCGTAGGTCCGCGCCCAGAGATTGAAGCCGCTGCGCGCGTCGACGAGTTGGGCATTGACGCGGATGCGGTCCCCGTCCCGCCGGATGCCGCCGTCGAGGACGGCGTCCACGCCCAGTCCGTCCCGGATGGCCGCCAGCTCACCGCCGCGATCCCGGAACTCGAAGGCGGAATGGCGGGCGACGACGCGGAGATCACCGATGCCGGAGAGCGTGGTGAGTATCTCCTGTGCCAGGCCGTCCCCGAAGAAGACGTCTTCCTCGGCGCCGCCCTGCACCGTGAAGGGCAGGACCGCGATCGATTCCGGCCGACCCGGCAGGTCCGCGTCGCGCGACCACCAGAAGGCGAGCACGGCCGTCATGGCGAGCACGAGCGCCAGGCCCGCTGCGATGCGAGGCAGCGAGCGCACTCCTTCCGACCCCGCCGCCGAATCCTCTGCCGGACCTGCGGATACCCGGGAAATCCGATCGACCGCCGCCGCCGCTTCCAGCCCCGGATCCTCGTCCCCCGACACGTCCGCCACGAGGCGATAGCCCCGTTTGGGGATGGTCTCGATGTAACGCGACGCGCCACGACTGTCGCCGAGCACACGTCGCAGCTCGCCGACCGTGGCCGTGAGCGGTTCGTCGGTGACGGCCGTACGGCCCCAGATCTCGCCGAGCAGAGTGTCGCGCTCCACCACCTCGCCGGGCGTCGCGGCCAAGAGGCACAGGACGTCCATCGCTTTCGGCCGCAGGCGCTCCGAACGGCCATCGCGGACGATGCGCCCCTCGAGCGGGACCACGTCCCACTCCCCGACTGTGAACGGTCTTCTGCGCATCACGCTGTATCTCTCCCCGGGACGGCCATTCTAGACCGCCGGTGGGCGATACGACGCGGTCCCAGCCCGTCCAGACGCCGATAGAGGAGAAATTTCGGTTTTTCTTCGGATGTAAAGCGCTTCTATTTCAGTTAGTTAGCGAATCAGACCCTCATCATTCGTTCCGTCGGCAGCACGGGGCCGCCGACCAGCAACGAGGAGGAATCGTCATGGATACAAGCAGGCAATGGCAGGAACGCGCGATCTGGCAGGCCGCCGGCTGGCTCGTGCTCGCCGCACTGGTCACCGCGTACGGCTACAGCGTCGCGCAATTCGCCGGCGTCGCGGGCTGACGGCACGGGATCGACCGTGAACGGCCCCCGACCCGCACGGCTCTCCCGTCCCGGCGAGGAGGCGCACGCCTCCGGCCGCGGCGAGGAGATCGGACCGGCGGTGATCGCACTGCTGGTCTTGTACGGCCTCGCCATCCTGGGCGCCAACGTCGCCCTCGTGGCAGGCCTCTGACAGAGAGGAAACCGAAATGACAGAGATACTGGGAATACTGAGCCTCGCGTTCGTGCCCGCCTTCATGGCGCTGGACCTGGGCTACGAGGCAAGGACATTCGAGGCACCACGCTGGTACCGGCTGCGGATGCTGCTGGCGACGGCGGCCACCTTCGCGATCTCCATCGCGATCACCGCCCTCTGGGGCATGCTGCTCGAGGGGTACAGTCTCCTGGACGGATCCGGGCTGGGCACCCTCGGCGGCGCCGCGGCAGGCATCCTCGTCTATGAACTGATTCACTACTGGTACCACCGATCGGCGCACCGCTACGAGCTGCTGTGGCTGGCCGGACACCAGGTGCATCACAGCGCGGAGAAGATCGACGCTTTCGGGGCGAATCTGCAGCACCCGGTCGACCTTTTCTTCATCACGACCTGGAGCGCACTGGTGTTCTTCCCGCTGCTGGGCCACACGCACGAGGCCGGTGCGCTGTGCGCGACGTGGCTCGCCTTCAACGCGATGTTCCAGCACGCGCACATCAGGACGCCACGCTGGCTCGGCTACCTGATCCAGCGGCCCGAGAGCCACGTGGTACACCACGCCCGCGGGCGGCACGACTTCAACTATGCGAATCTGCCGCTGTGGGACATGGTGTTCGGCACCTTCCGCAATCCGCGGAGTGTCGAAGGCGTCCAGGCGGGCTTCTGGAACGGGGCCTCGGACAGACTGCTCGACATGCTGTGCTTCCGCGACGTCTCGCAACCGCCCTGCCAGGCCGAAGAGGAAGAGCCGCTGGCCCTCGGCAAAGCAGCCTGACTTCGAAATGGCCATGGCCGTCACGGGCCCGGGCACCGCATGGCGGTGTCCGGGCCTTCTCGTGCCGGGCGCTGAACACAGGTGCAACAGCCGGCTCACGCCGGCGCGAAGCTGTGAAACAATGCCGGTATGCGCGTGGTCCTCGAGAATGTCAGCAAGCACTACCGGGCAGGAGAACATCGTCAGACCGTGCTCGACGGCGTCAGCGCCGAATTCCCGGACGGCAGCTTCGCGGCCGTGCTGGGACGCAGCGGCTCCGGTAAATCGACGCTGCTGAACCTGATCGCCGGATTCGATGCGCCCAGCGGCGGCGAGATCCGTATCGGCGAGCATACGATCAGCCGTATAGCAGATCGGGAGCGGACGCTGTTCCGCCGCCGTCATCTCGGCTTCGTCTTCCAGTTCTTCAATCTGCTGCCGACACTCACCGCCGGGGAGAACGTACGACTGCCGCTGGAACTGCTGGACGTTCCCGCGACAGAAGGCCGGGAGCGTACCGATGCGGCGCTCGCCAGCGTCGGCATGGCCGCCTTCCGGGACCGCTTCCCCGAGGAGATGTCCGGGGGCGAACAGCAACGTGTCGCCATCGCGAGGGCGCTGGTGCACCGACCCGCCATCGTGCTCGCCGACGAGCCGACGGGGAACCTGGATCTGTCGACGGCGCAGCAGGTGGTCGAATTGCTGGATGATGCCTGCCGCCGCCAGGGCACGACACTCATCATGGCGACCCACAGCACCGAGGTGATCGGCTACGCGGACGAGGTCTACGAGGTGCGCGAGGGTCGGCTGGAACCGGGATGAACCGGCTCCGACGGCAAGCCGCGCTGCGCTTCTACCTGCGCCACCCGGGCCAGCTCGCGCTGGCGCTGGCGGGCATCGCCCTGGGCGTGGCGGTGGTCGTGGCCATCGATCTCGCGAACGCCACCTCGCTGCGGGCTTTCGAGCTGTCACGGGAACTCACGTCGAATCGGGCCAGCCACTACATCGAGGGAGCCGGCGGGCCGCTGGACGAGGCGGTCTATACCGACGTCAGGACGAAACTCGGCGTCGATCTCGCCGCGCCCGTCGTCGAAGGCCGCATAACGCTGCCGGACGAGGGCGGACGTTCCGTGATACTCCTCGGGGTGGATCCGATCGCGGAGCTGGCCTTCGACGACTCGCTGCGGCTGGCCCGTCAGGCGGCGGGCGGCCAGGCGCTGGACATCCGTCCGCTGATCGCAGAGCCGGCGGCGGTCTTGCTGCCGGCGGCGCTGGCGTCGTCGCTGGGCATGCGGGCGGGGGACCGGCTCCGGGTGTCCGCGCTCGGCGACGAGCACGTGCTGACGGTCAGTGGCGTCGTCACGCTGGAGGCCGGCCGCGGCTCGGGCGAATCGGGCCCGATCATCGCGGACGTGAGCACGGCCCAGGAAGTACTCGGGCGGCTGGGCCAGCTCAGCCGCATCGAGATTGCCGCCGACGAGCGGACCGCCGCACGCATCGCGGCCGCCCTGCCGTCCGGCTCCGCGCTGGTGCCGGCGGATTCCAGTGACGACGTCACCGGCCAGATGCTGCGCGCCTTCCGTATCAATCTCACGGCGCTGAGCCTGCTGGCCCTCGTGGTCGGCATGTTGCTCATCTACGCCACCATGTCGTTCGCGGTCGTACAGCGGCGCCGGAGCCTCGGCACGCTGCGCGCTCTCGGAGCCACCCGTCGCGACATCGCCGGCGACGTGCTGGCGGAGAGCGCGATACTGGGCCTGGTCGCCACCGTCGCGGGGCTCGCCCTGGGCTGGGTGCTGTCACGCTCGCTGACCGACCTGGTGCTCGCAACCATCAACGACCTCTACTTCGCGGCGCGTATCGCACCGGAGGGTATCGCGTGGCTGCCCTTCGCAAAGGCCGGCGTCCTCGGCATCGGCGCGACCATGATCGCCGCGCTGCGGCCCGCCGTCGAAGCGGCGAACGAACCGCCGCGCACGGCCATGACCGACGTCGCCTACGAACGCAGCATGCAGCGGCGTTTCGCCGCCGGACCGGCGGTCGCGGCAGGCGCCTTCATCGTCGCGGCCTGCCTCATCGCCTGGCCCGGCGCCGGGCTCGTGCCCGCCTTCGCCGGCCTGTTCGCGGTACTCGCCGGCTACGCGCTGCTCGTGCCCTCGGCGACCGCACGCCTCCTGGCGGGCGCCCAGGCGGCAGGCGGGCGCCGGCTCGGTCTGCCCGTCCGCATGGCGGTGCGTGGCGCGGCCGCCTCCCTGTCGCGGACCGGCATCGCGGTGACGGCACTCGCCGTGGCCGTTGCCACGGTCGTGGGTATCGGCGTGATGATCGACAGTTTCCGCGGCAGCGTCACCCGCTGGCTCGACCAGTCGCTGATCGCGGACTACTACCTGGTGACCGAGGGCGAGACGGGGAGTGGTTTCACGCGCGAGGAGATCGCCCGCCTCGCCGGGATCGAGGGTGTCGCCGGTACCAGTCTGTCGCGGACGATGACCCTGCCGACCGACAGGGGCGAGATCTCCGTGCGCGCGGCGAAGGCGGGCCCGAGAGGCTACGGGGAGACACTGGTGGCCGGTGATCCGGACACGGCATTCGAGGCGCTGGCGCGCGGTGACACCATCCTCCTGGCCGAAGCCTTCGCCAACCTGAGCGGTCTCGATGTCGGCGATACGCTGAACCTGCCGACCGCCGCGGGTCCGCGCGCCTTCCGCGTGACGGGCATCTTCCGCGACTATCGGACGGCCGGCAGCTCGGCGATGCTGCCCTACGCCGTGGTCAGCGAACTGTGGGGCTACAAGCCCCCCTACGGCGTGGGTATCTATCGGGCCGACGGCGCGGACCGGGCGGCCATCGAGTCGGCACTCGGCGCTTTCGCGGCCGCTCGCGGCGATATCCAGCTCGCGGCCAACGATGAGATCCGCCGCGTGACGCTGAATGTCTTCGACCAGACCTTCGAAATCACGAGCGTGCTGCGGCTGCTCGCCGGCATCATCGCCTTCTTCGGGATCCTCAGTGCGTTGCTGGCATTGCAGCTGGAGCGGCGCCGGGAGGTCGCCACGCTGCGGGCCATCGGTTTCACGCGCCGCCAGACCGGAGCCAACGCGCTCGCCCAGACCACATTGCTCGGCCTCGTCTCCGGCCTGCTGGCACTGCCGCTCGGCATCGCCCTCGCCGCCCTCCTCATCTACGTGATCAATCAGCGCTCGTTCGGCTGGAGCATGGGATTCGTCGTGGCGCCGGGGCAGCTCGTCACCGGTCTGCTGCTCGCCGTGCTGGCGGCTTTCCTGGCCGGCACCTGGCCGGCCCGGCAGCTCGCCGCGCAGCCGATCGCTGCCAATCTGCGGGGGGAATGACCGGTGGATCTCCGCCTCACGGCTCTCCTCGCGGCCACGATACTGCTCTCCATCCTCGCGGGCTGCCGTGGCCCGACGCCGGATGCGGCGCCCGCGGACACGTCGAACGTGACCACGTTCCTGGGCCGGGCCGAAGACGACGCACTGTTCGCCCGCGCCGATGCACCACGCACGTTCCGGTTCCCCGAAGACCACGGCGCCCACCCCGACTTCCGCACCGAGTGGTGGTACCTCACGGGAAACCTGGAGGCCGCGGACGGGCGGCACTTCGGCTTCCAGATGACCTTCTTCCGCTTCGCGATCGCGGCGGAACCGGCGCAGCGGGCCTCCGGCTGGGCCAGCGACCAGTTGTGGATGGCCCATTTCGCCGTGACCGACACCGCCGCCGGGCGCTTCTACTCCGACGAGAAGTTCGAGCGCGAGGCGCTCGGCCTGGCCGGGGCGAGTGCCGTCCCGTACCGCGTCTGGCTGGCCGACTGGGAACTCGCCGGCAGTCCGTCGGACGGATGGTTCCCGCTGGTACTGCGGGCGGAGGGCGACGGCTTCGGCCTGGATCTCGAGATCGGCGAGGGCAAACCGCTGGTGCTGCAGGGCGAGGACGGGCTGGACCCGAAGGGCCCGGAACCCGGCAACGCCTCCTACTACTACTCCTTCACGCGTCTCCCGGCCAGCGGCCGCGTCCGACTCGGCGACGCCGGATACGACGTCAGCGGCAGCGTTTGGATGGATCGGGAGTGGAGCACGAGCGTCCTCGGACCGGATCTCGAAGGCTGGAACTGGTTCGCGATCCAGCTCGACGACGGCTACGACCTGATGTATTACCGGCTGCGGGAGAAGGACGGCGGCACCGCACCCTGGTCGGGCGGGATACTCGTGGATCC
>JARRPZ010000078.1:0-12415 GCA_037382365.1 Gammaproteobacteria bacterium
GAGGACCGGGGTCTGGTGGAGGAAGGCTGGCGGCCGCTCTGGGTCGTCGAGTTCCCCATGTTCGAACGCGATCCCGCCACCGGCCGTCTCGACCCGCTGCACCATCCCTTCACGGCGCCGTCGATCAGTGACGCCGCCGCGTTGCGCGCGGACCCGGAACATGCGCTCTCCCGGGCCTACGACATGGTGCTGAACGGCTCGGAGATCGGTGGCGGATCGATCCGTATCCACGACCAGGAGGTGCAGTCGGCGGTATTCGATCTGCTGCAGATCGGGCCCGAGGAGGCCGAGCAGAAATTCGGCTTCCTCCTGCGGGCGCTGGAGTACGGTTGCCCGCCCCACGGCGGCATCGCTTTCGGGCTCGACCGGCTGGTGATGCTGATGGCGGGTGCGGAGAGCATCCGCGACGTGATCGCGTTCCCGAAGACCCAGACCGCGGCCTGTCCGCTTACCGATGCGCCCGGCGACGTCTCCGCACAGCAGTTGCGTGAGGTGGGTATCCGGTTGCGCAAGCCCCGGGGCGAGACCGGGAGCTGAACCGCGCTCCGTGGTCACGCCGACTCCAGCGAAGCCGCATCGGCGGCCCGAGTCGGTACTGGTCGTCGTCTATGCGAGGGGTGGCGAAGTGCTGTTGCTGCATCGCCACCGCCCGTTCGAGTTCTGGCAGTCCATCACCGGCAGTCTGCTCCCCGGGGAGAGCCATGACGCCGCCGCCGTCCGGGAGCTCGGCGAGGAAACCGGATTCGAGGACAACGGCACGCTGACCTACACGGGCGTGAGCCGGGTGTTCGTCATCGACCCCCGCTGGCGTCACCGCTATCCGCCGGGCGTCTACGAGAACGTGGAATACGAATGGCGGTTCAGGCTCGATGCGCCGAACGACGTCAGGCTCAGCCCCAGCGAGCATTCCGCATTCTGCTGGCTGCCTCTGCAGGAAGCCATCGATCGGGTCTGGTCGTGGACGAACAGGGAGGCGCTGGAGGACCTGGCCCGCGACCTCGCATGATGGGCGGCGGTCGGACAGTCGTCCTCGTCCACGGTCTCTGGCTCGGCGGCTGGGCGCTCCGCCGCCTCGCCGGCCGGCTGCAAGCGCAGGGTCATGATCGCGTCCTCGTGTACTCGTGGCCGACCATCCGGACCGGTATCGATGCGAATGCGCAGGCGCTCCGCGCCTACGCCGATTCCGTCGATTCGGAGCGCATAGACTGGGTGGGGCACAGCCTGGGCGGCGTACTGATCCTGCGCACGCTCACCCATTGGTCCGAGGCGCCGCCGGGGCGTGTGGTCTGCCTGGGATCGCCGCTCGCGGGCAGCCGCTCCGCTGCGCGGCTGTCCCGTTTCGGTCCCGGGCGCCGCATCGCGGGTCGCAGCATCGCCGAGGGGGTGCTCGGGGAGAGTGCGACGACCTGGTGCTCCCCGGCCCTCGCCGCACGCACGGGCGTGATCGCCGGTAGCCAGGGAGTGGGCGCCGGGCGCGTGCTTGGCCACCTGGATCCGCCCCACGACGGCACGGTCCGCGTCGCGGAGACCCGGCTGCCACATATCGCCGATCACCTCGTGTTGCCGGTCAGTCACACGGGCCTGCTCTTCTCCCGGGCCGTGGCTACTGCGACCGATGCCTTCCTCCGCGAGGGCCGCTTCCCCGATACCCCGCAGGAGCGGCAGCAGAAGCGGCAGTAGGAGCGGCAGTAGAAGCGGCAGTAGGATCGGCTTCGGCCGCGCTTTCCCGTCGGGCCCGAAGGCTCTCCTAACGCAGCGGGCGACCGCGGCGGAAAATCACTCGCCGGCCAGAGCCTTCAGGCGGTAGATCAGCTCCAGCGCCTCGCGGGGCGACAGCGAGTCCGGATCGAGTTCCTCCAGCGTTTCCCGCAGCGCGTCCTCGGCCGGCTCCTCCTGGATGGGTGCCTCGAGCAGCAGCTCGCGCTGCGGTCCGTGATCCGGTCGGTGCTGCGCGGATTCCAGTTTCTCGAGGTAGCGGCGCGCGCGCCGGATGACGGACTTCGGGACGCCGGCGAGGGAGGCGACCTCCAGGCCGTAACTCTGGTTCGCCGGCCCCTCCTTGACGGCATGCAGGAAGATCAGCCGGTCGCCGTGGGACGTGGCATCCAGGTGCACGTTGGCGGCGTGGGGCAGTTCTTCGGGCAGCGCGGTCAGTTCGAAGTAGTGGGTCGCGAACAGCGTGAATGCCTCGAGCCGGGTCGCGATGTGGTGGGCCGCGGCCCAGGCGAGGGACAGCCCGTCGAACGTGCTGGTGCCGCGCCCGATCTCGTCCATGAGGACGAGGCTCGCGGAGGTGGCGTTGTGCAGGATGTTGGCGGTCTCCGTCATCTCGACCATGAAGGTCGAGCGCCCGCCCGCTAGGTCGTCCGAGGCGCCGATCCGGGTGAAGATGCGGTCGATGGGCCCCACCTCGAGCGCGTCCGCCGGCACGAAGCTGCCGATGTGGGCCAGGATCACGATCAGCGCGGCCTGGCGCATGTAAGTGGATTTCCCGCCCATGTTCGGGCCGGTGATCACGAGCAGCCGGCGCTCGTCGTCCAGCTGCAGGTCGTTCGGCACGAATGGCGCATCCAGTACCCGCTCGACGACCGGGTGGCGACCGGCCGTGATCGCGATACGCGGTTCCGGATCGAGAACGGGACGCGAGAGACCCAGGCGCTCGGCACGTTCCGCGAACGAGGCCAGCACATCCATTTCCGCGAGGGCAGCGGCGGTGCGCCGGAGCGGCCCGAGCACGCGGAGCAGTTCGTCGATCAGGTCCTCGTAGAGCGCCTTCTCCCGCGCCAGAGCCCGTTCTCTCGCACTCAGCACCTGGTCCTCGAATCGTTTCAGTTCGGGCGTGATGAATCGTTCGGCCGCTTTCAGGGTCTGGCGTCTCGTGTAATTGTCCGGCGCCTTCTGCGCCTGGGCCTTGCCGATCTCGATGAAATAGCCGTGCACCCGGTTATAGCCGACCTTCAGTGAGGGCAGACCCGTGCGCTCGCGCTCCCGCTGCTCGAGATCGACCAGGTAGCCGTCCGCGTTGGCACTGATGTGGCGGAGTTCGTCCAGTTCCGCGTCGTAGCCTTCGGCGATGACCCCGCCGTCGCGGATCAGCATCGGCGGGTTCTCGACCAGGGCGGCATCCAGCAGGCGCCGGGTCTCGGGGTGTTCGGCCGCGTCGCGGCCGAGTTCGGCCAGTCGGCCCGAACCCGGGTCCCCGAGGCATTCGGCGAGTGCCGGCAGTGTGGCGAGGCTGTCGGCCAGCTGCCGCAGGTCGCGGGGGCGGGCCGAGCGCAGCGCGACCCGGGACAGGATACGTTCCATGTCACCGATATCGCCGAGCAGGTCCCGCAGAGCGTCGTGTCCCAGCTCCAGCAATTCACTCACGGCGTCGTAGCGTCCGGTGAGGACGCCATGGTCCCGAATCGGCCGGTTGATCCAGCGCCGCAGCAGGCGGCTGCCCATCGCGGTGCGGCAGCTGTCCATCACGCCGGCGAGGGTGTGCTGGTCCTGGCCTGCCAGACTGCGGTCGAGTTCCAGGTTGCGCCGCGTCGCCGCATCCATCAGCACCGCCTCGTCGGGCTGTTCGACAGCCATGCCGTCGATGTGGGGCAGGGCACCGCGCTGGGTGTCACGGACGTATTCCAGCAGGCCCCCGGCGGCGCGGATGGCGACGTCGAGTCCCTCGACCCCGAAGCCATCGAGATCCCGCGTTCCGAATTGGTCGCACAGCAGCCTGCCGGCGGTCTCGCGATCGAAGTGCCAGGGCGGGCGCCCCCGTGCCCCGGCACGCGCCGTGAGCCAGTCCGGCAGCGAGGCTTCCTCGTCGAACAGAATCTCGGCGGGCCGGAGCCGTTCCAGTTCGGCGGCGAGTCCGGCTTCGTCCGGCACCTGACTCACCAGGAACCGGCCTGCCGACAGGTCGAGCCAGGCGAGGCCGATCTCGCGGCGGGTGACGACTACCGCTGCAACGGCGTTGTCCTGCCGCTCCGGCAGCAGGCTCGCCTCGGTGAGCGTACCCGGCGTGACGATACGCACGACGCGGCGCTCGACCGGCCCCTTGCTGGCCGCCGGGTCCCCGATCTGTTCGCAGATGGCGACGGATTCACCGAGCTTCACCAGTTTCGCCAGGTAGGTGTCGACGGCGTGATAGGGCACGCCCGCCATCGGCACCGGTTCGCCCGCGGACTTGCCCCGGGTGGTCAGCGTGATGTCGATCAGGGCCGCGGCACGCCGGGCATCCTCGTAGAACAGTTCATAGAAATCGCCCATGCGATAGAAGAGCAGCGTGTCCGGGTGCTCGGCCTTGAGGCCGAGATACTGCTGCATCATCGGTGTGTGTTCTGCCCGGGCGGACGCGCTCATGGCTCGATTTCTGTCGGCTGGCGGAGCCGGATAGGCTAGCCCGTCGGGGACGGCAAGTCGATGCCGCCCGGCGTCCCGGATCCGGGCCGTGCGGTCGGGCGCGCGGGTTCCGGTCGCCGCCTCCGGACGGTACATTGTGTCGTCTCCCTCGCTGCCGCGGACCGCGCCCTGCACATGAAGATCCTCCATCTGGAGACCGGGATGCACCTCTATGGCGGTGCGCAGCAGGTGCTCTATCTGCTGGACGCTCTCCGCGACGACGCCTCGGAGCATGTCCTGGTCGCCGCGCAGGGCAGCGAGGTGGTACCCGCGGCGCTCGAGGCCGGCCACCGCGTCATCGAGGTGCCGGCGCGCGGCGATCACGACCTGCCATTGGTCGGCCGCCTGACGCGCCTGCTGGCGGAGGAGCAGCCGGACATCCTGCATGCCCACAGCCGCCGGGGCGCGGATCTGCTGGGCGGACTCGCCGCCCGCCGCAGCGGCATCCGGGCCGTCGTCTCCCGTCGCGTGGACAATCCGGAGCCGGCGTGGCTGGCAGCGCTTCGCTACCGCCATTTCGATCGTATCGTCGCCATCTCCGACGCGATCGAAGGTGTCCTACTGGACGCCGGCATCGATCGGCAGCGCATCGTCGTGATCCCGGACTGCGTCGATCCGGCGCCGTTCGCCGGTCCGGGCGACCGGCAGTGGCTGGCGCGGGAATTCGGCCTGCCGGCGGACGTTCCCGTGGCGGGGGTCGTCGCCCAGCTCATCGAACGCAAGGGGCATCGCCATCTCCTCGACGCGATGCCGGCCGTGCTCGCCGCCTGCCCGGAGCTCCACGTGCTTTTTTTCGGCCGCGGGCCGCTGGAGGCATCGCTCCGGCAGGAGATCGGGCGAAGAGGCCTGGCCGAACGGGTGATGCTCGCCGGTTTCCGCACCGACATGCCGCGGATCCTGCCCGCTCTCGACCTCGTGGTGCATCCGGCGACGGCCGAAGGGCTCGGCGTCTCGCTCCTGCAGGCGGCCGCGGCCTCCGTGCCGGTGGTCGGTTTCGCCGCCGGCGGCATCTGCCAGGCGGTGGAGTCGGGTCGCACCGGCCTGCTCGTGCCGCCGGGCGATACCGGGGCGCTCGCGCAGGCGATGAACCGGGTCTTGACCGAGCCGCGCCTCGCCCGCAGTCTGGGCCGCGCGGGTCGAAAGCGGGTCAGCGACGAATTCACGCCCGGCCGGATGGCGGAACGCCACTTCCGGCTGTATCGCACCCTGCTCGCCGATCCCGGGGGAGATTCGGAGGACGGATGACGGAATTCGAGGATATCGCCGGTCGGGCACGGCGCGTCGGCCAGGGGCTCCTGGCGGCGGGACTCACGGTCGCGACCGCCGAGTCGTGCACCGGCGGCTGGATCGCCAAGGCGCTCACCGACGTGCCGGGCAGCTCGTCCTGGTTCGGCACGGGGCTCGTGACCTACAGCAACGAGGCCAAGCACTCCCTCCTCGGTGTCCGCGTCGAGACACTCGACCATCAGGGTGCCGTCAGCGAAGGGACCGTCCGGGAGATGGCGGCCGGGGCCATCCGGGCGAGTGATGCCGACATCGCCGTGGCCGTGAGCGGGATCGCCGGCCCGGACGGCGGTACGCCCGAAAAGCCCGTCGGCACGGTCTGGTTCGCCTGGGCGACGGCCGGTGACCACGCGGACACGGCTGCCGAATGCGTCCTTTTCCGGGGCGATCGGGAGGGCGTGCGCCGGCGTACCGTGTGTCACGCGCTGGACGGGATCCTCGCGAGGATCCCGTCTTGAAACCCCAGGGAGCGAGCGGGGCGCCCGCGGACACGGACACCGAGCGGCTGTTCATCGGATTGTGGCCCGATAGCGCGCTGCGCGCCCGGGTTGACGAACTGGCGGCGCCTGCGGTCAGGAAGGCGCGGGCGCGCCCCGTGCCGGCGGACAACCTCCACGTGACGGTGGTGTTCATCGGCAACTGGCCGGTGGCCGCCCGCGAGCAGGCGGAAATGGTGGTGGATGCGCTCGACATCCCGGACGAGGATCTCGTCTTCGACCGTATCGTCCGCTGGCGGAAAGCGAAGGTGGTGGCGCTCGTCACCGACCAGATCCCGGACGCCCTGGCTGCCTGGCAGCGCGACATCGCCGCCGGACTGGCCGCGGCCGGCTGGACGCCGGAGCCCCGGCCCTGGCGGCCCCACGTGACCGTCGGGCGCAAGGCGGAGGGCGCGCTGCGCAAGACCCTGGAGGAGCCTCTCGTCTGGCCCTGCCGGCAGGTGGCGCTGGTCCGCTCCGAGAACGACGGGGGAGGCTCGGTGTACCGCCCACTGCGTGTCTGGGAGCGCTGATCGTGGCCGTGGCGAAAGTTTCCCGCCGGCCCGGTTTCGAAGGCTGATGTATGGGCGGCGTTGTGAAATAATGCCTCATTAATCGGCAACAACGAATACTTCGGGTACACCATGGACGACAACAGGAAGAAGGCTCTCGCCGCCGCGCTGGGTCAGATCGAGAAGCAATTCGGCAAGGGCTCGGTCATGCGGCTCGGCGACGGTGGTCCGGCCCGGGACATCGAGGCCGTGTCGACCGGTTCCATCGGCCTCGACGTGGCCCTGGGAATCGGCGGTCTGCCAAAGGGGCGCGTGGTCGAGATCTACGGCCCCGAGTCTTCGGGCAAGACCACGCTCACGCTGCAGGTCGTCGCCGAAGCGCAGAAGGCCGGTGGCACGGCGGCGTTCGTGGACGCCGAGCACGCGCTGGATCCGGTGTACGCGGAGAAGCTGGGCGTCAACGTGGACGATCTGCTGGTCTCGCAGCCCGATACCGGTGAGCAGGCCCTGGAGATCACGGACATGCTGGTGCGTTCCGGCGCGGTCGACGTGATCGTCGTGGACTCCGTGGCGGCGCTGACGCCCAAGGCGGAGATCGAGGGCGAGATGGGCGACTCCCACGTCGGCCTGCAGGCACGGCTCATGTCCCAGGCGCTCAGGAAGCTCACCGGCAACATCAAGCGCTCGAACGCGATGGTGATCTTCATTAACCAGATCCGCATGAAGATCGGCGTGATGTTCGGCAGCCCGGAGACGACGACCGGCGGCAACGCGCTCAAGTTCTACTCCTCGGTGCGTCTCGACATCCGTCGCATCGGCGCCATCAAGAAAGGCGACGAAGTCATCGGCAACCAGACCCGGGTGAAGGTGGTGAAGAACAAGGTGTCGCCGCCGTTCAAGCAGGCCGAATTCGAGATTCTGTATGGCGAAGGCATCTCCCGCGAGGGCGAGATCATTGAACTCGGCGTCGCACATGGCATCATCGAGAAAGCCGGCTCCTGGTACAGCTACGGGGAGGACCGCATCGGTCAGGGCAAGGAGAATGTTCGGGATTACCTGAAGGAGCACAGCGACGTGGCGACCGAGATCGAGGAGAAGATCCGGGCGCTGCTGCTGCCTGCCAAGAACCCGCCGGCCGACGAAGAGCCCGAGATAAAGGAAGCCTGACGTAACGGTGAACGACCTCGAAGAAAGTGCGATGACGCCGGCAGATTGCCGGCGTCGTGCCATGGACTTCCTGGCGAGACGTGAACACAGCCGCTGGGAACTCCGGCACAAGCTCACGGCCGCCGGTGCCAGCGGCGACGTCGCCGACGAGACGCTGGACGCGCTGGAGGACGAGGATCTGCTCAGTGACGAGCGTTTCGTGGAGTCTTTCATCGTCTCCCGCGTGCGCAAGGGGCAGGGTCCTGTCCGCATCTACCAGGAACTCGACCGCCGTGGCGTCGCGGAGTCGCTTATCGAGGACGGCATCGACGAGGCGGATATCGACTGGTACGAACTCGCCGCCGAGGTGCGGGCACGCAAGTTCGGCAACAAGGTCCCCCCGGATTTCCCCAGCCGCGCCAAGCAGATGCGATTCCTGGAATACCGGGGGTTCGACTCGGACCAGATCCAGGCCGCCATGAAGGGGTCGGCCACCGCTTGAATCGCCGGCCGTCCGGCCCGATCTCCATACCGTCTCCCCCCGAATCTCTGGTAGATTCTTTCGCCATGAAATCCATGACCAGCAACGAGCTCCGGCAGGCGTTCCTGCAGTTCTTCGCGGACGAGGGCCACGAAGTGGTGTCGAGTTCGCCCCTCGTGCCCGCGAACGACCCGACGCTGCTCTTCACGAATGCCGGCATGGTCCAGTTCAAGGACGTCTTCCTCGGCAGGGAGAAGCGCGACTACGTACGTGCCGTGAGTTCGCAGCGTTGCGTCCGGGCCGGCGGCAAACACAATGACCTCGAAAACGTGGGATACACCGCCCGGCACCTCACGTTCTTCGAGATGCTGGGCAATTTCAGCTTCGGTGACTACTTCAAGCGCGAGGCCATACACCTGGCCTGGCGGCTCGTCACGGAGCGGCTCGGCATCCCGCCGGAAAAGCTCTGGGTGACCGTGTTTCGCGATGACGACGAAGCGGCGGACATCTGGCTGAACGACGTCGGCGTGGATCCGGAGCGCTTCTCGCGTATGGGCGAGAAGGACAACTTCTGGGCCATGGGCGACACGGGCCCCTGCGGGCCTTGCAGCGAGATCTTCTACGACCACGGTCCCGAGGTGGAAGGCGGGCCCCCGGGTTCGCCGGAAGAGGACGGCGACCGCTACGTCGAAATCTGGAATCTCGTGTTCATGCAGTTCGACCGGTCGGCCGACGGCACCATGGAGCCGCTGCCGGCACCTTCGGTGGACACGGGCATGGGGCTCGAGCGGATCTCGGCCGTCATGCAGCGTGTGCACAGTGTTTACGAGATCGATCTGTTCGCGAACCTGATCGAGGCCATCGCGAAGATCATGGGCGTGCCGAACGACGGCTCCAGTTCCCTGAACGTGATCGCCGATCACATCCGTTCCTGCGCGTTCCTGATCACCGATCGGGTGGATCCCGGTAACGAAGGCCGCGGCTACGTACTGCGTCGGATCATCCGGCGGGCACTGCGCCACGGCTACAAGCTCGGTGTCACCGAGCCGTTCTTCCATCGCATCGTGGAGCCGCTGGCCGGGGAGATGGGCGAGGCCTACCCGGAACTGGTAAGGCGCCAGTCCCATGTGGAGAAGGTCCTGCGCAGGGAAGAGGAACGCTTCGCCGAGACCCTGGAGCAGGGCATGGCCATCCTGGAGGAGAGCATCGCCGGCATGAGCGGACAGGTCATCCCCGGCGACGTCGTCTTCCGGCTCTACGACACCTACGGCTTTCCGGTGGACCTCACCGCGGACATCGCTCGCGAACGCGGCCTGAAGATCGACGAGCCGGGCTTCGAGGCGGCGATGGAGCACCAGCGGGAACGAGCGCGCGCGGCGAGCAAGTTCGGTGCCAGCGAGGGCGGCGAGATCGCGCTGGATGCGCGCAGCCTCTTCTCCGGCTATGAACGGGACGCCGGGGAATCGGAGATCGTCGCGCTGGTGAAAGACGGCACGACGGTCAGCGAACTCCGTGCCGGCGACAGTGGTGGCGTCGTCCTGGAGAGCACCCCTTTTTATGCGGAGAGCGGCGGACAGGTAGGCGATACCGGGGTCATCACCGGGGAAGGCGTCACCTTCCGGGTGACGGACACACGAAAGAGTGGTGGCGCCCACGTCCATTACGGCGAGGTCGAATCCGGGACGCTGAAACTGGGCGACTCGGTCGAGGCGACCGTGGACGCCGGGCGCCGGAACCAGACGCGCCTGAACCATTCCGCCACACACCTGCTGCATGCCGCCCTGCGCGAAGTGCTCGGCGACCACGTCACGCAGAAAGGCTCTCTCGTGGCACCTGATCGGCTGCGTTTCGACTTCTCTCATTACGAGCCCCTGACGGCGGACGAGTTGCAGCGCATCGAGGACCTGGTGAACCGGGAGGTCCGGCGCAATGTGGCG
This sequence comes from Gammaproteobacteria bacterium, assembly GCA_037382365.1. Taxonomy (GTDB): domain Bacteria; phylum Pseudomonadota; class Gammaproteobacteria; order Steroidobacterales; family Woeseiaceae; genus Lentisalinibacter. The sequence goes on from JARRPZ010000078.1 coordinate 10,223, forward strand.
GCGGAGACGCGGGAGATGGCCTACGAGGATGCGATCGAGGCCGGCGCGATAGCCCTGTTCGGGGAGAAATACGAAGACGAGGTGCGGGTGTTGCGCCTCGGCGACTTCTCGATGGAACTCTGCGGCGGCACCCACGTCGGGCGGACCGGTGATATCGGTCTGTTCAAGATTACGAGCGAGAGTGGTGTCGCTGCCGGCGTGCGTCGCATCGAGGCCGTCACCGGCGAGACGGCCCTCGAGTGGGTGAAGGCGGAAGAAGAGGCCCTGGCCCGGATTGCCGGGATGGTCCGGGGCAGTCGCGAGGAAGCCGCCGGCAAGGTTCAGCAGGTGATCGCCCGTAATCGAGTCCTCGAGAAGGAAGTGGCCGATCTCAAGCGCAAGCTGGCCACCGGTGGCGGCAGCCAGGATCTGACGGCCGGCGCGGAGACGGTGGGGGATCTGAAAGTGCTGTCGGTGCGGATCGACGGCGTGGATCCGGCGACGCTGCGCGATACAGTGGATCAGCTGAAAGACAAACTCGGCCGTGGCGTGGTGGTCGTCGGAGCCGTCGACGAGGGCAAGGTGCGGCTCGCGGCCGGCGTGACCAAGGACGCCGTCGAGCGGATCCGGGCCGGCGATCTCATCCGCAGCGTCGCCGAACAGGTCGGCGGCCGTGGCGGCGGCCGGCCGGATTTCGCGCAGGCCGGTGGTAACGATCCGGCGGGCCTCGATGCGGCGCTTGCCTCGGTGAAGGACTGGGTCGCCGAGCACGCCGGCTGAACCGCGGCCGCTTGATATGGCCTGCGCGGGAATTGGTATACCATTACGACTCGTTGGGGAACTGTGCCCGTTCGCGGAGTCGGGCTTCTTTCACGAGGACGGTGCGAAATCGGGTGTTTCGCGCGACGGGCCGTGGGAACTTGGAGTCGAAGGTCCCGACAGGCGCTGACCGTGCTCATTGTGGTCGAAAATTATCAGATGCCGTGCGTCGTATACAAAGGCGGGGCTGTGCCGGTACTATCAGGGGAAAACGGTCCAACGCTGCAAGCGACTGGTTCGCTGGAGCTTGAGATCGGGCCGGCAGGGGATTGGAAGAATGTTGATACTGACTCGTCGCATAGGTGAAACGGTAATGATCGGCGACGAGGTAACCGTGACGGTGCTTGGCGTGAAGGGCAATCAGGTCCGAGTCGGCATCAGTGCGCCTCGCGACGTCGCCGTGCACCGCGAAGAAATCTTTCAGCGTATACAGCTGGAACAGGGTAACGGTGCCGACAAGAATGCGATGAACGGCGCCGGCTACACCGAGCACGGGGGCGACTAGCCCGCGACCCTTTACCCGCACCCGGGGACTCAGTACACTTTCGGGCCCTCGCGGAGGACCGGTATAATGCCGGTTTTGCGCCGGCACAGGCCGGTGGCAGGGTACGGAGAGATGGCTGAGTGGTCGAAAGCGCTCCCCTGCTAAGGGAGTAAGGGTTAATAGCCCTTCGAGGGTTCGAATCCCTCTCTCTCCGCCAGGCTCTTTCAGTGCAGGAGCGCCTTCAGGCGCGACCTGCAACGACAACCAGATCAACGCGCCCGTAGCTCAGCTGGATAGAGTACCTGGCTACGAACCAGGCGGTCGGGAGTTCGAATCTCTCCGGGCGCGCCAACTTTTCGCAATCAGATCAAGCGGTTAGTGCTCAGGCGCTAGCCGCTTTCTTTTTCAGAACGAGCAGTGCGGGAGTCTTGCGTGACCCCTGCCCAACCACCTGGTTCGCTGCGTGAAGCAGGTTCTCCAGTTCGGCGGCCGAGTAGTGGGTCGTGATCCTCCCGGAGCGATGTCCCAGCAGGTCCTGGCGGTCCTCGAAGCTCACCCCGGCCGCTCTGAGGCGCCGGCCGAAGGTGTGCTTCAAATCGTGCACCCGGACCTGCGGCAGTCCCGCTCGCGCTCGTCCCTGTCTCCACGACGTCGTGTTCATCTTGCCGAGTCGCCGGCCCCGCCAGGTGAAGACGTATTCCTCGTGCTTGCCCCGCTCGCCGTCGACAACCGACTTGGCAATACGATTCAGCACCACGAGCCGCTCGTCACCGTTCTTGACCAGTGCCTCCGGGATGATGAAGACGGAAGTCTCGAGTTCGGGCACTTCCACCTCCCATTCCCAGCGCAATGAACACACCTCCTGCTCGCGGCAGCCGGTATTCACCTTGAAGAGCGCCATTCGGGCCAGA
>JARRPZ010000079.1:0-12336 GCA_037382365.1 Gammaproteobacteria bacterium
AATGGAATTCGGCATGAATCGTGGCCGTGGTTCAGTCGGAACCGCGGGAAGATACCACAGCGCCATGCGGAAGCCTCCTTATGTGCAATGCCGGCAACCGGTCGGCCACGCTCCGCTATCCGCGGATCCGGCCGCCGCCATGCTGGCCTGCCTCCGGTTCCAGACTCCAGCGATCCGCACGCGCCGCGCACCATTCGTCGCGCATGCCGCGGGGCAGTTCGCGACCCTCCAGCAGCTGTCCCGGCTCCAGGAAATCGTACAGCTCGCTGAGATTGCGCACGCGCAGATCGTCCACGCGGCGGAAGATGTGTTCGGGACGCAGATCACGAGGGTCGGTGAAGCCCATCGCGCCCAGCAGCTCGAGCATCCCCCTGATAGTCTGTCGATGCCAGCGCGCCACCCGTCGGCTCTTCTCCTCCACGTGTAGTCCGTACTCGAGTGACGGCTTCTGGGTGGTGATGCCGGTCGGGCAGTGGTTGGTATTGCAGCGCAGAGACTGGATGCAGCCGAGGGCGAACATCATGCCACGGGCCGAATTACAGGCATCCGCGCCCAGCGCCAGCGCCCGGATCATGTGGAAACCCGTCAGTATCTTGCCACTCACGAACAGGCGGATGTCCTCCCTGAGACCCGCACCGACCAGCCCGGTATGAGCGAGTATCCAGGCGTCCCGGGCCGGCATACCGACGGAATTCGAGAACTCGAGCGGCGCCGCGGCCGTACCGCCCTCCCCGCCGTCGACGGTGATGAAATCCGGTTTTATGCCGGTCTCGATCATCGCCTTGCACATCGCGAAGAAGTCGCTGCGCCGGCCCACGGAGAGCTTGATGCCGACCGGTTTGCCTCCCGCCAGTTCGCGCAGCCGCGCGATGAATTCCATCATGCCGGTCGGCGTCGAGAATTCCCGGTGACTCGGCGGGGAAAATACCGTTTGTCCGGGTCGGACGTGCCGGATCCGCGCGATCTCCTCCGTGACCTTGACACCGGGGAGGATGCCGCCGTGCCCCGGCTTTGCGCCCTGGGAGAGCTTCAGCTCGATCATCCGCACCGTGTCCCCGCCCGCCCTCTCCCGGAAGCGCTCCGGGTCGAAGCGGCCGTCTTCGGTCCGGCAGCCGAAATAGCCGGTGCCGATCTGCCAGACCAGGTCACCGCCGTACTCGAGGTGATAGGGGGAGAGTCCGCCTTCCCCCGTATTGTGCAGGAAGCCCTGCTCCTTCGCGGCCCGATTGAGGGCGAGGACGGCACGGCCGGACAGCGAGCCGAAGCTCATCGCGGAGACATTCAGGAGGGACGCGGAACACGGACGCGTGCAGTCCGGTCCGCCGACCGGGACGCGCGGCACTTCGTCGGGCGGCTCCACGGCGGCGATGGAGTGCTCTGCCCATTCGTAGCCGATCTGGTAGACATCACGCTGGGTCCCGAAAGGCTGCGTCTCCAGATCGCCCTTCGCGCGCTGATAGACGACGCTGCGGAATTCCCGCTCGATGGGGTAGGCATCGACGTTGGACTCGATGAAGTATTGCTGGACTTCCGGGCGCACGCCCTCGAGCGCATAGCGCAGGTGGCCGATCAGCGGGAAGTTGCGGAGGATCGTGTGCCGGGTCTGCAGCGCATCGCGCAACCCGAGCAGGACCAGCGGACCGACGATCACGAACCACCACAAAGCACCGGGCCGGCGGAGCGACACCACCAGGATGAGCGCCACGGTCAGCGCCGATAGGAAGAAGAACCAGTTGCGTACCATCGTTTTCCTGCGGCCGGTTCGACCTGCCGATGAGTATTGACGCTGACGATGCTCGCCTTATTCCCGACCGAGGACAAGCCCGTCTGCGTGTCGTCCGACTTGCGCGCCGACAGGGCGTGGTCCACGCTGATCGCATGTGCGCGGGCAGGGACAATCTCGAGGACTACCGGAAGAAGCGCGACTTCGACAAAACGCCCGAACCCGCTGCCCGTAGCAGCGCGAAGAAGGGCGGGAGGCGTTTCGTCATCCAGAAACACGATGCCTCCAGCCTGCACTACGATTTCCGCCTGGAGTTCGACGGCGTCCTGAAGTCCTGGGCGGTGCCGAAGGGTCCGTCGACGGATCCCCGCGAGAAACGGCTGGCCATCCGTACCGAGGACCACCCGCTGGACTACGTGGACTTCGAGGGCGTCATCCCCGAGGACGAGTACGGAGGCGGCACGGTGATGGTCTGGGATACCGGTACCTATCGCAATCTGCGCGCGGACAAGGGCGAGGACTCGCTGGATATGCCCGGTTCGCTGCAGGGTGGCCTGATCGAGGTGTGGCTCGAGGGCGAGAAGCTGAAGGGCGGCTACGCCCTGAAGCGGATCCGGTCCGGGAAGAAGTCGCAGTGGCTGCTGATCAAGATGGACGACGGCGAGGCGGACGCCCGGCGCAATCCCACGAGCACCCAGAATCGCTCGGTGAAGACGGGCCGCACGATGCACCAGATAGAGAAATCCGAGGGGCGGTCCGATTCATGAAAGACGCGCTGGCCTCTCTCCCGGAGACATCGCGGGACGAACTCCGCGAAAAGGGCATGCCGGACTGGGTCTCGCCCATGCTCGCCACGCTGACCGACGAGCGCTTCTCCTCGGAGGAGTGGATCTACGAGCGCAAGCTGGACGGTGAACGCTGCCTCGTATTCCGCGACGGCCGCGGTCTGCGCATCCTGTCACGCAACAAGAAGAGGCTGAACGACACGTACCCGGAGCTGGCCGAAGCACTCGAGTCCGGCGGGCCGCAGCGCTTCATCGCGGACGGCGAAATCGTCGCATTCGAGGGCAACGTCACGAGTTTCAGCAAGCTGCAGCAGCGCATCGGCATCACGGACCCGGACACGGCGCGGGCGACCGGTATCGGAGTCCGTCTCTATCTGTTCGATCTGATCTACCTGGACCGTTACCTCCTGGACGACCTCCCGCTCCGGGCGCGCAAGCACGTGCTGCGCGACGCCTTCGACTTCCACGACCCGATCCGCTACACGCCGCATCGGAATACCGAAGGCGAAGCGTATTACAAGGAGGCTTGTAAGAAGGGCTGGGAAGGCATCATCGCCAAGCGCGCGGACGGGCGTTACGTGCATGCCCGCTCCCGTGACTGGCTGAAGTTCAAGTGCGTGAACCGGCAGGAACTCGTGATCGGCGGCTACACGGATCCGAAAGGGTCCCGCGAGGGATTCGGCGCGTTGCTGGTCGGCTATTACGAGGACGGTGAACTGCGCTACGCGGGCAAGGTAGGCACCGGTTTCGATGACGAGACCCTGAATGATCTGCATGACCGCATGCACCGGATGGAGCGCAGCGACAGCCCGTTCGCAGGCGATGTCCGCGAGAAGGGCGTTCACTGGATCCGGCCGGAACTGGTGGGTGAATTCGCTTTCACAGAATGGACGACGGCCGGCAAGCTGAGGCATCCGACCTACGTCGGCCTCCGCGACGACAAACCGGCGAAGAAGGTGGTCAGGGAGCGGCCCGCCCATGGCTGAGCAGAGCCGGAAACTGAAGTTCGGATCGCTGGTCGTCGAGACATCCAGCGAGGACAAGGTCCTGTATCCGGACGACGGCATCACCAAGGGCGACGTGATCGACTACTACCGCAAGGTAGCCGAGCATGCACTCCCGTACGGTGCGGAGCGCTTCCTGACGCTGCAGCGTTTCCCGGACGGCCTCGGAGAAGACGGCTTCTATCAGCAGGCACGCTCCGACTATTTCCCGGACTACGTCGAAGGCACTCGCTCGGAACGCGTGGGCGGCGGCGAGGTCGAGCATATCTGGATACGGAATGCCGCCGGCCTCGTCTACCTGGCGAACCAGGGTACGATCACCTTCCACCGCTGGCTCAGCCGCTGCGACAGGCTGCATCATCCGGACCGGCTGGTAATCGATCTCGATCCGCCCGATCACGACTTCGGGCCGGTCCGGGACGGCGCCAGGATCGCGGCCGATTTCCTGCGGGATCTCGGCCTGACGCCCTACGTCATGACCACCGGTTCACGGGGCCTGCACGTCGTCGTGCCCCTGGACCGCAGCGCCGATTTCGACACCGTCAGGAAATTCGCGCGACGGGTGGCCGACGCACTCGCCGAGCGTCATCCCGATGAACTCACCGCCGAACAGCGCAAGAACAAGCGCAAGGGACGTCTCTACATCGACGTGATGCGGAACGCCTACGGACAGACGGGCGTCATGCCCTACAGCCTGCGGGCAAAACCCGGTGCGCCGGTGGCGACGCCCCTCGGCTGGGACGAGCTCGCCTCAGGCGACCTCGATGCGCAGACCTATCACATCGGCAACCTGTTCCGGCGCCTCGGCCAGGTGGACGACCCCTGGGCGGACATGAAACGCCACGCGGCAGGCATCTCGCAGGCGACCGCCGCCCTGGCCGACATGTAGGACGGGCTTTAGCCCCGATGCCGACTCACCCCGATCGGGCCTGAAGTCCCTCCTGCACGAACCTCCTACACCAGATCGCGCTCGATGGACTCGTCCCAGTTGCGGCTGTAGACGCGTTTGTCGCCCTCCCACGCGTCCAATGTCGCGTTGATGTGGAAGTGGGTCGGCGTCGAGGTGAGTATCGTCCGCGCCTCGGTGCGGATGCGCCAGTCGCCGCGGGCGAGCGTGCGTTCCCAGTACGTCTCGCCCCTCGCTGTGTCCACGGCATCGGCGCGCGAGCTGTACCACTCCAGCGACTTCGTGGCGACCTCGAGTTCGATATCGCGCATCACGTAGCGCCCCGAGTCGTTGATGACTTCCAGGGTCGCAACGTCCGTCGCCAGGTCCCGGTGGACCAGCCAGTTGTGATGCTCGCCCGCGATGACGTGGCGTTCCAGCGCCGGTGCTCCTCTCGGTTCGCCAAAGTCCTCCAGAGGCTCTTCTGCGGGCCGCCGTGGCCGCACGGGCAAGACGAGTCGGCTGCCTTCGACGTGCAACTCGATCCGAACGGGCTCGGGTGCCGGCCAGGCGAGTGGCCAGTAGGACGTGGAGACAGCAAGCCGCAGCCGATGCCCGGCCGGGAATCGATGCGCCGCTTCGTTCAGTCGGACCTGCACCCGGTAGCGGTGACCGGGCCGGAGAGGCTCGGGCCGCCCGCTGCCGTTGCGGTGGGTGAGATTCAGCAGGCCGTAACTCACCCGTGTCGCCCTGCCGTCCGGCTGCACGTCGGACAGTCTCACCGCCAGCATCGCCACGGGCCGGTCGGCGGAGACCTCGAGTTTCGCCACGGTCGCGCCGAGAATCTCGGTGTCTTCCTCCAGCGGATCGGTCTGGAAGACCAGCGCGCCGCCGTCTTCATGACGCTGATCGTGAGCGAGGTCCGGGCCGGCGGCATACGAGCACCACTTGCCGGCGAAGAGTCCCACCGTGAGTGGTGACTGCAGGCCGATCGCATGGGGCTCGACCGGCGTGTCGACCGGTCGCAAATGGTGGCGCGTGAGTCGTAAAGTGAATTCCTCGATGTTCGGCGAGGGCCACTCGGGCTCGCCGAGCCAGCGTCCCGGCCGTTCCAGGTAACTCGTGGTCGGTGGCACGCTGTCCTGCATCCACACCCGCAGCATCGGCCCGTCCATGACGTCGGTCCGGATACCTTTCAGCCAGTGATCCCACCAGCGCAGCATCTCCCCGAGGAAGTCGATCGCCGGGCCGGGCAGACCGATATGGGGATACTTGTGGCTCCAGGGGCCGATCAGGCCCTTGCGGGGCACGTCCAGGTTCCGGAGCAGGCGGAACACCGCATTGGAATAGCCGTCGCTCCAGCCGCTTACGGCATACACCGGACACCGGATGGCACCGTAGTCTTCGCAGACGGACCCGTGTCGCCAGTACGCGTCCCGACGCTGGTGCGCCAGCCATCGGGCGAGCCAGAGACCGCTGCCTTCGAGGCGCTCGAACCACATGTCGCGCCACCGCTCGCCCACCAGCGCCGGGTCCGGCGGCAGCGAATTGTAGGAGAACATGGTGGACGCCCAGGAGAGATTGTCGCCCAGCAGGCAACCTCCCATGTGGTGAACGTCGTCGGCATAGCGATCGTCGGTGGAGCTCAGGGTGACGATGGCCTTCAGTGCCGGGGGCTGCATGGCCGCGATCTGCAGCGCGTTGAAGCCGCCCCAGGAGATACCCATCATGCCCACGTTGCCGTCGCACCACGGCTGGGCGGCGATCCAGCGGATCAGTTCGAAGCCGTCGTCCAGCTCCTGCTGCAGATACTCGTCCTCCAGGACGCCTTCCGATTCGCCGCTGCCCCGCAGATCGGCCCGCACGCAGGCGTAACCGTGTCCCGCGAGATAGGGATGCGTGATCGCATCGCGGGCCGCCGTGCCGAAGCGCTTGCGATAGGGTATGTACTCGAGGATGGCCGGTACCGCCTTGGACATCGCATCCTCCGGCATCCAGATCCGGAGCGACAGCCTGACGCCGTCGGGCATGGGCACTTCGACGTGTTCGAGCTCCCGCACGCTGCAGGGCAGGTTTTCGACGAACTTCATGCGGCGTCGCGCTCTATCGGTTCGACCTCGAAACTCAGCGTCCGCAGGCAATCGTCGTACTTCGCCAGCAACTCCTGCTGATCGACCGCGCCGAGGAAGAGATCGCCGAGCTCGAAGCTGTAACTGTCGCGGTGGTGTGAGTGCGCAAGCCGGTCACCCGGTTCCGCCAGCGGACGGAATCGCGCCTCCGGATAACGGGCCCGGATCTCGGCCAGCTGTGCTGCGCTCGGCATGCGGCGCACGATGCCGTCCCGGAATACCCGGATCATGAATTTGGCGGCGAGGCGGAATTCGCCCTGCCGGTGAGGGAACTGCGGCTCCCGGCCCAACGCCAGCTCCACGGCCACTTCGTGATTCGCGGCCCCGTCGACCAGACGGAAGATCGGGCAATGGGACTTGGAGATCCGCGCGTTGACCTCCAGCAGGCTGATGCGATCCGTGCGCGGGTCCCAGAAGAACTCCATGTTGAACGGGCCACCGTCGTACCGGAACCGCTGCATCACGAGCTCCGCGGCCCGGATCATCCTTCGCTGGATCCGGCGCGGCAGTGACGACGGGTACTGGTAGCGGGCGAAGCACGAACGGTGTTTGCCCTGACGGATCGAGTCGACGACACCGTAGACGGTGGTGGCCCCCTGCCGGACGTAGCCCTCCAGCGTGCACTGGCGGCCGGCGGAGATGATGGACTCCGCAATGCACCAGTAACCGTCGACCCGACGAATCTCCTCCGGCACGTCGACGTGCTGCAGGTATTCGCCGAAGGGACGACCGAAAAAGCCGATCTTCTCGCGGATCTCCGCCAGGTGGTCACGAAGCTCGCTCTCGTTGTGGATCCGGAAGCCGAGTCGCGACGAGTGAGCCTTCACCGGCTTGATCCAGAACGGGTATTCGATGGTGAGCTGCGACACGGGATCGTCGGCGAACGGGTCGACCGCACAGAACGCCGGCACCAGCTCGGGCACCACCTCGCGCTGCTCCAGCCGCGACCAGTACTTGTGCTCGCAGCGCGCGATCGCTTCGTTACTCGGGCCGGGCAGTCCTCGCGCATTCCGCAGAACGCCGGCCATCGCACTGGACGGAAAATCCCAGAAGGCGATGATGCCGTCGACGGAACCACCGTGACGATCCAGCTGCTCTTCCGCCTTGCGCCGCAGTTTCTCGAAGGGGATCTCACCGCTCTCCGGCCGCACGATCTCGTCGTAACCGAGCAGGCCGACGAACCGGCAGGACTCCGCCTCGCTGATAGAACGCAGCTCGTGGCGGTTGAAGTCGTCGAGGCCCAGGACGAAGACATTCCGCATGTCCACACTGTGGACCTTCGCCGGGTCGGCATGCCACCGTGGAGTCCACCTACCCTCCTTCGTCGGCGGCGCGCGGCGACTCAGAAGGACCAGCTCAGCGAACCGCCGATGCCCCAGTCGGGGCTGCCGTCGGACAGGCCGGCGAGGCCATAGATCTGGGCACCGAAGCCGGGCGAAATTTCCGTGTCGTAGAAGACGGACAGCTCCGTCGCGGCATCTCCGCCGTCCACGACTTCGGGCCGGTACGCGATCAGCGTGCCGATGCGGCTGTCACGACCGGCCCACATGGCCAGACCGCCGGACGCGAACCACGTGTCGTCCAGTTCCAGTCCGGAAGGATCGCCTCGCCACTTGTAGCCGACCGTACCCATCCAGAGGAAATCGTCCTGGAACAGATAGCCGTCCAACTGCAGTGCGTAGTCCGTCTCGCCGGTACCGAGACCCTTGACCTCGTCGGCCGTACCCAGCTTCGCCTTGACCGTCAGGTCGATCGCCGCATCGCGGGTCTCCAACAGGCCCAGCCAGGTCCCCGACATCAGCACGTCACCGACACCGCTGTCCGACACATCCTCGCCGCTGCCCGGAATGACGGTCCCATGACGTCCGATGATGGAACCCTCCGGCGCATTCACATAGGCATAGGGCAGTGTCACCCGAAGGGCGAATCGCTCACCCATCCAGGACAGGCTGAACGGCACGTAGACGTCGTCGATGTCGCCGACACCACCGTAATTGCCGGTGGTGTACTCGGCGCCGGCGGAGAAGGTCAGAGTCCCGTCCTCCGCCAGCACCGCGCCGCTGGTGCAGGCCATCGCGGCCGTCATCGCGAGCACACACAGCGCCTGCGCACCCTTCCCGGGCTGCGCGCTCCTGCTGTCTTTCATCGTAACGCTCCGCGATATTAGTCGGTCTCGGGGAGCGTCACGCCCTGCTCGCGGGCACGCTCGGTCATCTGTCTGCGATGCTCGGCGCGGATGCGTTCGCGCTCCTGTTCGGAGCCGGCCTTGCTGAGCCGTGCGCGATAACGCTCCCGTTCCTGTTCACTCATGATCTGGCCGCCGTAGATGGCCTTGCCCTGATCGTCAACGTGGATGCGTTCGCGGTCCTGGTCCCTGTCGCGGTCCTGGCTCCTGTCGCGGTCCTGGCTCCTGTCGCGGTCCTGGCTCCGGTCGCCCTCCGGGCTCATGGCGTACTCACGCTTCTGAAGCCGGTCCCTTTCCATGAGGCGATCGCGGTCCATCGCGCGGTCGCGGTCCATCTGCGCATCGCGCGCGACGGCGCCACGCTCGGCACCCGACCCCCGGCCGCCGCTGCCGGCGCCCTGCATGTCGGCCGCCGCGATCGCGGAACCGACGAGAAGAGCAACGCCTGCCATGGCGACGATGAGATTCCTGGTACGCATATTCTGACCCTCCGTGTCGTCGTTCCCTGCTCCTCCGCAGCCCTATTTCAACGCGGCGCCGGGGCCGGGGTGAATACGTAGAATTGGAACCACGATCAGGTCAACGTCGGCGGCCGCCATGCGTTTTCCTACCGTCGTGGAGAATCGTCAGGCGCTTTCCACCCGGGCAGTCAACTTGTAGCCGGCGCCACGCACGGTACGGATCAGGTTCGGTGATCGGGGATCGTCACCCAGTTTCTTCCTGAGCTTGCCGACGAGCACGTCGACGCTGCGATCGTAGGGAGTCCATTCACGGCCCGCTACCATCTCTAGGATCGTGTCACGACTGAGCACGCGACCGCCGTGGGTCGCGAGTGCGGCAAGCAACTGGAATTCGTGAGTAGTCAGTGGCACCGCGCTGCCGTCCGGCGCCGTCAGCTCGTAGGCCGCCAGGTCGAGCTTCCAGCCCTCGAAGGTGAGTACCGACCCGGCCGGAGCGGTTTCCTGCGTCGCCGGTGCCACGCGGCGGATGATGCTCCTGATGCGAGCGAGCAGTTCCCGCTCGTCGAATGGCTTGGTCATGTAATCGTCGGCGCCGATCTCCAGACCAACCACCTTGTCCACCAGGTCATGCTTTCCGGTGAGCATCAGGATGCCGATATCGGAGCGGGAACGGAGCTCGCGCGCGAGGCTCAGACCGTCTTCGCCGGGCAGCATGAGATCGAGGACCACGAGCACCGGGGTCTCCTCGGTCACCAGCCGACGCATCTCCTCACCGTTGCCGGCCGTACGGACGAGGTACCCTTCACTGGTCAGATAGCGCGCGAGCAGCCGACACAGACGCGGATCGTCGTCCACGACGAGGATACTGCCGCTTCTTACCATAATCTGCCGTCCCGCTACGCGCATGGGAGCCACCTCAGTATCCACGAAGCATTCTCGATTGAAATCGCGAGTTATGCGGACCCTGCGGATAGCTCCGTCGAACCGGGGGGTGCAGACTGACCCAACCGATCGACAGGATAAGGGCGTGACCGATTACCGGCGCATCATCCTGCTGATACTCACGATGTCCGTCGTGGTCGCCGTCGCCACGGCCGTGGCCATCGGCGTACTTTACGAAACGGCGTTCGAAAGGCAGCGACAACAGCTCGTCGACAGTGCGCACACGATGGCACGACTCCTCGAGGGGCTGGCCAGCTTCGACGAGCGCTACGCGCACGATTTTCCGGGCGATCCGGAGGACGCGACACTCGCACAGATACGCGAGGCCTTCACGCACGAGCACGGCGTGAGTGGAACGACCGAAGTCACACTCGGCCGGCGCGACGGAGACCGGATCGTCTTCCTGATGCGCCACCACCATGTCGCAGGCGGACCGCCGGACCCGGTGCTCTGGGGTTCCGGATTGTCGGAACCCATGCAGCGGGCACTGTCGGGCGAACGGGGAACCATGACCGGCGCCGACTACCACGGCGCGCACGTGCTGGCCGCCTACGACCATGTCGTGGATCTCGGGCTCGGTGTCGTCGCGAAGATCGATCTGGCCGAGATCCGTGCGCCGTTCCTCCGGGCCGGTCTGCTGGTCGCCGCCGTAGCCCTCGTGCTGATCGCCGCGGGCACGGTGATGTTCCTGCGTCTCACCAACCCCATGCTGGAGGCCCTGAGGGAGCGCCAGGAGAGACTGGGTCTCATCCTGTCGTCGACGGTCGAGGGTATCTTCGGCATCGATCTCGACGGCCGTTGCACCTTCGCGAACGAGGCCGCCGTGGCCATGCTCGGGTACGAGCACGACGCGGCCCTGCTCGGGCGCGACATCCACGAGCTGATTCACCACACGCGTCCGGACGGAAGCCCGCATCCCCGGGAAGAGTGCCCCACCTCGCTCGCCATCGCCCGCGGTGAGTCCCTGCTGGTCGCCGACGAGATGCTGTGGCGGGCGGACGGCACCGCTTTTCCTGCCGAGTACCGGACGCATCCGATGCGACGGGACGGCCGGATCGTCGGTGCCGTCGTCAGCTTCGAGGACACCACCGAACGGCGGGATCAGGAGGCGCAGCTCGCCCATGCGCAGAAAATGGAGGTCGTCGGCACCCTGACCGGCGGCATCGCCCACGACTTCAACAACCTTCTGACCATCATCCTCGGCAATCTTCGCCTGCTCGGGAAGCAGATTCAGCATCGCCCGATCGACGATGCGGCCGAGTTGCTGGACGACGCCCTCTCCGCGGCGGAAGACGGCGCCGCCCTGACCGGTCGACTGCTGACCTTCTCGAGAAAACGCCCGCTCAGCCCCGAGATCATCGAGCTGGGTGGTTTTCTGCACGAGAATCTCGACTTTCTGCGGTCCGCCACCGGTGACGCCATTACGCTCCGTTACGAACCGCCCGACCCGCCGATGTGGGTGCGTGTGGACGTGCCGCAACTCGAGAGCGCATTGCTGAATCTGGCCGTGAACGCGCGCGACGCGATGCCGACGGGCGGCGTACTGGAGATTGCGTTGAGCAGGGAGACGACGATTCCCGGCGGGGCGAAGACCGAGATGGGGCCTTTCGTCGCCATCCGTATCAGCGACACCGGGGAAGGCATGACCGCGGAGGTCGCGGCCCGGGCGATAGAGCCCTTCTATACGACCAAGGAGGCCGGCAAGGGCAGCGGACTCGGTCTCAGCATGGTGTACGGGTTTGCGCGGCAGTCGGGCGGCGATCTCCGGATCGAGAGCGCACCGGGCCGCGGGACCACCGTCACGCTGTATCTGCCGGAGGCCGAAGAGCGATCCGGCGATCGTGAATCCGGGGGACAGGGTGATGCGGTTTCTCCCGGGTCTCGTGACGACAGAATCCTCGTCGTGGAGGACGAGGAGCGGGTCCGCCGATTCGCGGCTCGCACGCTGCAAGAGGCAGGCTACCGGATCTTCGAGGCAGCCGACGCTGAGGCCGCGAAGGAGATACTGGCCGGCGAGCCCGGCATCCGACTGGTCTTCTCCGACGTCGTGATGCCGGGCGTCATCGGCGGGCGAGAACTCGGTCACTGGGTACGCGTACACCACCCGGCGACTGCCGTCCTTCTCACCACCGGCTACAGCGCAGAGTCTCCCGGAGGCGAAGGCGACTTCCCCCTCCTGCCTAAACCCTACGGGCAGCACTCCCTCCTCGCCGCCGTCCGT
>JARRPZ010000080.1:0-24702 GCA_037382365.1 Gammaproteobacteria bacterium
GTGATGCCGCGCTTCCTGATCCTCTATGCCACCCGCGAAGGCCAGACCGCGAAGGTCGCGGCGCGCATCGCGGATCATCTGCGCCAGGCAGGCGCCGAAGCGACCCTCATCGATGCGGCCAACGCGCTGGTGACGGAATCGCTCGATCCGGGTGATTTCGACCGGCTGGTTTTTGGTGCCTCCATGCATGCCGGAGGTCTCGAGAAGGAACTGGTGCAGTTCGTGAATACGCACGCGGAGGCGATCCGCGGCCGGCCGCACTTCCTGTTCGTCGTCCTGCTGAGCGCTGCGGCCACGGATCCTGCGGTCCGTGAGGAGTGGCTGGGTGATGCCGGGCGCAAGATCCGGGACCAGCTGCAAGTGTCTTTCGACGACACGGAGATGATTGCCGGAGCCCTCAGCTATTCGAAGTATTCGTTTCCCGTGAAGTGGCTCATGCGGCGGCTGGCTCGTAAAGCAGGCGCGGAGACCCGCACCGACCGGGACTACGAATACACGGACTGGGAACAGGTCCGGCGATACGCGGAACATTTGCTGGAGGCCGGATGAGTTCATCGGAGACGCAGGACGGGTGGCTGTCCGGCAGTTGTCACTGCGCACGGGTGCGGTTTCGCGTGCGTATCCGAGAGAGCCGCGCCCTGGCCTGCAACTGCTCGATCTGCGCCAGGAAAGGCATGATCAACGTCATCGTGCCACCTGAGGACTTCGAACTGCTGCAGGGCGAGGAGTCGCTCGCCACTTATCGCTTCAACACCGGCGTCGCGGAGCACCGCTTCTGCAAGGTCTGCGGCATCCATCCCTTCAGCCGTCCGCGCTCGCATCCCGGCAGCTATGACGTGAATGCCCGCTGTCTGGACGCCGGATGCGACTTCCTCGAAGTGACGCCGTTCGACGGGCAGAACTGGGAGGAGAGCGTCGATGCGATCCGGGATTGAGCGGGAGCGGGCCGGGCTTTTTCCCGGCTAGCCGCTGAACCGTCCCGCGTTACGCACCTCGGCCGGCACCTCCGGGGAGAACTCGCCGACGTCGGCGAAGGCGCGGGCGAACGCCGGCCGTTCCGACAGCCGGCCCAGATAGTCGCGGAACACGTCGTCCCGGCAGAGCCCGTAGCCACGCGCCCAGGTGACGTTGTGTCCGATCACGCAGTCGGCGGCGGTGAAGTCCCCCCCGCACACGAAGGCGTGGCGGGTGAGCCTCGCGGCGAGCTGCGGCTCGACCTCCGTCGTGAACTTCCGGCGATAGCGCTCCCCGGTGCGCGGATCCTGCTGATCGTCCGGGAGTACGTGCTCGTGGATGCGGATCTGCCAGAGCATCATGTCCATCCACGAGCTGCCGAAGTGCAGCATCTGCAGATAGTCGGCGCGCGCCGGCGAGAGCGCGTCGGGCGGCGGCGCCAGTGCCCGCTGCGGGAAGGCATCGGCGAGCCACGCCACCATGGCACCGCTTTCGATCATGTTCATCACGTTGCCGTCGTCGAACGTGATCTGCAACGTCGGGACGTTATGGTTGGGATTGCGCGCCAGATAATCCTCCCGGTACTGGTCCCCGCGGTAGAGCTGCACGACTTCCACGTCGAAATCGTCGTCCAGCACCTCGTGCAGCATCCACTTCACGCGGGCGCTGCGGGTCGCGGGGAAATGGAACAGTCGGAAGCGGACCGGATTCATGGCGGATTCCTCGGTGGCGGTCGGCGGGACCCGCACGGATCCTGCGCCCCCTGAGTGACCATCATAGCGCGGGCGCACCGGTGCGGTACGCATTGACATTGGTCGCCGATACGGCCGCAATAGGCCGCCATGGATTCCGAGGAACGCCCCAAGGGCCGGTCGCTCAGGCCGTTGGCGACGCTATGGCCCTTCATTCGCCCCTACACGCCGACGCTGCTGGCCGCCCTCGGGGCACTGGTCGTGGCCGCGGTGGCGATGCTCTCTCTGCCGGTGGCGCTGCGCTATCTCATCGACCGCGGTTTCGCCGATGGCGATGTCGGTACGATCAACCGCTATTTCGCCTGGTTCATGGTGGCGGCGGGCGTTTTCGGGGGTTTCGCCGCGCTGCGCTTCTATCTCGTGACCTGGCTGGGCGAGCGGGTGGTCGCCGACATCCGGACGCGCGTCTACGATCGCGTGATCCGGATGGATCCGCTGTTCTTCGAGGTGACGCGGACCGGCGAGGTGCTGTCACGCCTGACGACGGACACGACGCTGGTGCAGAGCATCTCCGGCGTGAGCCTGTCCATCGCGCTGCGTACCAGCCTCACGCTCGTCGGCGCGCTGATCATGCTGATGCTCACCAGTTTCAGGCTGGCGGGCTACATCCTGCTGCTGATCCCGCTGGTCATCGTGCCGCTGATCGCGGTCGGGCGGCGCATCCGCAGGCTTTCCCGCACCGCCCAGGACCGGATCGCGGACACCAGCGGCCTCGCCGGGGAGACACTGAATGCCATCCAGACGGTACAGGCCTTCTCGCTGGAAGAGCTCGCCAGCCGGCGTTTCGACGAGGCGGTGACGGCGAGTTTCGACGCGGCCGTCCGGCGCACCCGGGCGCGGGCCGGCATAACGGCCATGGGCGTCATCATGGTCTTCGGCGCCATCACCTTCGTGCTCTGGCTCGGTTCGCGGGCGGTCGTCGCCGGGCAGATGACCGGGGGTGAACTCGGGCAATTCCTGCTCTACGCGGGATTCGTCGGCTCCTCCGCGGCGGCGTTGAGCGAAGTCTGGGGCGAGGTGCAGCGAGGGGCCGGCGCGATGGAGAGATTGGCCGAGCTCCTGGAGGCGACTCCCGCCATCGCGCCCCCGGCGGACCCGTTGCACCTGCCGGACCGGGTCAGCGGCCGGATCGCGTTCGAGCACGTCACATTCCACTATCCGTCGCGTCCGGAGACGCCGGCGCTTTCGGACTTCTCTCTCGAGATCGAGCCGGGGGAGACCGTCGCCATCGTCGGCCCGTCCGGTGCGGGCAAGAGCACCAGTTTCCAGCTCCTGCTCCGGTTCTACGACCCCCAGTCCGGCCGCATACGATTCGACGGCGTGGACATCGCCCGGGTGAACCCGCGGGAACTCAGAGCGCAGATAGGCATGGTGCCGCAGGAGACCGTCCTGTTCGGTGCCAGCGCGATGGAGAACATCCGCTACGGGAGGCCGGAGGCCGACGACGCTGCGGTCATCGCCGCTGCGCGGTCCGCTGCCGCCGACGAGTTCATCCGGGAGCTGCCCGAGGGTTACGACACCTTCCTGGGCGAGCGGGGGCTGCGGCTCTCCGGCGGGCAGCGCCAGCGAGTCGCGATCGCGCGGGCGATGCTGAAAGATCCGCCGATACTGCTCCTGGACGAGGCCACCAGTTCTCTGGATGCCGCCAGTGAGCGGCTGGTGCAGCAGGCGCTGGAGGAACTGATGCGCAATCGCACGACTCTCGTGATCGCGCACCGCTTGGCGACGGTGAAACGGGTCGACCGGATCGTGGTGATGGACCGCGGGCACATCGTCGCCATCGGCAGTCACGAAGAGCTGGTGGCCGCCAATCCGCTCTATGCGCGGCTGGCGGAACTGCAGTTCGGCGCCGAAGACGTCTAGCCGGCGTCAATCGTCGCCGTCGGCCGTTGCCAGGAAATCCTGGTAGGCGCTGAAGAACTCGTCGGGCCGCTCGAAGTGGGGCAGGGCGCCGGTGTCGAACGGATCGACGGTCCAGTTCTCACGGTCGGCCGTCCATTCGGCGCCCCGGAAGTCGCTGAAATCGCCTTTCGTGCCGTGCGCGAGCCAGACCGGCATGCGGAGCCGTTCGTAGACGTCGCGGATGTCCTTGCTGAAGAGCCTGCCACTCAGGAACGCGTAGGGGGCGTTTTCGGCCCCGGGCTGATGGGTCGTCAGGTCGTCGTAAGCGGCCAGACCCTCGTCGTAGTCGTCCGACCCCCACGTCCGCTTCAGAAAATAGCGGATGCTGCGCGGGCTCACGAGCAGGTTGTAGAGCCCGCGACGCCACAGGGGCACGGTCAGCACCGAGTGCAGCAGCGGGACCTCGCGGTTCGCCCCTTCCTCTTCACGGAGGCGTTCGGAGCCGGCCGTGAAGCCGGTCGGGGTGACCAGCGCCACGGTCCGGAAGTGCGACGGGGCCTCGCTTGCCGCCCTGGCCAGGAACTCGGAGGCGAGCGAGAGGGCGAGCGCATCGGCCGGAGAGTCGCCGCAGTCGGCGGCGATGTGTTCCAGCATGTCGTGTATGGCGTCCGTATACAGACGACTGTCGTAGTGGCGATCGGAGCGCTCCGAGAATCCGAAACCCGGGAGGTCGGGTGCATAGACGCGACGGGTCGTCCGGAAATGCTCGAACACCGGGCGCACTTCGTACACCGACCCGGCCGCGTTGATGCTATGCACCAGGAGTATCGGCGGACCGTCACCCGCAACGTAGTAGCTCAGACCACCGGAACGGCCGGTGAATTCGTGCCTGTCCGCCTCGACGGCTTTCGGTAACTCGGGCACCGCGTCCTCCTCGCCGAAACAGCCACGAGGTTACATGACCGGGCTGCCCGCAGCGACGCCGGTTGCCTCAGCGCTGCCCCTGTGCCAGCAGTTCCGGGTTGCGTCGCTGCCGGTCCAGCTCGCGCACCTTCTCCGAACTGAGGATGAAGGCGAGCATTTCCCCGACGGTGCAATGGGATTCGAGCGGATGACGCAGATGCTGGCCGGTGTCGATCACGTAGCGGTTACGGCGGCCGTCTTTCACCCGACTCAGGATCCCGGCCCGGTCGAGCTCGGCCACCAGTCGGGAGGCCGAACGCTCGGTGATGCCCACGCGCTCGGCGACGTCGCGCAGCCTGGCATGCGGATCTTCCGCGAGGCACACCAGTATGTGCGCGTAATTACTGAAGAAACTCCAGTGACTGTCGGAATAGGCCATCGGCTGCAGTCTGCTGGGCTTGATTTTCGTATGGTAGGCCCGAAATCAGGAGAAAGCAATTTCTGGTATTTTCAGTCTGGTTTAAGCAGGGTGCGGTGTGATACCGTCGCCCCGAGTCGATTCTGCAATCTGAAAGGAAGCAACGATGAATACACCTGTCAGCACCATATCGAGGACCCGGGAGAGTGCCCTCGCCACCAATCGCGTGCTGCGTAACACCTACGCCCTGCTGGCGATGACGCTGGCTTTCAGCGCGCTGACGGCGGGTACGTCGATGGCGCTCGGATTGCCGCATCCCGGCCTGGTCATCACCCTGGTGGGGTATTTCGGCCTGCTGTTCGCCATCACCAAATTCCGCGACCGGGATTTCTCCGTCCTGCTCGTGTTCGCACTGACCGGGTTCATGGGTTACACACTGGGCCCGATCCTGAACGCTTATCTCAGCATCCCCAACGGCGGCGAGGTCATCACGCTGGCGCTGGGCACCACCGCCGCGGCCTTCCTCGGGCTCTCCTTATACGCCCTGAAATCCCAGCGTGATTTCAGTTTCATGGGCGGGTTCCTGATGGTCGGCATACTGGCGGGATTCTGCGCCGGCCTCGGCGCCATCTTCTTCGACATGCCTGCGCTGTCGCTGGCGGTCTCGGGGCTGTTCGTCCTCCTGATGGGCGGGCTAATCCTGTTCGAGACCAGCAACATCATCCGGGGTGGCGAAACCAACTACGTGATGGCCACGGTGACCCTGTACGTCGCCATCTACAATCTGTTCACGAGCCTGCTCCATATCTTCGGCGTCATGGGCGACGAATAGCCCGGCCCGTTCTGCAGCGGGGACGGCCGGCCGTCCCCGTTTTCCATCCTTCCGACTCACCGGACACGCCCTCCGGGTCGGTAGATCCCGGTATTGAAGCGCGCGGCAGCGCGCGTAGATTCTGTGTAAACGGGTCGACTCCCGGACCGCGGTGCGGGAGGGGAGGAAAGACGATGGCTACGGCAGATGCCTTTCGCGCCGATGATCTGCGCGAAGAACGCGAGCGTATGGTGAGCCGGCAGATCGAGTCGCGCGGTGTACGCTCCGGGATCGTGCTGCAGGCGATGCGTCGTGTACCCAGGGAAGCATTCCTGCCGGCGCATCTGCGGGAATTCGCCTACGACGACAATCCACTGCCCATCGGCGAAGGGCAGACGATTTCCCAGCCCTACATCGTCGCGATGATGATCGAGGCACTGGCTCTCCGCGGTGGCGAGAAGGTACTCGAGATCGGAGCCGGCTCCGGCTATGCGGCGGCGGTGCTCGCGGAGATCGCCGATGAGGTCTACACGATCGAGAGACTAGGCCCTCTGGCCGACAGGGCACGGAAAGCGCTGCGCTCGCTCGGTCACGATAATGTTCGCGTCCGCCACGGCGACGGTACCCTCGGATGGCCGGATGCCGCCCCCTTCGACGCCATCGTCGTGGCAGCGGCGGGACCCGAGGTACCGGAGACTCTGAAATCCCAGTTGAAGGTAGGCGGGCGCATGGTCATCCCGGTCGGTTCGCGGCCCTATGCGCAGGAACTCCTGCGCATCGTACGCGTATCCGAGACGGACTTCGCCAGCGAGGATCTTGCGGACGTGCGCTTCGTGCCGCTGGTCGGACACGAGGGCTGGGACGCCGGCGACCTGCCGGCCGGCGCACCGTCTGCGGCCGGGCGCAGGCCGGCGACGCTGGCCTCGACGATCGCGCGGCGATGCGAGTCGTTCGACACTATCGACCGGGCCGATCTGGATGGCCTGCTCGGGCGCATCGGCGGCGCCCGCATCGTCCTGCTCGGCGAGTCGAGCCACGGCACGGCCGAGTTCTACCGGATGCGCACGCGTATCACCCGGGAGCTGATCGAACGGCGGGGTTTCACGTTCATGGCGATCGAGGGCGACTGGCCGGATGCCGCCCGGATCGATCATTACATCCGTCATCTGGAGTATCCGCCGTCGGAGTGGACCGCATTCGCCCGGTTCCCGACCTGGATGTGGCGCAACGCCCAGGTACACGAGCTGGTGGAGTGGCTGCGCGCACATAATGCAGGACTGCCCGAGGCGCAGCGTTTCGCCTTCTACGGCCTCGATCTCTACAGTCTCTACAACTCGATCCGCTCGGTGCTCCGCTACCTGGACGACGTGGATCCGGAGGCTGCCGAGCTGGCGCGCCGCCGCTACGGTTGCCTTACTCCCTGGCAGGCCGACCCGGCGACCTACGGCCATGCGGCGATCACCGGCTCCTATCGCAGCTGCGAGGAGGACGTGGTGCGCATGCTGGTAGACCTGCTGGAGAGGCGCGAGGACTATGTCGCCGCCGACGGGGAGCGCTTCCTCGATGCCCTGCAGAATGCGCGGCTCGTGGCGAATGCCGAGCGCTACTACCGCACCATGTATTACGGATCCCGTTCTTCGTGGAACCTGCGGGACACGCACATGTTCGACACGCTGTCGCTGCTGCTGGACCATCACGGGCCCGAAGCCAGGGCGGTGGTCTGGGCACACAACTCTCATATCGGCGATGCCGCGGCGACGGAGATGTCGGCGCGCGGCGAGACGAACATCGGGCGCCTGTGCCGGGAGGAGTTCGGCGCCGATGTGTATAGCGTCGGATTCGGCACCCACACCGGCTCCGTGGCGGCCGCCTCGGACTGGGACGGACCGATGGAGGTCAAGATCGTCCGACCCTCGTTGCCCGACAGCTATGAGCGCCTGATGCACGAAGCGCAGGTGCCGCGCTTCCTGCTCGATCTGTCGGACGACGGTGAGACGGAATTCCGCCAGGCGATGGAGAAACCCCGGCTCGAGCGGGCGATAGGCGTCATCTACCGTCCCGAGACCGAGCGGATGAGTCACTACTTCGAGGCGGTATTGCCCAGGCAATTCGACGAATACATCTGGTTCGACGCCTCCACGGCCGTGGCGCCCCTCTCTACGGACGAAATGGAGGGCATGCCCGACACCTACCCCTTCGGATTGTAGTGCGACGGCTTGAAAATCCGGTCTGGAGCTACGATCTCTGGGAGTGTCTGAGAGCGAGCGCAGGGTATGGAATACAAGGATTACTACAAGATCATGGGCGTGGGGCGTGACGCGACCCAGGACGAGATCAAGCGTGCCTATCGCAAGCTCGCCCGCAAGTACCATCCGGACGTCAGCAAGGAAGCGGATGCCGAAGCGCGGTTCAAGGAGGTCGGCGAGGCATACGAGGTCCTGAAGGACCCGGAGAAGCGTGCCGCCTATGATCAGCTCGGAGCGAACTGGAAGGCCGGCCAGGAATTCCGACCGCCCCCCGACTGGGACGCCGGGTTCGAATTCTCCGGCGGCGGATTCACGGGCGGCGACGCCTCCGCCTTCAGCGATTTCTTCGAGACGTTGTTCGGCGAGCGCGGCACGGGCGGTGGTTTCCGCCAGACGAGGGGAGGTTTCAGCGCACGGGGCGAGGATCATCACGCGAAGATACTCATCGACCTGGACGACGCGTTCGAGGGCGCTACGCGGGCGATCAGCCTCACGGCACCGAGCGTCGACAGTGAAGGTCACCTGCGCACGCGGCAGCGCACCCTGAACGTGCGCATTCCCAAGGGCATACGTCCCGGCCAGCACATCCGGCTCGCCGGTCAGGGGACGCCGGGCCTGGGTGGCGGAAGTGCCGGCGATCTCTACCTGGAGGTCGAATTCCGGCCGCATCCGCTCTATCGGGTCGAGGCCGGCGACCTCTATCTGGACCTGCCGCTGGCACCGTGGGAGGCGGCACTCGGGGCGAAGGTGGAAGTGCCGACGCCGGCGGGTGCGGTCGACCTCACCATACCGCCGAACACGGCGGCCGGTCGAAAACTGCGGCTCAAGGGTCGGGGATTGCCGGGCAAGAGCCCCGGCGATCTCTACGCGACCGCACAGATCGTGACGCCAGTCGCCGAGACCGAGGACCAGAAGGCCGCCTACCGGCGTTTCGCCGACGCGTTCGAATTCGATCCGCGCAGTCGGTTGGGGAGCCGGAGCGCCGCAGCGGGACGATAGCGGCGTGGGGTCGGTAAGCGACAAAGAACGAGCGACGAGCGAAACATGAGTGAGCGCACGACACGAGAGATCACCGGCTTCATCCTCGAAGAGACGACGAGCCTGAGCCTCAGAGAACTCAGTTCCGCCTGTTCGGTGCAGGCCGAGACGATCATCGAACTGGTCGAGGAAGGGGTGATCGAGCCGGTCAGTTATCGTCGCACGCGCTGGGAGTTTTCCGGTGAGGATCTTGCCCGCGCCCGCCGCGCGGTCGCCCTGCAGCGCGATCTCGGGCTGAACCTGGAGGGCGCGGCCCTCGCCCTCGACCTTCTCGAGGAGATCGACCGGCTGCGGGCCCGGCTTCGCGCCGTCGGACCCGAGGATTAGGACACAGACCCCTGCCCCGTGACGTCGGTTGGCATTTTGCCGCCGGCTGTTATGAAATAGCGGAGCTTTCAGTCGGGGGGCAGGGGATGCGCCGATCCGCTTCCATCGCGATGCCGGTATCGCTGATAACGGCTTACTATGCCGGCTGGATACTCTTCGGCTACTTCGTCGTCGATTCCTTCCCCGACCTGCGCCCGTACCTGCCGATAGGGGGCATCGGCGACATCGTCCGGGAGCCCGCAGAGCAATTCGAACCGGTCTACACCGGTATCCGCCAGACCATCCTCGAGCCGCGCGGAGCGATCCAGCTGCTTATCGCCTGTATCGGCACGGTAATCATCATCGTCCCCGTGTCCTGGGTCTACTTCATAACGAGTCGCAGCAAAGAGGTCAGTTCGTCTTTCGTGCAGACCATCGTGATCCTGCCCATCGTCGTGACCGGTATCGCCATGATCGTGCAGAACAGTCTCGCGCTCGCGTTCAGCCTTGCGGGCATCGTGGCAGCGGTACGTTTCCGATTCACTCTCGACGAACCGGCCGATGCGCTGTACATATTCGCCGCCATCGGCATCGGGCTGGGTTCGGGCATCGGCGCCGTCGGCGTTGCGACGGTCATCTCGATCGCTTTCGTCTATGCGACCCTCGTGCTGTGGAAGCTGGAATACGGGAAAACCCTGTCGGGGCCCTTCTTCTCCATGCTGACCCGTCGTGACCGCGACGACGAGGAATTCTAGGGATCGGCGGATGACCGAGGAGACACAGGAGGGGAAGCGGATCTTCGACGGCGGTGGCCGAGGCGCGACCGTCGTCCTGGTACACGGGCGCCATTTCAAACCGCGCAGGGGAGAATTGCTGTCGCTGTGGCGCGAGGCATTGCGGCATGGCCTGGAAAGAGATCGACCGGACCTCGCGGAGGCGTTTCGCCGGCTCGATCTGAGGCTGGCCTACTACGGAGATCTCACGAACGAGCTGCTGCGCGGATTGGGAGAACAATACGACGAGGAACTCGACATCGCCGACCGCTACCATGCCCTCGCCGGACTGAAGGCACTGCCGAGCGCGAAGAGCTTCAAGATGTCCCGCTACGACCGGCTGCCCGGCAAGAGCGCGCTGAAGGAGTTCGCGGCGGACGTCTCGTCCGGCCTGATCGGCATGGTCGGACTGGCGGACAAGGTGATCGCCCGCCTGTCTCGGGACCTCGCGGAATACTGGAATCCGCAGAGCGACTATGCCGAAGCCGTCAGGGAGCGCGTGGCCTCGGTGCTGACGGCGGCCCTCGACGACAGCCACCGTGTGTTACTGGTTTCCCACGGCACGGGGAGCATCGTCGCCTGGGACGTACTCTGGCGTCTGTCCCACGAGGCGAACGAAGGGGCTCGAATTGGCCGGGGCAAGGTCGACGCGTGGCTGACGCTCGGCTGCCCGCTCGGCGACGAGACGGTGAAGAAGCGCCTGCTCGGCGCCGGCGAGCCCGTGCCGCGGCGATATCCGACGAATGTGCTGACCTGGCAGAACGTGTCGGCCGAGGACGACTACCTGTGCCACGACAAGGATCTGGCGAACGATTTCCGCGCCATGATGGAGAAGCGCCTGGTCAGCAGCATCCGGGACAGCCGCATCTATAATCTCGCGATCCGCTACGGGCGCTCCAATCCCCACAGCTCCATCGGCTATCTCGTACACCCGCGTATCACGCAGATCCTGGTCGACTGGCTGCAACGCTGAGCCGTTGCCAGTCAGTCGCAGCGAGCGAAGAACTCCCGCTGACGGTAGTCGGGGTTGTCCAGGACCTGGTAGAAGTCGTCCACGTAGCGGACGAGGTCGTTCCGCGTGCGTTCCTCCAGCCCGGGTTGCTCGCGGATGAGCGCGTAGATGGTGTCCCGCTGTTCCTGCAAGCGCGCGAAGGCGGCATCCATGTCCGAGCGTTCGTCACAGGGGCCACGGTAGACCCGTTCGCGGATGTTGCGAAGTTTCAATTGCTTCGGCGGAACGGCGTAAGGCGGGTCCACGAAACCGCTGTAGTCGAAGTCATAGGGTATGGGCAGATAGGCGCCGTCCGGACGGCGCACGAGCTGGGCGTTGTGACAACAATCTTCACCGTCCGGGCCCAGCACGAAGGAGAAGTCCGTGTTCCCGATCAGGTACTGGAACACGAGGGCCAGGGCCGCATAGGAACGGTCGAACTGATTGCGGTCGGCCTTCTTGACCGAAACCCGTTCCACTCCCAGCCGTTCGGCCATCGCGTTGTGGTGCTCGACGACGAAGGCGTAATGGTTCTCGGCGCGGTCGGGCTTTTCGGAGTCGACGTAGCGGATATCGAACAGCCGTACCCGATAACTCGAGTCGGTAAGGATATTCAATATCCTGTAGGCGAGATACTCTTTCAGCAGGTACTGGGTATACGCGGAGCGATCCCGACAGTGGCTGACGAGCGGCATCTTGTCCTGGCCCTCGAAGACGGTGTCCTCGACCTGCTCCTTCCGGAGGTTCAGCCGCAGGGGCGGGAAATCGCAGTTCTCGCGGCGAAAATTGCCACGTGCACGTACCTTCACGTCCAGGGTTACCGGTTCGCCGTCCGAGCCGACCAGCTCGATCGTGCCCGCATACTGCCGGTCGCTCTCGTCCCTGAAAATGTCCCGCAACGGGGCGACCAGGGTGATTGCCAGTACATCGTCGTCGGCGAACAACGGTTGCGCCTCGCCGGCGTAGGAAACGGCGGTCAGCAGCAGAGTGATGATAAAGCCCGATATAGTCGCCCGAGAGAGGGCCGGCGGCACGTGGCTCATGCTTGTCCTTTCATGCGTTCTCCGTATGGCACTTCTGGTGACACTCGCCGAGGCCGGCGGAGACAGGATGACGCGGGCCGCCCTGGTCGAGAGCCTCTGGCCCGAAGCGGCCGACGACGACGCGAAGATCGGTCACTGCCTCGAGGAACTTGTCGGTGCGCTCGCGACCGGTGACGGCGACAGCCTGATCGACGAATCGCCGGCCGGCGTGCGGCTCCTCGCCGAGCCTACGGAATCCCGGGACCCGGCCCGCCAGCAGGGTGCGTTCCAGGCATTCGTCGCGGAACTCCGCCAGCGCAGCGTGTTCCGCATCGCGGGTGTCTATGTGGTGGGGGCCTGGCTGATCATTCAGGTCGCCGAGGCCACCTTCGAAGCTCTGCTGATCCCGCCGTGGGTGAGTACCGCTCTGATACTGGTGCTGATCGCCGGTTTCCCGCTGGCCGTCATGCTCGCCTGGGTGTTCGAGATCACGCCGACGGGGATCATACGCGATGCCTCCGGGCGACGGACGCGCAGGGGCCGGGTACTCGACATGGCGCTGCTCTCGGCGCTGATCGCGGTCGTCGGGTTCGTCAGCTATCGCCTGTTCCTGCACGTGCAGGAGATCCGCAGGACCGACATGCAGGCGACCACGGCGGAAGCGACGCAAGCAGCGGAAGCGAACGCCGTGGCGGAAGCGGACGAGAACACCATCGGGGTGCTGCCCTTCGTCAGTTTCGGCGGGGAATCGGGCAACGATTATTTCGGTGATGGTCTCGCCGAAGAAATACTGAATCAATTGTCCCGCCTGTCGGAGCTGAAGGTCGCGTCCCGGACCGCAACGTTCTATTTCAAGGGCAAGGACTACGACCTGCCGACGATCGCGGAGCGAGTCGGCGTGCGCTACCTGCTGGAAGGCAGTGTCCGGCGCGAGGACGACAGGGTCCGAATATCGGCGCAGCTGGTGGATGCGGCGACCGGGTTCCGGCTCTGGTCGGAAGTCTACGACCGGCGGTTCGAGGACATCTTTCGTATTCAGGACGATATCGCGCTGCGTGTCGTCGATTCGCTGGAGATCATGCTGTCCGACGAATCCGGCCGCAATCTGCGCCGTCAGCCGACCGAGAGCATGGACGCCTACGACTACTACCTGCAGGCACGGGAGTCTCTGAACAATCCGCCATCCAACGAGTCGCTGGAGACGACGGAATCGCTGTTCCGCAAGGCCATTGCGCTGGACAACGACTATGCGGAAGCGTATGCGGGCCTGTGTGATACCTTCCTGGCCCGCTATCAGCTGAGTCGCAGTCCCTCCTGGTTCAAGGCCGCCGAAGAGCAGTGCGACAAGGCGCTGGCACTGGATTCGCCGGCGGATGCCGTGTATGTCGCACTCGGACATCTGTACCGTTTTTCCGGTCAGTACGATCGGGCGATCAAAGAGTTCCGGACGGCGATCGCCATTCGCCCCGACTCGGTGGAGGGCTATCGGGGCCTCGGCGAGGCCTACGAATCCATGGAGGAGATTGGTCTCGCGGAGCAGGCGTACCGGAAGGCGATAGAAATCCAGCCGAGGAACGCGGAAAATCATATGGCGCTGGGCCATCTGCTGCTTCTGACCGATCGGCCTGAAGAGGCACTCCCGCACCTGAGCTACGTCGCCGGATCGATGCCTGACAATGCCACGCCGCACAACAGCCTGGGCGTTGCCTATTTCATGGCCGGGCGCATCGAGGATGCCATCGCCGCGTGGCGGCGCTCGCTGGAGATCTCGCCCGGGCGGGGCGCCTACTCCAATCTCGCGTCGGGATACTACTACCTCGGACGGTTCGACGAGGCGTTGCCCATGTACCGGGAGGCGATTGCCATGACGCCGGATGATCACCGTCTGTGGGGCAATCTCGGTGACACCTACCGGGCGCTCGCGCCAGAGGGCGAGGAGTGCCGCGCCGCGTACCGGAAGGCGGTCGCACTCGCCACTCAGGCGCTCGAGATCAACGAATCCGACGCAGACACGCTGGCGGCGCTCGCCCGATATCACGCGGGTCTCGGGGATGAGGAGTCCGCGCTGGACCGCATTCAACGGGCGACCGATATCGCACCCGGAAACGTACAGGTCTGGTACGACGTGACGGTCGCCCTCGCCCTGATCGGGCGGGAGGAACGTGCGTTGCAGGCAGCGCAACGCACGGTGTCGCTGGGGTATCCGGGCGCCATCCTGGTCAAGGACGCGGGACTTCGATCCCTGCGGGCGTATGATAGTTTTCTCGCACTGGCCGGTTCGGATCGTCTGAGAGTGGAGCAAGGGGGTAGTTAAGTGAATACGAGAACGCAAAAAAACGTCACCGTCCCGCGCCTGGCGCGCGCGGCACTGTGCGGCGCGATTTCCGCCATACTCTTGGCCGGCTGTGCCAGCGTGGAAGTGGTCGATCCCGCCACCGTCGATGGCAGGGTCTTGTTCAATGCCGCCGGCTGCCCGACGAGGGTCGTGCCGAATTCTCAGTCAGCCTGCCCGGATCAGGACAACCGCGGGAAAATCTGTAAGCAGCGCGGCAAGAAGGTATCCTGGCAGAGCGTGGATTCCTCGGACAGGGACAAAGCGATAGAGAAGCGCTACTGGATCTATTTCGACCCCTTCAAGCGCGGTGCCACGATCCCATCCAACGGCCAAGGTCTCGCCAAGGCAACGACCGACGATAAGGCTCCAAAGGTCGAATACAAATATACGATCGTCACGAAAAATTGCGATCCACTCGATCCTCGGCTCATCCTCGATTAGTGGTCGGCCGGCGCGGCGCCGTACCGATGTCACGTCGCATCGAACGGAGCGGATCGCCGCCCGGCGCGCCGCGGGGCCGGTTTGTCTGCTAGGATGCAGCGACGGCGCCCGACCGGCCGGGCGATTCGACAACAACAATCACAAGTGAGGCACTCCCAGCTGAACAGAAGAATCGGTGACCAGGGCGCGCACGAGCAGTCCTATCCGATGCGTCGTGCATCGCTGCTGCTGGCCATCCTGCTGGCGGTGGCTGGTATCGTGGTCAGCAATCAGGTCCGGAGCCAGACTGACTACGACGTCGCGATCGTGTTCGATGCGGATGCGTGTCCCGTCGAAGTGAGGCCGAACGCGGACGTGTCGTGTCCCCGAAACCCGGACAAGAGTGCCATCTGCGCAGACCGGGGCCGCCAGATCGTCTGGCAGAGCGTCAATGCAGCGGACGAGCCGATGTCCCTGGGTTACGAGATCTTCTTCGATCCGTTCGTCGGGCGGCCCCTCGACGCCGGTCCGACGAGTGGGCTGGTCAGGGCGACGATCCGCCGGGACGTCCCCGCCGTGGAATACAAGTACACGGTCGTCGGCGACAATTGTCCGGACAAGCCGCTCGATCCGCGCATCATCATCGACTGATCCGGGCCGGCGCCGCTCCGCACTCCCGACCGATTGCGGGCCCGCCCGCGCTACTAGGTAGTTCTCTCGATAGGGAGGACTTACCGCTGGCGTTAACGTGACCTCGTCCTTTTCATTTAAAGAGGTCGCCATGACACGCAGCTTCGTCCTGTTGATCATCGCGATGACCACGATGTCTGCGGTCATCGCCCGCGCCGCCGATATCGAACGAGGCGAGCGCGTGTTCGAGTCGGTCTGCGCAACTTGCCACGGCATCACGGGCCGGCCGGACCCGGACAGCCCGGTCGTGCAGGCCTTCGATCCGATGCCGGCCGACCTGTCGGACCCGCTGTTCAACAGCCGCGAACCGCGGGCGGACTGGTTCATGGTGGTCAAGCACGGCGGCCACGCCATGGGGCTGTCGGCCCAGATGCCCGCACAGGACGCGAACCTGACGGACGAGGAAATCGAGAGTGTGGTCGCCTACGTGAAGACGCTCGCCGACACGGCGCCATATCCGCCGGGCGAGATGAATCTCATGCTGCCGGTGCGGACGAAGAAAGCGTTTCCGGAGGACGAATGGGTCTGGAAGTCCCGCGTGGAGAACCGGGATGGAAGTCCCGCGTGGAGAACCGGGACGGCGACGACGTCTTCCGCAACGTGATCGAGTACGAGAAGCGTGTCGGCAAGGCGGGCCAGACCATCCTCGAACTCATACACGAGGACGATGGGGCGGACTCGGAATTCACGGAAGTCGAGTTCGGCTACAAGCACGCCTTCGCGTGGAGTCTGGAGGAACCAGGGCGAAGTGGAACTCGCCGGCATCGTGCATTACGCGTGGAGTCCCTGGCCGCGCCGCGTCTTCCCGGCTCTCGAGATGACGGCGACGATCCCGTTCGACGACAACGGCGGCGACGCCGTGCAGTTCACGGCACTCCCCCAGATACGCGTAGGCCTCACACGGGGCGGCCACGTGGCGCTGAACTTCGGCCTGGAGTTACCACTCAGCGATCAGGATTACGACACGCGCTATCACCTGACCCTGCTGTGGGATTTCGCCGACGGCGGTTTCTTCAAGGGCTGGTAGACCTCAGAACTTCAGCGTCAGACCGGCGGTCACCTGCCACTGGGTGAGCGTGTCGCCTTCGACTTCGATCAGGCACACGTTCTGCGCCCCGCCGCTCGCACAGAACAGGCTGGAATCGCTGTCCACGAAGCTCGTAAAGGCCCGACCCTCGAGTCGGAACGCGAGGCGATCGCCCGCGGCGATGCGCACGCCTGCGCCCAGCGAGAGCGAGAAGAATATCTCGTCGTCGAAATCGTTGCCGGCGGTCGCGGAGGGGGCAAAGCGCGACGCGCCGATGGTCATCACGACGTAGGGTCTGAAGTTGTCGCCCTCCACGATGTAGGTGCCGCCGCCCTGGAAGTAATCGATGTCTACGTCGACGACGGGCACACCGGCGAACAATTCGGCGCTCGTGAACTCCGTGCTCTGACGTCCGTAATAAAGTTCCCACTGGGTGTCCGAGTCGGCACGGAAATTCGCGACCAATCCCCAGGCGCCGCCGTCCTCGACGTCCACCTCGCGCTCGTCGGCATCCTCGAAACTGCCGCCGAAGCGGTAACCGGCCTGCGCGGTCAGCTCGATATTTCCCGGCCGATCCCCGGCCGGCGCAGGTGCCGGCGCCAGCAGGACGAGCAGCGCGGGCAGCAACAGTGCAATTCTCGGGGTCATTAGCGGCCTCCTGTCCGTCGGTGCGACACGCCTATGGTAGCTTAGCCCGACACGTGCGGAAGGGGTGCGTCATTCGCACAAGTGCGAGACTGGTCGCGGACGTCGGGCTGGCAGGGTTCTGCCTCGGCTTCGCCCCGCTGGCCAGGAAGGCGGCCCTGACGGCCGGTGCCCAACCCCTGCCACTCGCCGTCGCGAGCACGGGCACTGCCGCCGCCTTCGCGATCGCGATCCTGGTGGCCGGGGGCTCCGGTTCGCTACGAAAGTCGCTTCCGCGGCGCACCTGGTGGCACGTCCTGGCGGTCGGCGCCATGGGGTCCGGGGCCGTGGTGCTGCTGAGCGTGCTGGCCATGACCGAGACCACGGCGACGAACCGGAGCCTGTTCCAGTCCATGTATCCCGTGGCGACGGCCATCGCGGCCCGCCTCCTGCTGGGTGAGAGGCTGCGTTTGGTTGCCTACGCCATCATCGCGGTGATGAGTGCCGGCCTGTTCCTGATGAATACCGGTCCGGGAGGGATCGTCATCGGCCGGCCGTTCTGGCTGCTCGCCGCGACGCTGCCGCATTCATCGGTCTCGCGCCGGTCATCACCGCCGGCACCGAGTGGCCGTGAGCGGCGCTCCGGTGCTTTGTCGGTCTGTTATCCTGTTGCCATCACGACATCTTTCCGACGACGTGCGAAATGCTAATCAAAGGGTATCTATGAACCTCGAACACGCACTGGCAGATCCCACCAGCGAATTCTCCTCGCCGGAAGCCGTACTCGAGCACGAGGAACTCACGGTGGAGCAGAAAAAGGCGATCCTCGAACGCTGGCGGCAGGACGCCGAGCTGTTACTACGAGCGGAAGCCGAGAACATGGCCGGCGGCGAGCCGAACATGCTGCATCGGGTCCAGCAGGCGCTGGATCGACTCTGACGAAGGGCCGGCGTCTCCGGTCCCTGACGCCCTGAGGTCTCGGTATCTCCGCATACCTCCGCCGCTCCGTGCGTCCTAGTGTCGTAAGGGAGACAGACTGACGGAGGATAGCGGGTCCGGCCGCGGCCAGCCGGCGGCCGTGACATCGCCTGGCGGTGGAAACGTTGACCGATCGCCGAACCCGAGTCGAGCGGCTGCCGGGCCGCATCACGCCGGTGCGTGCCGGCGAAGGCCGCAGCATCGTGCTGTTCTTGCTCTTCGCCTCCCTGCTGCTGGTCTGTGCCACGGTCGCCCTCGCCGCCGACGGCCTGCCGCTCTTCGCCGACGACGCCGTACTGCCGCTGGTGTTCGAGCTCGACTTCGGCGACGTCTGCCGAAACCCGGAAAGCGGCGAGTGCACGCCCGCCGCCGGCGTCATCCGGGTGACGGACGCCGGGGGTCGCCTCCGCGAGCTGGACGTTAGCTATCGCACCCGCGGTCGATGGCGCCGGGAAACCGGGCACTGCGCCCTACCGGCGCTCTTCCTGGAGTTCGACGACACGCAGACCGCCGGCACCCCGTTCGCCGGACAGCATACGCTGCCGTTCACGACACATTGCCAGTACCACCGACCGGAGTACCAGGCGTGGGCCATACTCGAGTATCTGGCTTACCGGTATTACACGCTGGTGACGGAGGCGAGCATCCGGGTCCGGCTCGCCCGGATCGAATATCGTGACACCGGTTCCCGTCGCCGGTACACGCGATACGGGTTCTTCTCGGAGCACTTCCGGGATGTCGGCAGGCGCATCGGCGCCGAGTGGCTGGACGTGGATAAGATCGACGTCCGGCAGACGGATCCCACCGAACTCGCGGCGCTCTCCGTGTTCCAGTTCATGATCGGTCATCTGGACTGGTCGGCAGCGGAGTTACACAACACCACGGCCTTCCGTCGGGCCGAAGGGCCGATCGTCGTCGTGCCCTTCGACTTCGACTATGCGGGACTGGTCGATACCGAATACGCCGTGCCGCCGCGCGGGCTGGGCGTGCACGACGTACGCCAGCGGCGCTACCGCGGATTCTGTCGCGAAGGGATCGACTGGGACGCCCTGTTCACCCGGTTCGCCGACCTGCACGAGCCGGTGATCGATCTGCTGCGCGAACAGGAAGGGCTCCGATCGAAAGAGCGGTCACGCGCCGAACACTACCTGGAAGCGTTCTTCGGGACGATGGACTCGGAGGCGTTGCGCCGCCGGCAGATCATCGAGGCCTGCCGACCTCTGCCCGACTAGTCGCCGAAACGACGGAGCAGGTCGTCACGCCGTGACAGGATGGCATCGACCCGTCGCCCGTCCAGGTAGCCGCCGAGCGCGCTCCGGACTGCGTCCTCGTCGAGGGCGCGGAGCGCCTCCTCCAGCCCGGACGGCAGCTTGACGGCATCCTCCCGGATGCCGCGAGGCAACTTGCGGTCCCTGCCGAAAGCATCGCCATGGCCGGTGAGCCGCAGCGTCCAGTTGTCCCGGTCGTAGACGATATGCGTACCGGCGCGCTGCTTGGCGATCAGCAGATCGAAGGCATACATGAGCTGGAACTGCTCGCCGATCGAACACCAGCCGCCGAAGCCGCTGCCCGACGCGCTGCGCTCCTGCTCGGTGATCTCGCGGGGCCACATCATCTGCAGCGCGCCGTCGGTATCCTCGATGCGACGGCTCACCGTCGCGGGCACGAGTTCGGTGCCGAGCAGACGGTCCAGCGCGTAGGCGGCCAGCTCCTCGTCCGCCCCCTCGCGCGCGGGGAAGAAGCGGGCCCGGAATTTCTGATCTCCCAGCTCGAGGTCCACGTGCCACATGTCCGCGCCCGTGTCACGGTTAACGCCGGTGACCCGCGCATCGCGGAGCGCCGCTTCGAATTCGCCGGCTTCGAGGCCGTAGACCACGGGCCCGAAACCGGTGAGGGGCGCTTCCCCCGCCGCCGGTCCTTCTTCATAGCGGACACGCAGGTCGCCGCCCTCGACGACCAGCGCCGCCGGCTTGCCGTCGTAGTAACTCACGAGCATGCCGGTGTCGGTCATCACGACCCGTCCGTCGCGGATGACCCTGACCCGGCGGTCGGTGGTCGGCGTGTGTCCGACCACGACGCGGCGGGCGCCGATGGTGGCGAGATAGCGCTCCAGGACCGGCCGTTCCAGGATATCCCTGCAATAGACCGAGCCGCGGTACCAGAACGGGGCGTCATAGCCGTTGACCGGCGCATCGCTGAGCCGGTTGAAATCCTTCATGAGCTCGAGCGTCCTGCCGTTGCCCTGGATCTTCTCACAGGCGAGTGCCCGTTCCTCGATGCAGCGGGAGGGATCTTCGACGATTTCGTCGCTGATAACGTCGTCGGCACTCTGCGGTTCGTCGTCCGGCAGTGCGCCGGTGGCGACCAGTTCCCGCCAGACCTGGAGGTAGCGCGCCAGGTCGCGGCTGAAGGTGTTGTTCAGTTCCGCGAGACTCCAGTCGGCCGTCTGTGCAGGCAGCCCGCCATGCACGTACGCGGTGTCGTTGATGACGATCAGTACGGGCAGGGTGAGCAGCCAGCGGCCGTAACGCCCGTCCGGCCGGAATGCGGCACGATGGGCGAAGTAGCCGGGGGGATACCGTTTGTCGAACGCGGCGGTCAGTTCCTCCGCGCTCATGCCGGGGTTGGCGGCGGCGAACCGGGCGCGCACCGCTGCACGGGTGGCGGGGGACTCGTCGTCAGCGAACGCGGCGTACTCCTCCGTTGCCACATATCTCAGATCGCCGACCAGATTCATGTGCTCGTGATTGCCGAGTACCACGTGCACGCGGCCGCCGGCGGCCTGCGCTTCGTCCTGCAGACGCATGAGCAGATCCATGACGTCACGGGATCGTGGCCCGCGATCGAGGAGGTCTCCGAGGCTGACCAGATGGGTGCGTCCGCCGGACCAGGCGAGGGCGTCGTCCACCACGCCGGTCTGCCGGAGCAGGGTCACCAGGTGTTCGTAGGCGCCGTGGACGTCCGGAACGACCACGACCCGCTCGATGCCGCTCCATTGCCAGGCATCCTGTCCGCCGCCGGCGGTCTGGCCGCGCGCGCCGGATGCGAGCAGCAGGGCGGCAGCGAACAACAGCGGCAGTGTGAGGATCGATCGAATGCGCATGCCGGTCCCCCGGATTGCAGGCCGGCCGTCAGGATAGCACCGACCACGGCAGCGGTCGTCGGCGTCTGCGCGTCAGCGCCGGCGCAGCGCGCGTGCCCCCTCGCTGATGACCAGTGGCGGGATCGCGACGGCGCGTGCCATCATAGCGGGCAGACTGGGGAGAAGGATCCCGGAGATCATAGTGTCCGTTCTGCATGCGCCGACACGGCGTGCCGGCGCTGCCGTGCCGCAGTGTCGACCAGCCAGCGCCCGGCTGATGACGCGGGTCGCGACCGGCACCCTCGCCCTGCTGACGGCAATGGTCGGTCTGGCGCAGGAGCCTGCCGCCCGGGGCGACTCCGGCGCTGCGGCCGTCACGGCACCGATGGTCCGGTCCCGCCTCGAGCAGATCGAGACCTCCTCCGCTCATTCGGACGAAGTCCGGACGGAGGCGGTCGACCTGTATCGTCAGGCCCTGGCCAACCTGGAGGCCGCGGACGCTCACCGGGCTGCGGCAACCCGTTTCGAGCAGGCGCGTGTGGCGGCGCCGCAGCAGACCGAGGAGATACGCCGGGAACTCGCCGCCCAGGCCGACGCTGATCCTCTGGAGGGACTCGGTGCCGACGTCCGGTCGACGGCCACGGATATCGAGCAGCAGCTGCAGGAGGAGCGCGCCGCAGTGGCGAAGGCGCAATCCTCCCTCGCCGAACTCGAGCAGAAACTGACTGCGGCGGAGACGAGGCCTCAGGCTATCCGCCAGCGACAGAGTACGATCGCGCAGCGGGTGCGCGAACTCTCGTCGCAGATCGCCGAGGCTCCGTCCGACGACGCTGCGGACATCGTCACCGAAGCCGCGGCCTGGGCCCGTCAGACGGCGTTGCAGGCGCTCACGGACGAGACGCGGAAACTCGACCAGGAACTCCTCAGCCAGCCGGTCAGAGTCGCTCTGCTGGAGGCGCAGCGGGATGCCGCCACGCGGGACCTGGAACGCGGCCAGGCCCGGGTCGCCCGGCTGCAGACGCTGCTCGGTGAGCGCCGGCGCAGCGAGACGGAGCGGGTCATCGCCGAGGTGGACGGGTCGCCCGGCTGCAGACGCTGCTCGGTGAGCGCCGGCGCAGCGAGACGGAGCGGGTCATCGCCGAGGTGGATCCGGCCGTGCTCGGGGAAGCGGCCGACAATCCCCTGGTGCAGCAGTTCGTCGGCACCAATCAGGCGCTCGCCGAAGAGCTCAGGCAAGTCATCGGCGAACTGGATCGGGTACTTGCGGCCAGCAAGGATGCGGAGCGCACGCTCGCTTCCCTGCAACGTCGCTACCAGAGTGCCCAGCAGAAGATCGACGTCGCGGGTTTCAGCCCCGCCCTCGGCCGCTACCTCATGGGCGAACGCCGTGAACTGCCCGACGTCAGTGAATACCGGAAGGAGTCGCGCGAACGGGAAGAGCTGATCGCCGAGGCCGGGCTGCGCGACATCCGTCTGGAGGAGATGTGGGAGGAATACCGGGACGCGGACGAGCGGGTGGGGCAGCTGCTGGCGAGCCTGCCCGCGGAGCAGGTGGGGCAGGCGGAGCAGCTGCGTGAGCCACTGACACTCCTGGTGCAGACCCGCCAGGATCTGCTGCGCCAGTTGATGGAGATCAACAAGGATTATCTCCGCCAGCTGTCCGAGTACGAATACACGGAACAGCAACTCTTCCAGCTGGCGGCCGAATATGATGCGTTCATCGCCGAACGCTCCCTGCTGATACGCACCCGGCCCGCGCTCACACCGGCGCAGCTGCTGGGCGTGCCGGAGGATGTCACCAATTTGCTGCAACCGGGCCGCTGGCTGGACGCGCTGCAGGTATTCCTGGACCGCCTGACCCGTTCGCCGCTGCTGATGCTGGGCGTGCTCGGGGTGCTTGCATTCTGGTGGAAACTCGGAGCACTCCGCGAGGCGCTGCATGCCACCTCCGAACACGTGGGCAAGCCTTCCCAGGACCGTTTTACCTATACCCTGCGCGCGGTATTCATTACGTTGCTGATAACGCTGCCCTGGCCGTTGCTGGCGTTCGTGACCGGTTACGAGCTCACAAACTCCTGGGAGGCGACCGCATCGTCCCGCGCCGTAGGCCGGGCGCTGCTGCGGACCGCGCCGCTTTTGTTCTTCCTGCGCTTCTTCCGCGTGCTGTGCATGCCCGGCGGTGTCGCGGAAGGCCATTTCCGCTGGTCGCCCGAGGGTCTCTCGCGCCTGCGCCGGCAGATGGATCTCCTCATGTTCACCCTGTTCCTGCCGGCATTCGTCCTGATCGTCTCGGCTCGGTTCGCCGAGCCGAAGGACGCGGGTGCGCTGAACCAGATCCTGTTCCTCGTGCTCGTGATCGGGCTGATGTACTTCCTCTATCGTCTGCTGACGCCGCGCGGCGGCATCGTACAAGCCTTGCGGCGTCGCGGGGCGACGGAAGACGTGCTGCCATGGCCCTGGTTCTGGCTGGCGCTGTCCATGCTTATCCCGGCCGGTCTGGGCGTCATGGCGTGGCTGGGATTCATGTACTCCGCGGGAAGCCTGCTCGGCAAGCTGATCAACAGCATGTGGCTGGTATTCGGGCTCGTATTCCTGCGTGAACTGATCATCCGCTGGCTGCTCGTGCTGCGCCGCCGCCTGTTGCTGCGTGAGGCCCTGGAGCGGCGGGAAGCCGCCCGTGCTGCCAAAGAGTCCGGCGCGGGAGAAGACTCGCCCGTCGAGGAGATCGCTGCCGTCGCCGCCGAGCCGGTCGGCGACATCGTCTCGCTCGACGCCGATACCCGCAAACTCCTTAACGTCTCGCTGGTGGTCATCGCGCTGCTCGGGCTGAGTGGCATCTGGTCGGACGTGCTCCCGGCGATCGGCCTGTTCAGTGACGTGACACTCTGGCAGTCGGTGCAGAATGTCGGCGGGGAACAGCAGGTGACAGCGGTGACCCTGGCTGATCTCCTGATCGCCGTCCTGGTCATTGCGCTCACGGTCGTCGCCGCCCGGAATCTGCCGTCCCTGCTGGACATCCTGCTGCGTCAGCGCCCGGGCATCACGCCGGGAAGCCGGCTCGCGTTCGCGACGCTCGCGCGCTACACGATCGCGACGATCGGTCTGGCCTACGTCCTGGCGACCATCGGCCTGGACTGGTCGAAGCTGCAGTGGCTGGTCGCGGCACTCGGTGTGGGTATCGGTTTCGGTCTGCAGGAGATCGTCGCGAATTTCATCAGCGGGCTGATCATCCTGGTGGAACGTCCCGTGCGTGTCGGCGACGTCGTGACCGTCGGCGATACCAGTGGGGTAGTGACGCGGGTTCAGATCCGCGCCACCACCATACGCACGTGGGACCGGCAGGAACTCCTGGTGCCGAACAAGGAATTCATTACTGGCCGCGTCCTGAACTGGTCACTCTCCGATGACATCCTCCGCATCCATTTCGTGGTGGGGGTGGCCTACGGCAGCGACGTCGAGCGCGCACTCGCACTGATGGAGGAGGCGGCCA
>JARRPZ010000081.1:0-11991 GCA_037382365.1 Gammaproteobacteria bacterium
ATCACGGCATCGAGCCACTGCCCGGCGGCGGCACGGTGACCGTCACCGGCCGGACCGACCGCGACGACGTCGTGCTGACGGTCTCCAACCCGCGCACGCCGGGCGCACCGCCGCGCGAGGGCAACCGGGTCGCGCTGGACAATATCCGCCAGCGATTCGAGCTGGCTTTCGGTCGCCGATCCGGGGTGACCTCGGAGGAGAGGGCGGATCGCTACAGCGTGACGCTGCGGTTCCCCCGGGAGACAGGCGAGGCATGAGAATCCTCATCGTCGACGACGAACGACCCGCCCGTCAGCGGCTCGTGGACCAGATCGGCGACATGCCGGACCATGAAGTGGCGGGGCAGGCGGCAGGCGGCAGCGAGGCACTGGCGCTGTGCCGGGACATCCGGCCCGACGTGGTGCTCCTGGACATCCGTATGCCCGGCATGGACGGGATCGAGACGGCCCGCCACCTGGCGGACCTGGCCACTCCGCCGGCGATCATATTCACCACGGCCTACGACGAATACGCCCTGCAGGCTTTCGAGGCGCAGGCCGTCGGTTACCTGCTGAAGCCGATACGCCGCCACCGGCTCGGGCAGGCCCTCGAACGGGCCGCACGACTTACGGGCGACCAGCTCTCCGGGATCGCCGGCGCCGGCGGACGACGACGCTATCTCTGTGCCCGAGCCGGCGATGAGCTGCGGCTGATCCCGGTATGCGACATCTACTATTTCCGTGCCGACCGCAAGTACGTGCGCGCGTGTCACGCGGGCGGCGAGGATCTGCTCGACGACTCCCTGAAATCCCTGGAAGAGGAATTCGCGCCGGATTTCTGTCGCATCCACCGCAACGCACTGGTCGCCCTCGAGCACCTGTCCGGCCTCGAGAGCGATACAGAGGGCAAACCGGTGGTACGCTTCCGCCGCACCGGCGAGACCCTGCCCGTCAGCAGACGTCATGTCGGCGAGATCCGGCAACGACTGAAGGGAGGCATCCGATGAGGCTGAGAATCGCGACCAGGGAGAGCGAACTGGCACTGTGGCAGGCACGGCACGTGGCGGAGCGCCTGGAACGGCTGCCGGAAGTCGAGGCGGTCGAACTCGTGCCGATGACGACGAAAGGCGATCGCATCCTGGATCGCACGCTCAGCAAGATCGGCGGCAAGGGACTGTTCATCAAGGAACTCGAGCGTGCGATGGAATCGGGCGACGCCGACATCGCCGTGCACTCGATGAAGGACGTGCCGGGCGAGATGCCGCCGGGGTTCGCCCTGCCAGCCGTCCTGGAACGCGAGGACCCCCGGGACGCGATGGTCGGCAGCACACTGGAGGCGTTGCCGGCCGGCGCGGTCGTCGGCACGTCCAGCCTGCGTCGCCAGTCCCAGGTGCTGGTGCGCCGCCCGGACGTCAGCGTGAAGCCGCTCCGCGGCAACGTACAGACCCGGCTGGCCAAGCTGGACGCCGGGGACTACACGGCGATCATGCTGGCAGCGGCCGGCCTGAAGCGGCTCGGCCTCACCGGGCGCATCGCCGAGTGCGTGGATCCGGAGGTCATTCTGCCCGCGAACGGCCAGGGCATCGTCGGCATCGAGTGCCACGAAGGGCGGGAGGATCTGATCCGCGTCGTGGGTCGACTCGAAGACGAGGAGGCGCGACGGGTGGTCGCGGCCGAGCGGCGGGTCGGCGTCGCACTGGGCGCGGACTGCCATTCGCCGATCGCGGTGTACGCCACGACCTCGGACGCCCGCATTACGATCCGGGCGAGGGTGATCGCGACCGACGGCTCGCGCATGCTGGAAGACCGGATCGAAGGCCCGGCTGCCGACGGCGAGGAACTCGGCGCGACCCTGGCCGAACGGCTGCTCACGGCCGGCGCCGCGGAAATCCTGGCCGCGGCGGACGCTGCCGCCCGATGAGGGAGGAGCCGCTCCGGGGCATTGCGGTACTCGTCACCCGCGCACGCGAGCAGGCGGCACCGCTGATCACCGCCGTCCGCGCGGCGGGAGGAGAGCCCCTGCTGCTGCCGGCGCTGGAGATCGTCCCGGTGACGCCGGCGCAGGCAGGCACCACTGCGCCCGACCTCGTCATCTTCGTGAGTCCGAACGCCGTCCGCCACGGCGCGCACTATCTGACACTTCCGGCCTGCCGCATGGCGGCCATCGGACCCGCCACCGCCGAGGCCATGCGTCGCGCGGGCAGGGCACCGGATGTGGCGCCGCAGGGCGGTTACGACAGCGAGAGCCTGTTGCAGGAACCGACGATGGCCGATATGGACGGAAAGCGGGTGCTGATCATCCGGGGTCGCGGCGGCCGGGAACTACTGGCGGAAACCCTGCGCGGACGGGGTGCCGGGGTGGAGTACGCAGAAGTCTACGAAAGGCGGCGGCCGGCGCCCCGGCGGGACGAGATCGAGGCGGTCCTCGACGCCCTCAGCGACGGCCGGCTGCGTTACGTGACCTGCCTGAGCGTCGCGACACTACATAATCTGTCGGCCCTGCTGGGAGAGCACGCCGCAGCGGTGCTGCGGGGGACCACACTGGTGAGCGCGAGCGCTCGTGTGTTACAACTCGCCGTATCCGAAGATCTCGCCGGGGGCACCCTGCTCGCGCAAGGACCGGAGCCGTCCGACCTGGTCCGGGCGATGATCTTTCCTCCGGGGACGCCCGGACAGAGCGGATCGGATCATGACTGAAAACGACAAGCCCGGCTCGAAGACCGCGGCGACAGACGAGTCCCACGAGGCTCCGGCACCGGAAGGCACGGCAGACGAACCGGCCGCGGCTCCGGCCACACGGGACGTTGCCGAACCGGCCAGCGGCGCCCAGGCGGAACGCACTGCAGAATCGCCGCCCACGACGCGCGGCGCCGGCCGGGGCACCACGGTGCTCGCCTGGCTTTCATTCCTCCTCGCACTGGCCGTCGCCGGATACGTCGGCTATCAGTGGTGGCTGGAACGCGGCGCCACGGAAGGCGACGCTGCTGCCGCGCTCCAGTCGGCCGTCGGCAGCGTCCGGGACGAGACCCGGGCGAACGCACAGGCACTCTCGGAAAACGCGCGGGCCGTGTCGGACAACACGCAGAAGCTGGCGGACATCGAGGGGACCCTGTCCTCGATGCGACGTTCTATCGAACAGGCCTCGCAGAACGTGCCCGCGAGCCTCCGCGAGCAGATCAGTGCCCAGGTCCTGGAGGAGGTCCGGGGGCAGGTCATGGAAGGGGTGCGCGAGCAGATGCAGCAACGAGCCGTCGCTGCGGATCGCGTGGCACGACTCGAGCAGCAGGTGGACGGCAACCGGGATGTCCTGGAGTCGCTGCCGGGACGGATGGACGACCTCGAGCAGCAGGTGGCGGGCAATCGCGGGATCCTGGAGTCGCTGCCCGGACGGATGGACGACCTGGAGCAGCAGGTGGGTGGCAATCGCGATGTCCTCGAGTCGCTGCCCGCCCGTATGGACGACCTCGAGCAACAGGTGGGTGGCAATCGCGGGGTCCTGGAGTCGCTGCCCGGACGGATGCAGGACCTGGAGGAGTCGATGGCCGGCCTGAGGGTGAGCTCGGCCGATGCCCGCCAGGACTGGTTGCTCGGTGAAGCGGAGCACTACATGGAGCTGGCCAACGCCCAGGCCCAGCTGGCCGGCAACGCGGACCTGGCCGCCATCGCTCTCGAGCTCGCCGACCGCCGCCTGCGCGAATTGGACGATCCGGCCTACACGTCCGTGCGCCGGCAGCTGAGCGAGGAGATCACGGCCCTGAAAGCCGTCGAGAACATCGACGTGGAAGGGGTGGCGCTCTCCCTCGCGAGCCTTGCCGGGGTGGTGGATACGCTGCCACTGGACGAGGACGTCGTGCCCGAGGCGAAACAACGCGCCAGTATCGAGGAAGAGCTCTCGGGCTTCGATCGCGCCTGGGCGGCCGTGCAGGGTGCATTCTCCAATCTGGTCACCGTGCGCCGCACCGACGAACGACTCGAGCCGCTGCTGTCTCCCGAGGCCCATTACTTCCTGCGCGCCAATATCCAGCTGCAGCTGCAGACCGCACGTCTCGCCCTGCTGCAGCGGGAACCGGCCATATTCCGGCAGAGTCTGGACGACGTGGAAGGCTGGCTCCGGCGCTATTTCGACACCGACGACAAGGCGGTGAGCGGTGCGATAGAGACGGTGGCGGAGATCCGGGACAGCGAGATCACCCGCGAGGCACTGCCGGACGTGTCCGGATCGCTGCGGGCGTTCCGTCAGCAGCAGGCCCGCACCGAGGGAGACGAATGAAACTCGGCGCTGTGGCGGTCATCACGCTGATCGTGGGGGCCATCGCCGCGCACTTCCTGTTCGCCGATCCCGGTTACGTCGTCATCGATTTCCGCGGCTACATGATCGAGATGTCCGTGCCCATCCTGATCGGACTGGTGCTGGCGGGCATGCTGACGATCTGGCTCCTGTGGGAATTGCTTCAGGCACCGAAGAAGCTCGGCGAGAAGGTTGGCGAATTCCGCAGCGATCGTGCCGCAAAGCAGTTCACCCGTGGCCTGATCCAGGTCGCGGAAGGCAATTTCGCCCGGGGCGAGAAACTCCTCACCCGCCGCGTCGACCGGGCGGACGCTCCCCTGCTCAACTACCTCGCCGCCGCGCGCGCCGCGCAGCTGCAGGGCAATCCGGAACGCCGCGACAAGTGGCTGAGACTGGCCTACGAGGAAAACCCGGATGCCGAGAACGCCGTCCTGCTCACCCAGGCCGAGCTGCAGCTCGCCGCCGGGGAATACGAGAAGGCATTGGCGACCCTGCGTCGTCTGACCGAACAGGAGCCGAATAACCCGCAGGCACTTTACCTGCTCGGGCGGCTCTATCGGGAGCTCGAAGACTGGGAGCATCTCCGGGAACTGCTGCCGCGACTCAGGAAGCAGGGACGCATCCCGGCCGAGACGCTGGACGAGTGGACCCGGGAAGTGCACTGGCGCGCACTCGAAGCCGCCGGCGACGACCCGGCCGCCGTCACGGCGGAGTGGAAAAAGACGCCTCGCGCACTCCGTGAC
Organism: Gammaproteobacteria bacterium; assembly: GCA_037382365.1. Classification (GTDB taxonomy): domain Bacteria; phylum Pseudomonadota; class Gammaproteobacteria; order Steroidobacterales; family Woeseiaceae; genus Lentisalinibacter. Next base: position 5,010 of record JARRPZ010000081.1, read on the forward strand.
GACGAAGTCCTGATCGGCGCCTACATCTCGGCGCTCGCGCGCGCGGGCGCGGAGGACCAGGCGGAGACGGAGCTGCGTAAACGCCTCCGCAGCCACTGGTCCTCACCGCTGGCCCGTCTCTACGGCACGCTGGAAACCTCCGATCCGGCCGCACAGCTGCGCCATGCCGAGAACTGGCTGAAGCAGCACGGCGAGGACGCCGACCTGCTGCTCACCGCCGGGCGGCTCTGCATGCGGCAGGAACTCTGGGGCAAGGCCCGCAGTTACCTGGAAACGGCGCTGGCGATACAGCCGACGCCGGAGACCTACGAACTCTATGGCGAACTGCTCAGCCGGATGGGGGAAAGTGAAGCCGCCTCCGAGGCCTACCGTTCGGGGCTCTCGATGCTCGCCTGGTCCGACCGCCTCGCGATACCCCACCTGGAAGAAGACGACGCCTCGGGCCACTGAGCCGTGACCCGACCCCTGACGCTGATCGCCGGTGCCGGTTACACGGGCCGGCGGGTCGCCCGGGCGCTGAGCGCCGCCGGCGAACCCGTCTTCTGCCTCACCAGCTCTGCCGGGTCTGCCGCCGACCTCGTCGCAGAGTCCCTCCCGGCCGGGGCCGTCGACCTGGACCGCGAATCGACGCTGCCGGCGCTGCCGGCGGACCCGCTGCGCATCCTGTATCTGGTGCCGCCGGCCGAGGGTGAGGACGACCCGCGGCTGAACCGCTTCCTGAAGATGCTGCGCCGGGTACCCGGCCGCTTCGTGCTGGCGAGCACCAGCGGCGTCTACGGCGACTGCGGCGGCGCGCACGTGGACGAGGAGCGACCACCGGCGCCGGTCACCGAGCGGGCTCTCCGGCGCATCCGCCAGGAAGAGACGCTCAGGCGCTGGGCCCAAGATCGTGGCGTGGCCTGGGTGATCCTCCGCATCGCCGGCATCTACGGTCCGGGAAGACTGCCGCTGGAAGCGATCCGCGCGGGACAGCCGGTCATCCGGGAAGCCGACGCCGGCCCGGGAAACCGGATCCACGTGGACGACCTGGTGCGTGTCTGTATCGCCGCGCTGGACCCGACCCGGGCGGGCGGCATCTATAACGTGGCCGACGGCAACCCTATGAGCTCGGGAGCGTTCTTCCGGCAGATAGCGCTGGCCGCGGGCCTGCCGGAACCACCCACGATCTCCCGCGACGAGGCACGGCGGCGCATGTCACCGCTGCGCTACAGCTTCCTCGCGGAATCGCGCCGGCTGGATAATCGCCGGCTGGTCGAGACACTCGGTGTCGAGCCGGACTATGCCGATCCGGTCGAGGGAATCCGGGCCAGCCTGTCCTCCGTCGCGGATGACGAGTAGCGCGATCAGGGCCGGCTGCGTTTGGATTCGAGCCAGTCGAGCAGCGGATCCCACTGGTCCCAGTCGGGCCAGGCGAGATACTCGGGCAACTCCACGACGCCAAGCCCCCGGGTGTAGGCGCGGATATAGTTCTGCGCCTCGCGTAACCAGGCGACGTACGGCACCTTGAGGCCCTCGAGGTACTCGTCCAGGTCGCCCGCGATCAGTGTGTTCTCGCGCACCCGATTGGCCACCACGCCGATCCTGACCTGCTTCCGCTGCACCTTCCCGACACCCATGAGTTCGTCCAGGAACCGGTTCACCGCCTGCATGTCCACCGTGGACGGCAGGACGGGCACGAGAATAGTCTCGGCATGGTTGACGAGCGAAGTGAGCTCCGGGCCGTGGGAGCGCGCCGGCGCGTCCATCACGAGCACGTCCGCGCTGCGTGGCAGGTGCCGCAGACCCTCCTGATAGGCGGGCAGCCCGGTGATCTCGGCGTAACCTTCGGGGCGCCGCTCGAGCCAGTCCAGACTCGAGCGCTGCGGATCGTAGTCCGCGAGAACGACACTCTTGTCGTCGTTGGCGAAGAATGCGGCGAGATTGGTGGCGAGCGTGCTTTTTCCGCAACCGCCTTTTGGGTTCAGCACGATGATCTGACGCATGATGTCTCCCGGCGTTTGATACTGGTCTTGCCGCGGTTTAGGTAAAGTATCGCCCGCCCGCACAAATGTCTACGCGGGCACGAGACCGGATGCAATAATGTGGAAGACATGCAGCTGCCATTCGCGAAGATGCACGGCCTCGGCAACGACTTCATGGTCGTGCGGGACCAGCCCGACGCGGCGCTGCCGGCTGCCGCCGACATCCGCCGCCTGGCCCACCGTCGCGAGGGTGTGGGTTTCGATCAGCTGCTGTGGGTCGAACCGCCGCGCTCGCCCGGCACGGATGCCTACTACCGCGTCTTCAATGCCGACGGCGGCGAAGTGGCGCAGTGCGGTAATGGTCTGCGTTGCATCGCTCGCCTCCTCGGCGCCGGAGCCGGCGCGCCCGAGACCCTTCGCCTGGAGTCACGTGCCGGCATCTTCGAAGCCCGGTCCGCGGCGTCCGGCCAGGTCTCGGTAACGATGGGCGAGCCCCGGTTCGCACCGCCGGACATACCCCTCGACGCAGCGGCAGAGGCCGCCACGTACGTCCTCGAGGCCGGCGGGTCCCCGATCGAGGTGTCGGCGCTGTCCATGGGCAACCCCCACTGCGTGCTCCTCGCAGACGACATCGGCAGCGCTCCTGTGGCCGATCTCGGTCCGCTCCTCGAGACGCATCCTGCCTTCCCGGAGCGATGCAACGTGGGATTCCTCCAGCCCGAGACCCGGGCGCGGGCCGCATTGCGCGTCTGGGAACGGGGGGTCGGCGAGACCCGGGCCTGCGGCAGCGGAGCGTGTGCCGCGATGGTGGCCGGCAGGCGCCGCGGCCTGTTCGACGAGGAGGTGCGCATCAGTCTGCCCGGCGGTGATCTCATGGTAAGCTGGCGCGGGCCCGGAGAGCCCGTATGGCTGACCGGACCGGCCGAGCATGCCTTCGAGGGAACCGTCCGCCTATGAGCACACAGCGAAAACGAGAACCCCTGCCGGACACGATCAGCGAGGAGGCCGTGCAGGACTTTCTCCGTGATCATCCGGAATTCTTCGAACGCCATCCCCGGCTGCTCGATGCAATGCGGGTGCCCCACTCCACCGGCGGCGGAGCAGTCTCCCTCGTGGAGCGTCAGGTGGCTACGTTGCGGCAGAGGAACCGGAAACTCGAACGCAAACTGCGCGAACTGCTCGACGTCGCACGGACCAACGACCGTCTTGCCAGCCGCATACACGAGCTCTCGCTGGCGCTGATCCCTGCCGGCGACCGCACCGAGACCCTGAAGCGGATCGCGATGACGCTCACCACGGGCTTCGGCGCCGACCATGCCGTGATGGTGCTGTTCGGGGACCCGGCAGAATTCGAAGACGCGGGCGAGCGGCGTTTCCTGCATGTCATCCAGCGGGACGATCCGCGCCTCGGCCCGTTCGAGACCTTCCTCGCCGCCGGACGCGCCCGCTGCGGCCGCGTCCGCGACAGTCAGCGCGAGTTCCTGTACGGAATATCGGCGGACGAGGTGGGCAGCATGGCACTCCTGCCGCTCGGCGAGCGCGCGGAACTCGGCTTCATCGGCATCGGCAGCGTGGACGCCGATCATTTCCATCCGGGGATGAGCATCGACTTCCTGACCCGCATCGGCGAACTCGTCGCGGCGGCCTTGAGGCGCCCCTGACGGGTAGTCGCCTTGTCCCCGGACGAATGCCAGCGCCTGGACGCCTTCCTCGAGCACCTGAAGTTCGAGAAGCGCTGCTCCGGCCACACGGTCTCGAACTACCGGCGGGACCTCGCCGCGCTCGCGGAATTCTGTGAACGCCGGGAGATAGCGGCGTGGAGTGACCTCACGACCCACGACCTGCGCTCGTTCGCGGCAGCCTGTCACCGTCGCGGCCTCTCGCCGCGCTCCATCCAGCGCCGCCTGTCCGCGGTGCGCGGCTTCTTCCGCTTCCTGATCCGCGAGAAGGTGCTGAAGCACAACCCGGCGGCCGACGTCTCGGCACCGAAAGCGGGCAAGCGGCTGCCCGGTACGCTGGATGCCGACCAGATGGCACGCCTGCTGGAATTGCCCGGGAACGACCCGCTGACGGTCCGCGACCGGGCGATGCTCGAACTGCTCTATTCGTCGGGTCTGCGGCTCGCGGAGCTGGTCGCCCTCGACATGGGCGACGTGGACGATGCCGATGCCACGGTGACGGTCACGGGTAAAGGTGCCAGGACCCGTATCGTGCCGGTGGGCCGGAAGGCGCTCACGGCGCTTCGCGAATGGCGAGGGACCCGCGCCGGCATCGCCGATCCGGAAGAGCAGGCGCTGTTCGTGAGTCGGCGCGGGGGCCGGCTGAGGCCACGCTCCGTGCAGCAGAGGGTCGACTACTGGGCGCGCCGTCAGGGCATGGATCGTAACGTCTATCCGCACCTGTTCCGTCATTCGTTCGCCTCCCACCTGCTCGAGTCGAGTGGCGACCTGCGGGCCGTACAGGAGTTGCTGGGCCATGCGGACGTCTCCACGACCCAGATCTACACCCATCTTGATTTCCAGCACCTGGCCCAGATATACGATCAGACCCACCCGCGGGCGCGCAGCAATCGCAAATAGCCCGATACCGGCGCGCCGCACAATCACAGCAGTCGGGAACGATCCATGCATCAGTACAGAGGCACAACCATCGTCTCGGTGAGACGGGGCGGCAGCGTGGCCATCGGCGGCGACGGGCAGGTGAGCATGGGAGACACCGTCATGAAGGGGAACGCCCGCAAGGTCCGACGGCTGGCCGACGGCAGCGTCATCGCCGGATTCGCCGGCGGCACCGCGGACGCCTTCACACTGTTCGAATATTTCGAGCGCAAACTGCAGCAGTACGGCAACCTCACCCGTGCCGCCATCGAACTCGCCAAAGACTGGCGCACCGACCGGCTGCTGAGGCGGCTGGAGGCGCTGCTCGCGGTGGCCGATCGGGAGACCTCGCTCATCATCTCCGGCAACGGCGACGTGATCGAGCCGGAGCACGACCTCATGGCCATCGGTTCCGGGGGAGCCTACGCCCAGTCGGCCGCCCGCGCGCTACTGGAGAATACGGAACTCGGCGCCCGGGATATCGTGGAGAAATCGCTGCGGATCGCCGGCGATATCTGCGTCTATACGAACCAGACCATTACCATCGAGGAGCTCGGCGCCGGCGGATCGTCGGACCGGGGGGACTGACATGTCACAGATGACTCCGAGGGAGATCGTCCAGGAGCTGGACAAGCACATCATCGGCCAGGACAACGCGAAGCGTGCGGTCGCGATCGCACTCAGGAATCGCTGGCGGCGTGCCCAGGTCCCGGAGCCGCTGAGGAGCGAGATCACACCGAAGAACATCCTGATGATCGGCGCGACGGGGGTGGGCAAGACGGAGATCGCCCGGCGGCTGGCGCGCCTCGCACGGGCACCGTTCATCAAGGTCGAAGCGACGAAATTCACCGAGGTCGGTTACGTGGGTCGGGAAGTGGACTCGATCATCCGCGACCTGATGGATGTCTCCATCAAGATGACCCGGGAGTCGGAGATGGCCAAGGTCCGGCATCGGGCGGAGGACGCCGCCGAGGAACGCGTGCTCGACGCCCTGGTACCGCCGCCGCGGCGCGGCGTCGGCTTCGCGGCGGAGGAACAGGCCCCGGAAGCGGGCGAGACCCGACAGAAATTCCGCAAGAAGCTGCGCGAGGGCGATCTCGACGAGCGCGAGATAGAGATCGAGACTCAGGCGATGCCACCGGGTGTCGAGATCATGGCGCCGCCGGGCATGGAAGAGATGACGAATCAGCTGCAGAGCATGTTCCAGAATCTCGGCGCCGGCCGACGCACGACCCGCAAGCTGAAGATCGCCGAGGCGCTGAAGATCCTCACCGAAGAAGAGGCCGCGAAGCTGCTGGACGACGAAGAAGTGAAAGCCCGGGCCCTGGAGGCCGTGGAACAGCACGGCATCGTGTTCATCGACGAGCTGGACAAAGTGGCCCGGCGCTCCGAGACGACGGGGGCCGACGTCTCCCGGGAAGGCGTGCAGCGCGATCTGCTGCCGCTGGTCGAGGGCTGCACGGTCACCACCAAGTACGGCATGGTCCGCACCGATCACGTCCTGTTCATCGCCTCGGGCGCATTCCATGTGGCGAAACCATCGGACCTGATCCCGGAGCTGCAGGGGCGCTTCCCCATCCGCGTGGAACTCGATTCCCTGAAGGCCCCTGAATTCGTTCGCATCCTCACCGAGCCGGACGCCTCGCTGACCCGACAGTACCGCGCCCTGCTGGACACGGAGGGAGTGGAGATCGAATTCACCGAGGACGGCGTGGAGCGGATCGCGGACGTGGCGTTCCGGGTCAACGAGAATACGGAGAACATCGGCGCCCGTCGTCTGCACACGGTGATGGAGCGGCTCCTGGAGGTCATCTCCTTCGACGCCGCGGACCGGAGCGGTCAGCGCCTCACGGTGACCGCCGACTACGTCGACGAGCATCTCGGCGCGCTCGTACAGGACGAAGACCTGAGCCGCTACATCCTCTGATCGGGTCCGCAACATGGAAAAAGCTCCCACCGAGATACGTCTGCGACGCGGTTCGCGGGTCCTGACCGTCGGTTTCGACGACGGCGCGAGTTTCGACCTGCCGTTCGAGTATCTCCGCGTATATTCGCCCTCCGCCGAGGTCATCGGACACGGACCCGGCCAGGAGACCCTGCAGATCGGCAAGGAAGACGTGGTCGTGACGACGATCGAGCCCGTCGGCCAGTACGCCGTCCGGCTCGTCTTCGACGACGGTCACGATACGGGACTCTACCGCTGGGGGTATCTGCGCCAGCTCGGCGAGGAGCAGGAACAGCGCTGGCGGGACTACCTCGACCGCCTGGAAGCCGCGGGTTATCCTCGCAGGCCCCGGCGCGACGGTTCCCCCGATACATGAGCAAGGACGGCAGCGAGAAAGAGACCCATTTCGGCTACCGCCGGGTGGCCGAAGAAGAGAAGGCCGCCCTCGTCCGCGGCGTCTTCGACTCCGTGGCCGAGCG
>JARRPZ010000082.1:0-11994 GCA_037382365.1 Gammaproteobacteria bacterium
GGTCATCGGCTTCTGGGAGGAGTGTTTCGCTTTCGCGCGCGACCTGAACCCGATGACCCGGGGGTGGGCGCTGCCGCCGGCGCTCCAGGCCTGGGCACGCTCCGCCCCCTGCCAGTAGGTGCTCCAGCTCTCGCCGACACCGCTCCCGTTGTGCAGGTTCCCGTTCATGGCGCCAGTTAGCTTACGGGCAGGCGAGCGCCGCGTACACTCGTCCCGCCACTCATCACGCCATGTGGTGTTCAGGCACGCCGCAGGTGGCGTTCGAGCAGCGGACGCCGCTCGCGCAGCCAGCGCTCCCTGACGCTGTAGGCGTTCTCGATCGCCCGGCGCTCCGCAGCCGACAGGTCCGGATGGTGGACTTCGAAGATCAGCACCACGCGATCGGAATCGGACCGGTTCCAGGCCTCGTGCTCGAAGGAGTCGTCGAATGCGATGATCCTGCCCGGCTCCCAGTGCCAGGTCTCGCGCCCGACCCGGATCGGAGCCGGGAGAAGAAGGCCTCCATCGGCACGCCGTCCACGCGCACCAGGTCGGCAGCCGCCAGCGCTTCGCAGGTCTGCGGGAAGCGTGCCGCGTTGCGGGTCTCCCGGGATTCCCGGTACAGATGGATGGCGGACCAGTCCTGCCTGCCGCGGAGTTTCGACCAGCGGGGGTCGCGCGCGCTGGCCGGGACGTAGGGATCCATCTCCGCGCGCTCCCGGACGGCCTGCTGGTACTCATCGAGGATGGCAGGCCAGGCCGCCTCGAGTTCTCCCGACCAGGGCAGCGCTTCGTTGTCGGTGACCGGGTCCGCGGGCAGAGCGGGCATGTAAAAGATGGTCGGGCGCTGCAGCGGCGTCTCGAAGGTCACCGGGGCGCTGTGAGTGAGCGGCCAGACCGCGTCGCGGACCCGGTCGAGGTCCTCGCCGGTCTCCCGGGCCAGTGCCTCCGTCGCCTCGATGTGCAGGCGGGTGAAATGCTCGGTGAACGCCCGGTTGGCCCGGGCCGACGCCGCCTTCGCCTCTTCCGGCGCCTCGGGCGCCCGGTGGATCCACCGCACTCGCGGGTCCACGTCGTCGGTGAGCGCCCAGACGGCAACGGCCTCCTCTACATGCCCTTCCCGGTACAACGCGTCGCCGGCGTACAGACCCAGCCGCGCATCCCTCGTATTGGCGAGGAATGCGCGCAACAGGGTATCGGCGGACTGGTTCACGTCATCGGCAGGCTCAGTACTTGAACCGGAAGTCGAGGATCAGTCGATCGTAGTCGAGCTCGGCCGCGCCCGCATCCCCCCGCTCCACCGCGTTCTCGCCGATCACGTTGTCGTAGTAGGTCAGCCGGAATACCCAGTTCTTCGCAATCACGTAATCGGCGCTCAGGATGTGGCCCCGCGCATCTGTGCCGCCACCGCCGAAGTTGGAATCGGTGAGCAGGCCGAATACCGCATCCGCCTCGAGATCCTGATAGACGTAGCGCACCCGCCAGCTTCCCCGATCTTTCGCCTTGCCGATGGTGCCGCCGACCGCCCAGCCGGTGTCGAATCGATCGGCGTCCAGATTCTTCACATAGTCGGCGAACAGGCTCACCGGCCAGTCACCGAGGGCGAAGCCGAACTCGCCGGCCAGTTCCGCCATCTGGTAGTCGTAGAGGTAGCGTCCGTCCGGAGTGAAGGAATTGCCGAAGAACTCGGCCTCTTCGTACACCGCCTCCCGACCGGCGACCTGCAGGTCGTAGTAGCCGGCACTCAGCGTCAGCGAGCCGTCGCGGCCGAGCCCGAAATTGCCACCGGCCTGCAGGGCGTAGGCGCGCTCGCTGCCGACGCGGCTGTCGGCTTCCAGCCAGGTGGTCAGGGCGGTGCCGTAGAAAGTGCCGTTGTCCCACGTGGCGGCCAACCCCTCGGGACGCCAGTCGTCGTCCCACACCAGGCTGCTGTCGCCGACCCGCCTCAGTGGCCGTTTGAACTTGCCCCCCAGGATGCTCGTATTCTCGAGACCGGTCCAGGCGAAGTAGGCCAGATCGAGATTGATCGGCTTGGTGCTACCACCGCCGCCGAGTGTCTGGTTGGAAGAGACGGGACTGTCGCCGCCCGATGCCAGCCCGAAGCCCACCTCCAGGTCGTCGTTCACGTCGGCGATCAGGGCCGGTCGGGCGCGGATGCGCTGGCGGCGACGGGTGTCGCTACCCTCGACGTCGATGCTCTCCCAGCGATAGCGGAAATCGCCACGGAGTTCGATGCGATCCGTCCAGTGATCCCCGCGCGGCGCCGGTGGGGCAGCCGGCGCGGCTGCGACGGGCTCCGGCGGACCTGCCGGCACCGCTGCCACGCCGGCGCGGGCCTCCAGTTCGGAAAGCCTCGCACTCAGCGCGGCGATCTGGGAGCGCAGTTCGCGGATTTCATCCTCACTCACGGCGGCGGCCGTCCCGACGACGGGCGCGAGCGCCAGCCCGAGCACGATCGATACTCGCAGCAACGTATGCATGTGTTTTCTCCAGGGAATCGCCGGCGTCGCACAGCGCCGGAATGTCACGAAATCATTTCCGAATTATTGCAGACTTGTGTCGGAGGATGGTGATCAAACTCGGCGACGCCGCGGCCGGTCCGCACGCTCTTGCTAGTATCGGCCGTGGCCCCCTCGGCGACCACCCTGCATGGCCGCGGATTTCCGCAACGATCCGCGGCCCGGAGAAGTGACATGCGCATCCTGCCTCTCTTGCTCTGCCTCCTGTTGAGTCCCCGTCTGTATGCCGACGACGCCCTCGACCTCTACGTGGAACTCACCACCGGCTCTTTCAGCTCGGCCGCACAGGCAGCGGCCGACGAACGCTACGGTAACGCGACCTGGCATATCGCGGAGATCTGGCCGGGCCGCGAGGATGGCCGCTGGCTCTACGCCGAGAACTGGTTCGGCGAGGCGGACGCCCCTTACCGCCAGCGCATCACGCGGCTGACCCGCGCGGCGGACGGCAGTCTCGTCGCCCGCGGCTATCGCCTGCCCGAGGCGGAGCGCTACGCGGGCGCGTGGCGGGACCCGTCACTGCTCGAGAGTATCCGGCCGGAATCCCTCGAGGCCGTCGAGGGCTGCGATGTGGTGATCGTTCGGACCGGCGAGCGCCGCTTCGAGGGCAGCACCGTGGGGCGGCAGTGCCGGAACGACTACAAGGGCGCTGCCTACGTCGTCTCGCAGTCGGTATTGACCGACGATTCCATGCTGAACTGGGACCGCGGGATCGCCGCCGACGGACGCCAGGTGTGGGGACCCGCCGCCGGCGGCTATCGATTCAGACACACCGAACCGGATGGCGACACGGAGGCCTGCAACCGCCCCGTCCGGATGGTCGTATTCGGCGAGATCCACGATCGCGAAGCATTCGCCGCCTATCCGAAGGCTATCTTCGCCTCGGGTCTCTATCCGAAGGTGCAGGGCTACTACGAGGCCATCACGCCCGCGCTGGAGGTCTTCGAGGGCGACCCGCCGCCCGGGCGCGGTGTGGTGATCTCCCGGTTCCCGTGCCTCGAGGCGGCACGGCAGTTCTGGTATTCGGAGCAATACCAACAGGAGATCAGACCGCTCCGCGAAGGGATCGCCGACTTCGAGGTGCTCGTGCTGCCCGGACTGCCGGTCCCCGACTATATCGAGTGACGACGGCGAGTGACGACGGCTAGCAACCGCCGGGGCCGCGTCAGTGCAGTTCGCCGAGTAGCTGGTTCAGCTCGATCACGAAGCCGTCCGGGTCGGTGAGCACGCTCACCAGCACCGGGATCGTGCCCTTGCCGTCGTACGACGGATAAGTCACCTCGCTCGGTTCGCTCAGGACCCGCGTGCCCGGGACCTTCCTGGCGGCCGCGAAGCGTGCCTCGAGATCGCCGGTGTTGAACAGCAGGACCATGCTGCCGGGCGTGAACGGTTCGAGCCCCTGATTCGCCGGCGGCCGGACGGGCTTGACGTACTGCAGGAGACCGATGATACCGACGTAATCGTCATTGGCACGCAGGAACACCAGCCTTCGCGCAATCTCCGCCTCCTCGTCCGTGGCGGCATCCCGGGGCGTGCGTATCGCCTTGTCGTAGATCACCTGCATGCCCAGCGCGTCGCGATAGAACCGGAGCGAGGCCTCGACGTCACGCACGACCAGCGTGGTACGCCGCAGATCGATATCCACCCGGTCGGACTCGTCCACCGGCGCGGCGGTGGCTGAATCGGCCAGGATGACGAGCAGCAGGGCGAGGACGGCGGCGAGGGATGTGCGGGCGATCATGGGCGCTCCTTGTCTCTTTTCATCTCCGGAGTGTAGCGCGGGTCGGCCCCCAGGGTGGACGCTGGGATGTACCCGCGGCCTGCGCTAACCTACCCGCCTCGCAGGCGTGGGGAGCAGAGGATGGCCGAGCAGCCGGGCGGCAGAGTGGGCGCAGGCCTCAGACGCGCCATCGGTGCGCGCAGGGGCGAATTGTCGGCGTGCCTCGCCGCATTCGTCTATATCTTCTGCCTCTTCACCGCCTACAGCGTGCTGCGGCCGGTGCGCGACACGATGGGCATCACCGGCGGCGTCGAGAACCTGCCCTGGCTGTTCCTCGGCACCTTCCTCGCGACGCTGGTCGCGGTGCCATGCTACGGATGGCTCTGCTCCCGCTATCCCCGGGGCGTCTTCCTGCCCTGGGTCTACGGCTTCTTCATCGCCAATCTGCTGCTTTTCTACTTCGCCTTCAGCAGCGATCCGGACAACCCCGTCACCGCCCGCGTCTTCTTCATCTGGCTCAGCGTGTTCAACCTTTTCGTCGTGTCCGTCTTCTGGAGTTTCATGGCGGACATCTTCTCCAGCGAGCAGGCGAAGCGGTTATTCGGCTTCGTGACGGCGGGCGCCAGCGCCGGATTCATACTCGGGCCCGGGTTCACGGTGGCCTACGCCGAACGACTGGGGACCGGCAATCTCATCCTCGTCTCCACGTTCCTGCTTGGCGCCACGGTCTTCCTGATCCGCTATCTGCTGGTCTGGTCGCGGCGCTCCGAGGCGAGCAAGGCCCGGAGCGTCGGCGACGAACCCGATGCGCGGGAACGCGCCATGGGCGGCAACCCGTTCGCGGGATTCACCCTGCTGCTGCGCTCGCCCTATCTGCTGACGCTCGCGGCATTCATATTCCTGTATACGGCTGTCGGCACCTTCATCTACCTGCAGCAGGCGGAACTCGTGCGCGATGCCTTCAGCTCCTCCGAACAACAGACGCGGGTCTTCGCCTTCATCGATCTCGCCGTGAACATCCTCTCCCTCGGCACCCAGCTCTTCCTGACCGGCCGCATCGTGAGCCGGGTCGGCATGGTGGTGGCGCTGGCCGCGATGCCGGTATTCATGATCGGCGGATTCATCGCGCTGGCCGTCGCCCCGACCCTCGCCGTGCTGGTCGTCGTGCAGATCCTCCGGCGTTCCGGCAATTACGCCATCACCCGTCCCGCCCGCGAGATGCTCTATACGGTGGTCGACCAGGAGCGCAAGTACAAGGTGAAGAACGTGATCGACACGGTCGTCTACCGGGGCGGCGATGCGGCCAACGCGGGGCTCTACGACGTCATGAAGGCGGCGGGTCTCGGCATGGCCGGTATCGCCTCGGCAGGCGTCTTCATCGCGGCACTGTGGGCCCTGTGCGCCGTGTTTCTCGGCCGCCAGTTCCGCAAGGCCTCGGAGGCCGATTCGCCCGGCTGAAGAGGATGCGGGCAACCGCGGCGTGGCCGCCCCGGGCCGACCCGGGCGGCACTCAGACGGCCTGCGGGTGCGCCTCGCGCACCTGCTCGAGCAGCTGGGAATCTGACAGCCGGCCGCTCTGCCGGCTGCGTTGCTTCGCCCGGTACATGGCATGATCGGCAGCCCGGAGCAATTCGTTCAGCTGACGGCCATGCTCCGGATAGAGCGCCAGTCCGACGCTGGCCGGGCAGGCCACGGGGACGTTCCGGATGTCATAACGCTCTGCCAGCGCCAGCACCAGCCGCCGCGCCAGCTGTTCGGCTTCCGGCCGGCCGATGCCCGGCGCCAGCACCACGAACTCGTCGCCGCCCCAGCGCCCCACGACGTCCTGGGGCCGGAGATTCGCCCGCAGTCGGTCCGCGAAGCTCTGCAGCAGTGCGTCGCCGAGCCGGTGCCCGTGCTGGTCGTTGATGGCCTTGAAGCCGTTGATGTCCAGGAAGATGACCGCGCCGGTGCCGGATTCGGCGTCCCGTGCCAGCAGCGGCCGCGCATGCTGTTCGAAGCCCCGGCGATTGAAGAGCCCGGTGAGCGCGTCGGAGAGCGCGTAGGACTCCATCTGGCGCTCGCGCTCCTTGCGCTCCGTGATGTCGATGAATGTCACCGCCACGTCCTCGTCCACCGGCTCGACGATGACGCGCATCCAGCGGCTGCGCGCTCCCTCGCCCACCTCCATCTCGTCGGCGCAGCGCGCTCCCTCGGTCGCCGAACGCACGACCAGCGCCTGCAGTGCCCCGTCACCGGGGAGATCGAAGGAGTGGATTTCCTGGCCGACCAGCCGGCGCGAGGGCAGCCCCAGGTAACGCTCGGCGGCCCGGTTGGCGAATATGCACCGGAAGCGGTCGCCGTCCGCCCGGTGGCGCAGCCGCAGGATGCCATTCGACGAATTGTCTACCAGCGTGCGCAACAACCTCTCGCTGCGGGCTAACTTGTCCTGGGCCCGGTGACGCTCGGTGACGTCGCGGCAGACGACGATGTATCCGCCCCGTCGACGCCGGGCCGTGCGGATGGAGGAGCGCCGCAGCTCGTAGTGGCGGCCCGAGTCGGTGGAGAGCTGCTGCATGATGCCGGACTCCAGACATTGCCTGATGGCCGTCACCACTTCCGACTCACCGCTCAGGCGCCGCGCCACCAGTTCCGACTCGCGGCATTCGAGCAATTTTTCGGCCGCCAGATTCGCCCCGACCACCCGGTCCTCGGTGTCGAGCAGGAGCACCGGGTCGCGCAGTTGTTCGAATACGCCCCGATACGCGACGAAACTGAGACGCGCCACTTTCAGACCCAGCATCATCCAGGCATAGACCGGGATGAAGGCGGCCAGCGTCAGCGTGGTCACCGGCAGATCCCGCGGTCCGAACCCGAGCACCGACGCGCCACTGACGAGCAGCGGCAGGACACCGGCGACGATCATCCCCACCGCCGGCATGCGCTGGGACGGCGGCACGGACGGCAGGTGGAGACCGAAGACCGTGAAAGCGAACAATACCAGTCCGTAGCTGTACGGGCCGTGCACCAATGTGAACCAGGGGCCCCAGTCGGGCAATGGCAGGGTCCGGCCATCGGTCACCGGCGGCGGATAATCCCACATGAGGCCGTGCCAGGGATTCGTCGCGGTGAGCAGTACCGTCAGCGTCGGGATGATGCAGAAGCCCGCCAGCACGGTGCTCCTGATTCCCTGAACGGTATAGCCCGACAGGAAAGCGACGATGGCGATGGGCGTGAAGCCCGCTCCCGCGAAGATCAGCACCCTGGCGACGCTGTGCACCGCCACGGTCGGGAAGAGCGTCTCCAGGGCGGAGCCGGTGATCCAGACGGAAAGCAGCGAGAAGAAGACCACCAGCGACAGCGAGCGTACGTCCCGATCGCTCCGCCGGAAGAGCACGTAGGCCATCACGGCATAACCCACGGCAGCCGGCACCAGGATTGCGAGGATGAGGGTGGTCGTGTCCAATCGTGCGTCCGCGGGCCGTCATCGAAGCGGCGATCAGCACACCCTAGCCCACGGTGCGCCGGGTTTCCGTTAACCGCTACTCAATTGCCCGGAACCGGACGGGAACCGATCAGTGCTCGCCGAGGCCTGCAGCCGTCTCGGCGATGAGGTGGTCGACCACCGCCCGCAGCGCGGCGTCATGATCCGCGCCGTCGGACAGTGCCTCCCGATAGGTCTCGAGCTGTCGGTGGGCGCTGGTGCCCCGTTCCATGATGCCGCGCACCGAACGAACTTCGGCGACGCAGTCGAGGGCCTCGGCGTCCTCGGACACCATCTCCAGCAGTTCCTCCAGCAACGACTCGAACGCGATCACCCGGCCCTTCGCGAGGTCGATCATGCCTTCGTCGAACCCATAGCGCATCGCGCGCCAGCGATTCTCGTGGATCAGCATGTTCGGGTAGATGCGCCAGCGCTGATTCTCGAGCCGGAGCCGGTAGAGCATACGCAGGATGCACACGACGAGCGCCGCCAGCGCCATCGTATCGTCGATTCGCGTGCAGACGTCCATCACCCGCGTCTCGAGCGTCGGGTAGCGCGCGCTCGGCCGCTGGTCCCACCAGAGCTTGGTGGCATCCTCCATGATGCCGGCGGAGACCAGCACGTCGACGTGACGCTGATACTCGCCGTAGCTCGAGAAGTGTTCCGGCAGACCCGTACGTGGCAATGCATCGAATACCGTGAGCCGGTACGACTTCAGGCCCGTGTCATTACCCTCCCAGAACGGCGAGGAACACGACAGGGCGAGCAGATGGGGCAGGAAATAGCACATCTGGGACATGAGATCGATGCGCAGCGCATCGTCGTCGATGCCCACGTGCACGTGCATGCCGCAGATCAGCAGTCGGCGCGCTGCCGCCTGCATCTCGGTGGCCAGCGCCTGATAGCGATCCTTCGGCGTGTGCTTCTGATCCGTCCAGCGGCTGAACGGATGGGTGGACGCCGCGATGGGAGCCAGTCCGTGCTCGTCGGCCACCTCCGTGATGACCCTTCTCAGCCGGGACAGGTCCCGCCGCGCCTCGCGGATATTGCGGCAGACGCGGGTGCCGACCTCGATCTGGGAGCGCATGAACTCGGGGCTCACCTGACCCTTGCAGCGCCGCTCACACTCCTCGAGCATCGCCGCGGGAGGGTCGTCGGCGAGCCCCCGCGTGTCCCGGTTCACCAGCAGATACTCTTCCTCGATACCGATCGTGAAGGCGGGCTCTTTCATCCGGTCATGCTCCCCTCGTTACTGCCGCTCCGAACGCCGGCTCAGCCCGGGACCGGGTTGTCGCCCCGGCGCCCCGGCACGTCGTGCTCCGGTACGACCGGCAGGCGCCGATAGAGATTCGGATTATTCAACAGGGGCCCGAGGATCCGGACCAGTCGATCCGTCCAGAGCGCCAGGCCTTCCTCCGTCGTCAGGTGGTCCTGACGGATCTCGAAGGCGGCGTGCGGCAGCCCGGCCCGCTCGGCATGGTAGTCCACGGTGAAGTCCGTCGGCGCCCGGCCCGAGTACGGCTCGTTGTCGCCGATCACGAGACCCGGGATACGGCGCAGCCCGTCGAGAATCGGGCGGGGCAGGCGCGGATCCGTGTCCCACAGGATACCGACGTCCCAGTGCCGGCCGCGGCCGTCCAGCACCGGCGTGAAACTGTGGATGGAAACGAGGGCCGGCACCCGGTCGCCCACCGTGAGACGGCGCAGTTCCTGTTCGATCGCCCGGTGATAGGGCCAGTACAGCGTATCCGCGCGGCGGGTCTTCTCCTCGTCGGCGAGACCCTCGTTGCCGGGGATGATGTGGCCGTCGCCCCGCGTCAGGAACGCTGTCGGGTCCTCGAGATGGCGGTTGCAGTCCACGACGAGTCGAGAATACCCGGCGAGCACCGCGTTCGTCTCCAGCTCTGCCGTCACCCGGCGGGTCAGTTCGCCGGCCCCGATGTCGCAGGCCAGATGGGTCGAGAGACCCTTCTGGTCCATCCCGAGGTCGCGGAGCGAACGCGGGATGCGGCGGCTGGCATGGTCGCAGACGACGAGCACCGGGGGGTCGCTGCGCCCGCGCACGATGTCGTAGGCCGGCGGCTCGTCCGGCGCGAGCAGCGGTCGCTGTCCTGATTCGTTGGTCGCCTGGAGCGGTATGTGACCGGGCTCGGGTGAGTCTTTCATACTCTCCCGAGTGTAACCCATCCGGGGTGCGTTATTCGGCCTCGGATTCCTTCGCGGGGAGCGACTTGACCGTTTCCCCTTCCGTCGTCTTCAACTCGCCGTTCGGACGCAGCGTCGGCGGCTTGTCGCCGACCTGGATCGGGATCGAGACAGCACGCATCCGGGTACCCTGCGGTGTCTCCACGCTGGCCAGCACGGAAAGGTAGAACCGTCCCTCGCCGGAGGGCACGACGACCACCTTCTCCGCCCTGGGCTCGTTCAGCGTATCCGCCGCCTCGAACCGGAGCAGACTGTCCTGGGCTGCCCCCATCTGCAGTCCCTCCTGCGGCTGCAGCCGGAGCTCGAGCGCGCCGGGCACACCGGAACTCACCTTCAGGTCGAGTTCCACCGGCTGACCGGCTTCCGGCTTGCCCAGCACCTCGTAGTCGATGCTGATCGGCGCAGTGAGCTTACCCGGCGAGCGGTCGTTACTCTCCGCCGTCATCGTCTTACCGGCCGCAGCTTCAGACGACTTCGAGGAATTTTCCTTAACTGACGGATCTGACGACGAAGATTCCTTTCCCTGACAACCGACGGCAAGAGCCGCAAGAAGGGTCAATCCGGCGATAGAGATCTTCTGTCGTGTGATGCTCATGATGGCTCTCTTCGTCGGGTCTAGATCTGGGTGAGGCTGACGTCGAAACACATCTCGGTCTGGCTCAGCGGGTCGCTGCTCGAGAAATAGCCGTAGACGTTCGGGAAGCCGGCCTCGAGTAATTCAATCACATAGGTCCCTGCCGGCAGAGCGATCAGGTCCACGGATTCGCTATTCGCGGCACCCGTCAGGTACAGGTCCGGCTCAAGGACAAGCTGTCCTTCGTCGAGTACGAAGAAGTCCGGATCCGAGAACTGACCGGCCGTCGCGGGAGGATTGGTCGTCGTCACCGCGATACGGTAATTGCCAGCCGTGCCGACCGTGAAGCGCAGATAGCGGAATATGCCCAGCCGATTGCCATCGCCACCGTCGAACTCTCGCGTCGTGCAGACGTTGACCGGACCACCGCCAACAAAGAGTTCCGCGTGGATTGGAGTCAGGTCGGTGACACCGGGGTCGTTGGTCTCCCCGTCGCCCCAGATATTGTCGATCGCATCGAGATTCTCGTCGGAGACCAGCGCGTCGATGGCCGCCGCGTCAGCGGGGCGGGCCGTCTTCAGCCCTTCCAGGAAGCTGAACACGCTGGTCACCGCCGGCGTCGCGCGCTGGGATCCCGTCAGGATATCGTAGATGGGACCGAACCCGAGACTGAGCGTGTCGCCGTCGTCGGCGGCTGAGTCGTAGAGGTCCCACAGGATCGACTGCACCGAGGCTTCGTTGTACCACCCGGCCATCCCGGCGGTGTCGTAACTCTCGAGGCTGAAACCGAAGCTGTCGGCCACGAAGGTGTCGAAATAGACCGGATCGTCCATGACCATGGCGCCGACCGCGTTGCCCCAGCCCTCGCCGAATGCGAGCCGGGCGTCGAGGCGCGCATCCAGGGTATGTGAGCCACCGGGACTGTCGGCCCGGGACAGGACCTCCTCGAAATGGTGGCCCCATTCGTGAGCCACGACATGAGTGTCGAATTCCTCGGTATCCAGAGCGGCATCCCCGAGCAGGAACAGCGACCGCGCATCCCGCCGGTAGAAAGAGGTGCCGATCTCGCCGAGCTCAATACTCCCGACGGCGGGGGTGTTATTGACACTCCAGAAGACGTCCAGCGGATCGATCGAGACCGTCGGATCCGCACCGGCGGCGAACTGAGTCGCCCGGTACATCACGTCCAGGACCGAGAAGGGGGCGGCGGCGCGAGGCTCGGTGTAGGCGGAACCGGTCCAGCCGGTTGCGGCCAGCAGGTCGCGGGACGAGTCCGCCACGCCGCTGTTGAAAACCGGCCCGTCGAGCACGTATAGCGGCCGCTCACCGAGCGGCAACGCCGTCTCGCTCGTATTGTCCCGCACCTCGACGTCCCAGGACGGGCTGCCGGCCTGCTTCAGCTCCGCGCGCACCCGGATGAACACGTCGGTCTGGGACGGCACGTCGAGGGCGAACGTACCACCGGCGCTCGCGACCGTCTCATCCAGAACGGTGTTTCCCGGCGACGAGATCGCCTGGACCGTCGCACCACGGATGG
>JARRPZ010000083.1:0-12502 GCA_037382365.1 Gammaproteobacteria bacterium
ACTCGAGTTCCCCGTCGGCAGCCCGCAGCGACTCCTCCAGCGCCGAGAGCTTCTGCTGCTCGGCTTCGATCTGGTCGAGGAGCGCCTGTTCTTCCCAGGTTTTCTCGAGGCTCACTGATCCACCCTGCTCAGGCCGCGCCTAACTTGCCGCGGCGTCCGTCGGCTTCTGTACGACGGCCAATGACACCTGGCCGTAGCCCTCACCCGTGCACGTGGTCATGATCCGCTTGATGACCGTGAACGGGACGGATTTGTCGGCCAGGATCGTGACCTCCTGGCTCTTTGCGACCGAGTTCGTCGCCGGGCCGAGCACGGACTTCTTCAGCTCGGCCAGTCGCAGCGTTACGGGCTCGATCGTCGCGGAGTCGGATTCGAGGATGTCGTTGACACGCGCCACGGCCTGACCCTGCACGATGACCTCGTCCGGGCTCACGAATATCACGACCGTCTCCCGTGGTTTCTCCTCCACGACGGACTCCGGCAACGCGACCTGTTTCGGCGCTTCCATGACCTCGACGGACCCCGAGTTCACCAGCAGGAAGAAGACGAGGATGGTGAACACGTCCATCAGGGACGTGAGATTCATCTTGGTCACCTTCGTCCGGTTGCGCGACATGCGCTCGATGCGGCGTGAATTCCTCATGGCGCCTCTCCCACCGATATCTCCGGGAACAGGGCGACCAGCTGGAACTCCTCTCCGTCATCACTCTCCACGGGCTTGCTCCTGACCACGTCCATCACCTGGATGAGATAGTCATAGGGGATCATCGGCTCGAGCAGGACGGACGCCGCGTTCTGGCTCCCGTACTGCTGCTTCAGCGAGACCACGTAGTCGGAGAGCGTCTCGAAGTCGTATTCCTCCTCGACCTTCGGGATCGCCGCGATCACCGAATTGCCATTGGTGAGTTCGAAGCCGTCCTGGCGCACGATTACCTCCAGTCGGAAATTCGGCTGTTCCGTCGTGGCGCCTCCGGAAGAGGAAGGCAGGTCCAGCTCCACGATGGTCAGCCGGCTGAACACCGCCGTAATCAGGAGAAACGGCACCAGGACCACCATGAGATTGAGGAAGGTGGTGACATCCAGTTCTGGTGTCTCCTTGGTGCGTCGCCTGTAATGGTGCCGTTTTCTGGTGATCAGCAGCGGGATGGCGACCATGAGACCGAAGGCGGTCGTGTTCATTGCCACCAAGATGCTCGCGGACAGGAGATCTGCCTTCTCCGCCGGGTTGGCGTTGGCCACGGCGGTGAACGCCTGGATCAGGCCCATGATGGTGCCGAGAAGGCCCAGCAGGGTCGCGATGCTCGAGGCGAGTGCCACATAGGCCGTGCGCTTCTCGAGACGCGGTACGATCTCCATCATGTTCTCTTCCATGGCGATCTCGATGTCCTCGCGCCGGCGCACGGCGCCCTGGAGCGAGAGACCCATGTTCAGCACCTGGGCGACGGTGGACTCGTCCCTGGCGGTTACTTCCCGGGCCTTGTCGAATTCTCCCTTGGCTAGCAGCGGCTGCACCTCGTTCCAGACGCGCTGGTTCTTGCGCGTAACGCGATCCAGTGTGATGTAGCGCTCGACCGCGATGGCGGCACCCACCGCGAATACGATCAGTATCGGGTACATGAAGGCCCCGCCCGACGCGAAGAAACCTACGATCGAATAGAAAATATCCATCACCTTTTCCTCATCTCACAGAACTGTCTGACATCGATAACGATGAGCCTGCTAGGGTAGAACCACGTCACCCGTACGGATGTGATCCAGCGCACGTTCAGGAATCATCGCGTGGCCCGTCACCGGCACGAATGCCGTAGTAGCGCAACTCCCGCTCGAATACTTCCCGATCGACCGGCCTGGCGCGGTCATCCAGCGAATCCGTCAGCGACGGATCGTCACCCAGCCGGGAACTCTTCCACGGCACGATCACCAGCGACTTCGGCGCCTCCTCGTTACCCAGGATCGACATACCGGACATCGTCCGGGGAGTGTCGGGCGATGTCCCCGCGACCTGCTCCTCACCACCTGCCGTCGCCTCGTCTCCGTCTCCCGTCGCCGCCGTCGAGTCCTCACCCGGGACGGACTCCTCGTCCGCCGCCGGTGCAGCGGTCGGGACCGCCTCCTGCGCGCCCGCGGACGACCAGACGCCGAGCAGCAGTAGCGCCATGAGCGCCTTGTTCCAGTGCATGCTATTCCTCCGGTGCCTGCGTGCGATTGTGGAGATCGGCGATCCACATGGCGGCCTCCTCGTCTTCGACGACGGTCGTCATGTAGGCCTCGTAGTTCTCCAGCGCGCATTCCGGGTCGGCCAGGTACAGGTCACAGAGCACGGCCAGGTTACGTCGCGCATAGTGGAATCCGGGATAGATCGCCAGTGCCTGTTCGTAGCTGTCACGCGCCTCGGCGAAGCGTCCGGTCTTCCGATAGATGATGCCGAGTTCGTTGTGCACGATCGGGTGGTCCGGGTTCAATTCGCGCGCGACCAGCAGCTCCTCCTCGGCGGCCTCCAGATCACCGAGACGGTGGTAGGCGATGCCGAGATCGATGCGTGGCGCGCTCAGCGACGGCGCCTGGTCCGCCACCTGGCGCAGCAAGGCGATCCCCTGCTCCTCCCGCTCGTTCTCGAGCAGATCCAGCGCTGTCTGGTACTCGTCCCTCACCACTGCATTGATCCGCGCCTCTTCGGTGATCGTGAAACCGACGTCCTCCTGGATCTCCAGACGCACGGGTGTGCGCCGCTCGCTCGGCGCCGAGGCGCATCCGGCGAGTGTCAGTACCGCGACCAGCAGCGTGAACGGGAGGGAATGACGAATGCAGGGCATCGATGACATGATGATTTCCTGACGAGCGACTCAGCGCTCCGGTGACACGCGGGTAACCTGGACTTCGGCCTCGGGCAGCTCGAGCCCTTCGCCCGGGGCCTCGAGGCCCGGTTGCTCGGGCAACTCGGGCGCTATCGGCATGCGGTAGGCATAGACGTCGATGGAGCCCAGAAAGCCGCTGGAGATCTCGTTCTTCGCATAGCGGCCCGGCATCAGCACCGCGAGCTGATCCAGGCTCTGCTGGACCCAGTCGTTGTACACACCCATTGCAAGGAGTTCGAAGTTCTCCTCGTGTATCTCGATGGCCTGCTCCTCGAACGCGTAGGCTTCCTCCTCGAGCACCATCTCGTAGTCGGCGAGTTCCGATGCGGAGAGATTCGTCGGGCGCTCGGAGTTCACGATGGCGTCGCTGAACTCGTAGTAGATCTCCGCGATGTAGAACGTCGCGGCCGCCGTCACCTCCGCGACTTCGTAGGCGACCAGCGCCTCGAACTCCGCCATCGCGTCATCCATCCGTGCCTGCTTGTTTGCCAGGCTCTGTTCGAAGGGCTGTACCAGCTCGAGGGCCGCGAAACTCTCGAATGTGAGTTCCGCCAGCACGAGCCCGCCCCTGGCTGCGAGGTAGCGGGTGCGTTCGGTCCGTGCATCACCCCCTTCGGCATCCCGCGCGACGATCTCGCGCAACTCTTCGTGGTAGCGGAAGAGGTCGCCCTTGTCCCGATAGATCTCGGCGATCCGGTTACGCGTCTCGAGCGCCACGTCCAGCGGATCCGGGTAATCGGCGACGTAACGCTCGTACACGCCGAGGGCACTGTCGAGCTGCCCCGCCTCCTCGTAGAGATCGGCGCCGACGAGTAACGCGTCACGCGCGAGTTCCGGATCCCCGGTCTCGTCGGCGATCCGCACATGCTCGGCCGCCGAGCGGCCCAGCTGACCGTCTTCGCGGTAGATCAGGGCGAGCTGCTTGGTGGCGTCGTCGGCGAGTTCGTGCTCCGCATGGGAAACCCGGAATTCCTCGAGTACGCCTGCCGCACTCGTCCAGTCCTCCAGCTTCACCAGAGCCGCAGCAGCGTCGTATTCGGCAGCAGTGCGGATGGTGGAGGTCGGGGCCACGGCCTTCACGCGCAGGAAGTGATCCGCTGCCGCGCGGTAGTCTTCCAGCAGATTCGCCTGTTCACCCTGCTTGTAGATCGCGGCCGCCAGGCCGTCGATGAGTGCCGGTCGTGACTCGTCTTCCTGGCCGGTCAGTTCGAGCACCCGGGCATAGGCGTTCTCGGCCTGCGCGAACTCGTTGATGTCCATGGAGGAATGTGCCACCACGATCCACGCGGAACGGCGCAGTGATTGTTCGCTGTCCGGGTAACGCTCGATGACGGTCTGACCGGCCACGATGGCCCGCTCGTAGTCCTCCATCGCATAGAGATCGTCTGCGGCGGCGCCCAGCACCGTGGGCGACTTCTCGTGATCCGGGAATGTGTCCGCGAAGCGCAGCGAACTCTCCACCGTGCGGGATTTCGCCGCAATCCGATCGGCCCCCGATGCGCGCTCCAGGTCCTGTCGGTGCGCGTACACGGCGGCATAACCCGCAGCGGCGGACTTCTCGTGTGCCGGATACTCGTATGCCGTGCGCTCGTATTCGACCGCGGCCCGGGCGAAGTCCTCATTCTCCAGCAGCAGGTCCGCCAGCTGGTAGTTGATGGGCGGCGAGTCGTCATCTTCAGGGAAGGACGACAGGAATTGCCGATACCAGGTCAGTGCCTCGCGGTAATTCTCCGGCTGATCGTCCACCAGATCTTCCTGCTGGTAGAGCGCATGATAGTGGTTGGCGAGGTCCTTCAGATTCGTCTTCAGGAATCCCATGACCTCCGGCGACTCGCGGGGGTCGTAGCGCTGCCAGTAATCCGCCTGCAGCGAATAGCGCTCCGCGAACTCTTTCTTCGCTTCCACGACCAGGCGCGGGAATTCTCCTTCACCATAGATCTCCACGACACGCATGCTGAAATGCGGCGCAACGCGATGATAGGGATTCAGCTCGATGAACGAGCCGTACACGGCCGCCGCGTCCTGGTAACGCAGCTTCTCCAGATAGAATTCCCCGAGATTGCTGTAGATCCGGTCGCCGTAGCTGCGCGTACCGTAGTCGGCGAAATATTCGTCGATGACTTCCGGACCACCCAGATTCGAGAAGCTGAGACTGATGACACGGAATGTGTCGGCGATGCGATGATCGTCGTCGCCCTTCTCGTCGTCGAAGGCCAGATCGAAGTCATAGCCGTTTGACAGCCGGTGGTCGAGCATCGCCATGTAGCGGTGCAGCGCTTCCTCGAACAGGGACTGCTTGTAGAAAGTCCAGCCCAGTTTATAGAGCGCGAGTTCGTAATACGGAGAACCCTCGCCCATGTTGATGATCGACCCGTAGGAGGCCTCCGCGTCCAGATACTGTTTGCGCACGAAGAAGTACTCGCCGCGCCGGAAATAGACCTCGTCTATGTAACGCGAATCCGGATAGGCGGTGACGAAGCGCTGCATGACTTCCATCGCGTCGTCGCTGCGACCGAGTTCGTCGTAGGCGCGAGACATCTGGTAGAGCACCTGGTCGTTGCGCTCGTAGTCGGGATATTCGTCGAGTATCTGCTGGTAGGTGCGGATCGCCTCCAGCGGGCCGGCCAGGGCGGTTTCGTCCATGCCTTCGGGCAGCGCCGTCGTCGTCCCTGCATCGGCACCATCCAGCCGGAACTCGGCCGAAGCACGCTGCTCGAACTCCTCCCGACTCTCGGAGTATTCAGCGACACGGAGGCCTTCAGCGGCCTGGCCGTTATCGTCGCCGGACGGCCCCTGCGGCCTTGCCGCCCGGACCGGTGGCTCCATGGCCTGCTCCGCCGATACCTCGACGAGTTCCCCGGAACCGATCACGCCGAATTCCTGCTCGATCTGCAGATCCGCGAGACGCCGCATCGCCTCGGGCGTCATCGCTGTGGACGGCGTCTCCTCCAGATATCGTCGGTAACTCTGCTCGGCACGTTCCAGGCTGTCTGCAACCTGCACGTCGTCCAGTTCCGGCTCGACGGTCCGCAGATCCGCCAGCGTGTCCCTGTCCTGCACGCTCGCGCAACCGGCCAGCCCGGCGAGCGTGATCACGACGAGACCGCTTGTCATCCTCATTCTGCGTCCCTCCGTGCCTGCAGTTGCGTCGCCCGGTCATAGCTGTCGGCCAGTGCATAGCGGGCGTCGTCCTGGAATTTCTCCAGCCGGTCCCGCCGCACCACCAATTCGTCGATGGCGACGATCTCCAGCAGCCGTCCCTGCCGCGCCATGAGCCGGTCCAGACGGCTGATCGATTCGTCCACACGGGTTCGCAATCGGACGAGCGGCCGGTCGTAGCCCTCGAAGCTGTGAGAGGCGGCCTGACGCACGCGCACGAACTGCCGGTAACGGGTCTCCAGTGCCACGATCGCGTTGTCGAGCTCTTCCAGATGGCGATGGAAGGCGTCCAGTCGGTCGTGGTATTCGGTGCGAAGCGCCCACAGCAACCGGCCCTGGAGGCGCTCCACGCGCCTGCGTTGCGGATCGTCGGCGGGCACACCCCGCTGATCCAGCTGCTCACCGATGCTCTCGAGCGTGGTCAGCATGCGGCGTTCCTCGCGGGTCGCGAGGAAATCCGGCCGCGGCGCCGTCAGCATGGCCTGCAAGCGCTTCCGCAGTCGTTCGTGTTGTTCCAGTCGCAGACGCATGCGCGAATCGAGCTGCCGGAATTCGGTGTCGACACCCGGCAGCAGCGGTTCGTAGTGTGCCCGCCGGATGGACACCATCTCGTCGTAGGCGTCGAAGCCGGTACGCCACTCTCGGAGCTTGCGACGCAGATCCGCCAGGTCCAGGTAGTTCTCGAGCCCGGTCTGGAAGTCATGAGAGGCCATGAGTTCCATCAGGTAGTACGTCTCGGGCGACTCGGGCAGCGAACGCAGCCGGATGACCCAGTCCTTGTCCTTACGAATCTCTTCGCGCACGAGTGCTTCGAGGAATCGGCCTTCGCGGATACTGAGGATCGAGGCATCGAGCTTGCGCAATTCCGCGCCGTAGGTATCCAGCGCACGGCCGTAGTATTCGGCCGCCCGACCGTGTACCGACAGCTTGCCGTAGGCATAAGGCAGCGCCAGCATCGCTTCCTGGGTCGCCGGATCGGTCGGCTCCCGGGCAGCCAGCAGGGACCAGGGAACGACGGCCCGCTCGAATTGCTCCGCCCGGGTCGCCGCCCAGCCGGCGCTCAGCAACGCCTGGTTGGAGAACGGGCCGTCGAGGCTCACCCGGTCCAGATAGACCCGGGCCTCCTCGTTGCGCTCGTCCTCGAGGAGCATCGTCCCGAGCACGAGATTCGCCTTGTCGCGGATCGCGATACTCGACCCGTCCGATACGCGGACGCGTCCCGCCCGCTCGAGCTGGGCGACGGCGGCTTCCTTCTGCCCGTCCTGGAGGAAAGCGATACCGAGGTTGTAGGCGACGAATGCCTCCAGCCCCTCCGCATCCGCCAGGCTTTTCAGTACCGGCACGGCGTCAGCCGGCCGCCCGGTGGCCAGGTAGACATTCGCCCGCAGAAATTCGACGTCGTCCCGGATGGCGGGCGGGATCTCGCCTTCCATACGATCGAGCGCCTCCAGCGCCTCGGGCATCTGACCTTTCTGGAAGTGGATGCGTGCCAGTCGGAAGGCAGCCTCGTTGCGGACCGGCTCCTCGACGTCTCCTTCCAGGACGGCCCGGATCGCGCGACCGGCGCGATGGTGCATGCGATAGCGGAGCTCGAAATCCCCGACCGAGAATTCGGCGGCGTCGATGTGGTAATGCAGCGAATCGAGATCCGGCTCGTCGAGGTCGTAGTGCTGGCCTAGCTCCGTGTCCAGGCGCTGCAGTGCGTCGAAGTAGTGGCCCATGGCCGCGTGATACAGGGCCTCGCCGAAATACAGATCCTTCAGCGCATCACTCCGGCTCGACGGCGATGCCATCAGCGTGGCTGCCGCGAGACCGGCCAGCAGGAGTGACGGGCGACGCACGACTACCAGTCTCCCAGCGAGATAGCCCCGTTACCCGAACCGGCCAGCGTGATGCCGATCATCTTGGGCTCGACGTCCTTCACGAATGCAAACTGCTCCGATCCGCTCACCTCGCGACCGCTCTTCAGCTTGCCGCTGTAGCTCACGTCGAGCCGGTGCTCACCGGTCGGGATATTGCCGGTGTACAGCCGCTGCACACCTCCGCCCTGGAGTGCCTCCAGCTCCTTGAAGCTGTAGATGTAATGCGCGACGAGTTCGCCGTTGATCTCGACCTGCACCGCATCCAGTCGCAGTGCGTCACCGTCTTCCAGTTCCACGAACAGAGCGACCTGGGTGTTCGACGGGTAGAGCAGACGTTCTTCCAGGCGACCGAGTTCCGCGGCGATGTCCAGTACGTCGGACTTGATCTCCTGGACCTGCTCGTCGAGGCTCCTCATCTGCTCGCCCGACATGTCGCTGCCGGCATGTACCGCTGCTGCTGTGCACATAATGAAGCCCAGAAGAGCGGTTCGAATGATGTGGTACATGATCACGCACCCGTAGTAGCTGTAGGGATCGGTTCGCCCCGGACCGGATCGGACTCCACTTTCGGCCGGTCCACGTTCAGGGCCGCAGTGTTGATGAATCCCACAGCGCAATCTGTGACCCCGTTCGCAGATCGATCGCAGCCGGATCGATGAGACGTAAATTACTGTTCTTATGTGAAATCCGAGGACCGTGAGCGGCCCTCGGCGTGACCTCGGGGGAGTTGAATTATTCTGCTTCCGCAGTCCCGACGACAACGGATGAGAGTGCCCGATGCCTGCAAGATCCCCTGACGTCATCGCCCCTCGCCAGATGCTCACACTGGCGGCTGCCCTGCTGATTTCCGCCGGCTGTCAGTCCGATCGGGACCAGTCCGTCGATCCGGTCGGGACGGTCTCACCATCGGGGTCGGCGACGAGGCGATCGATCGGTTCCTCGCCGATTTCGTGATCGTCGATCGCAATCCTCTGGCAATCGACTTCACCAGCCTGCTCGCCATGCAGGTGCTTGAGACGAGCAAGAAAGGCGGGACGGTATGGACGGCGACCGAAAAATCCGCCTCAGTCGAATGATTTCCCTCGGATAACGCAATTCAGTAAAGTTAAACGGCAGATCGGTGCGTGGAACGCCAGCGCGCCGATCGTCCAAATCAGGCATGAGGGGGAAATCATGACATTGTTTACCGATGCATCCGCTGCGTTTCGGGTGGCAATCGCCGGGGTGCTGTTGTCGCTATCAAACGTACCGGCTCACGCGCAGAGCCAGACCTCCGAGGATATTATCGAAGAGGTGATCGTAACCGGCACCTATATCAAGAGATCGAAGACGACGGGCGCCCTGCCGGTGAGCGTACTCGACCGGCAGGAATTGGAAACGCTCGGTGCACCGACGACAACGGAGCTCGTCAATAACCTGGTGATAAATACCGGCTCGGAGAACCGTTCGAATGCACTGGGCGGGCAGAATCGCAACACCGGCACGTCCAATATCAACCTGCGCGGCCTGGGTCTGGACAAGACTCTCGTGCTGTTCAACGGCAAGCGGCAGACGATCCATGCGACTTCCGCCAGTGGCGGTTCGTTCGCCTCGTTCGTCGATATCAACCTGATCCCGAGTATCGTCATCGACCGCATCGAGATACTGAAGGACGGCGCGGCCGCCACCTACGGCTCGGATGCCATTGCCGGTGTAGTGAATTTCCTCACACGAAAGGACTTCGAGGGTCTGGAGATACAGACGAGCTATCGGGACCGAACGGAATCCGCCAGTCAGGCGACCTGGGATGTGAGTGCCCTCTGGGGCTGGTCCAATGATTCGACCAACCTGGTCGTCGCCGGTGCATATACCGACGTGGAGCAACTGGCCGGCGATGAAGTGGACTGGACGACGCCGCAATTCGAGGCCAACCGGGGTGTCTCGACCCTGGCCGCGCCGGGGGCACTGATCCTCACGCCGGATTTCACCGATGCGGCTCAGGTGGCCAACCTGACCAGCTACATCGGTTCTTTCGGCGCCCTGGCACCTGTCGCCCAGGCACTCATCAGCGGAGGCGCACCGAATATCGACCCCACGTGCGAGGCCAACAACGGCGTCCCCTTCAATATACTCGGCGGCACGACCGATCTCGGTTATCCGCCCGAATTCGGCCGTTGCGGCTACACCTTCGTGCAACATTACAACCTGGAGGACGACCAGAAGAAGATCAATCTCTGGTCGACCCTGGAAACGGAGATCGGCGCCGACAGCACCCTCTACGCGGAGGCGGCCTATTATCGCGTGGACGTCAGCGACATCGGCAACTCGCCGTCGTTCCCCGTCCTGCGCTTCGAGGTCATCCCTGCCGAGAACCCCGGTAACTTCCTTGGTGTGGATGGTATCTACCTGGGCCGGCCTTTCGGACAGAACTTTCCGACGGAGCCGTCTTTCCGCGATTACGAGACCTACCGCTTCGTGGGCGGCCTGCGCGGCACGCTCGGCGATGCCTGGGAATATGACACGTCGATCAGCTACAGTTCGAACAACGTACTGGAATCCAGTCCCACGGTCCTGCAGCAGCGTTTCTCGGATGCCCTGGACGGTCTCGGTGGACCGAACTGCGACACCGTCAACGGCACACCGGGTGTGGGCAACTGCCAGTGGTTCAACCCGTTCAGCACACGGTTCACGGACCCGGCGCTGGCCAATGACCCCGCGGTCGAAAATTTCATGCGCAGTTCCAACGACCTCGACCAGACGGCCGATCTACTGGTGATCGACGCGGTTGTCAGCCGGGACCTGTGGGAAATGGGCAGCGGGACGGTACAGGGCGCCTTCGGTGTCCAGTACCGTGATGAAGGGCTGGAAGTGAAGCGGAACGAAGAAGCCACCATTCCGGATAATTTCATCTTCGTGGGCGGCGGCACCCAGATCGACGAGTCGCAGGACATTTTTGCCGTGTTCGGCGAACTGGCCATACCGATCACCGATCGCCTCGAGGCGCAGGCCGCCCTGCGTTACGAGGACTACGGAAGCGAGATCGGCGATACGGTCGATCCGAAACTCGCCCTGCTCTGGCAGGCCACGGATACGCTCGCACTGCGTGCGTCCGCGAGCACGACATTCCGCGGGCCGTCATTGCACCAGCGCTTCAACCGCGAGACGGCTCTGATACCGTTTGTCGACGTTCCGGTCGGGGGTGGTACCCCGAGCACCGGTTACAAGGCAGCGGAAACCGTGGGAAACCCGTCCCTCGACCCGGAGACGGCGACGACCTTCAATATCGGTCTGATCGTCACTAATCTCGGCAACTTCAACATGACCCTCGACTACTGGAACATCGACTTCGAGGACCTGATCGCCGCCGAGAATGCACAGACCAAGGTCACCATCGAGAATACGCTGTGCAACGCTCGCACGCCGGACTGCCGGGATCCGGACATCCTGCGTAATCCGCTGCCCGGCGAGGACCCGGACGACAACCTGCAGCACAGCGGCGAGATCAGCAAGGTCATATCCCGATTCATCAACGCCCCCACCGTGAAGACGAGCGGTGTGGATTTGAGTGCGAGTTACGGTATCGATACGGACTCGCTGGGCTTCTTCACCCTCGGACTGGATTACAGCTACATGTTCGAGTACGAGATCGGCGGGATCCCGGGCGTCGTCGATGGTGAAGTCACCGATGTAACCATCGATGCCGTCGGCAGCCGCAACGAACAGAACATCGCGACCTCACTGCCGCAATGGCGCGCGAACGCCTACGTCGACTGGAGTTTCGGCAGCAATCACACGGCGCGCGCCGTAATGCGGCACATCGACGAGTATGAGGATGACAAGACGGTGGATCGACTCTTCAATGACGTCATCGATTCATGGACGACGTTCGATCTGTATTACACGTACCTGTTCAGCAATCAGCGGACCTCGCTGCATGTCAATGTGACGAACCTGACCGACGAGGATCCACCGTTCGCCGACCAGGACCTGAACTTCGACGCCCGGATCCATAGCCCCTTCGGACGGCAGTATCAGGTGGTCTTCCGGCACAATTTCGACTTCTAGGAAAGCGCGGCGCTGCCCGGCATCGTCGGCGATGCCGGGCCGCCTCCCGCGCCCGCCTCGTGCCGTATCGAGTCGTGAGAACGGAGATCAGTCTCAGCCGAGAGCCTTCGAAGCGTCCTTGATCGCCCGCCTGATCCGCACGTAGGTCGCGCAGCGGCAGAGATTACCGTCCATGGCATCGTCGATATCGGCATCGCTCGGCTTCGGGTTCTTCTTAAGGAGATCGATCGCCGACATGATCTGGCCGGACTGGCAGTAGCCGCACTGAGGCACGTCGATCGCCTGCCAGGCCTTGCGAACGGCTTCCGCTTCCGGTCCCTCGACGCCCTCGATCGTCGTAACGCTGGAACCCGCGATGCTGCCCACGGGGGTCACGCAGGAGCGACGCGCTTCGCCATCAACATACACGACGCAGGCGCCGCACTGTGAGATGCCGCAGCCATACTTGGTGCCGGTCAGGCCCACCCGGTCCCGCAATGCCCACAGCAGCGGCATCTCGGCCGGTACTTCCAGTTCCACGGACTTGCCGTTCACGGTCAGTTTCGTGCTCATGACTGTTCACCCCCGAGGCTGTCGAGGCGA
>JARRPZ010000084.1:0-14985 GCA_037382365.1 Gammaproteobacteria bacterium
TCGAGGCGATCGTTCAGGAAGGCGCGCCGGGAGAATTCGCCGGGCTCCGCCAGCCGGGCGCCGAGTCCCATGAAACGCTCGATGGCGAGCTGCATCACGACGGGCCCGCCGTGGCCCTGAAACTCGAAGACGTGTTCGCCGGTGAAGGAACGGGGAGCCGCGAAGTACAGCAGGAGCCCGTGATCGATGGGTGTCCCGTCGGCCTCATCGAGATGCACGAAGCGGGCCCGGCGCGGCGCCGGCACGACGCCGAACAGCGCCTGCAGCATCCGCGGCACCGCCGGGCCGGAGACACGCACGATGCCGACACCGCCCCGGCCGGGCGGTGTCGCCAGTGCCACAATGGTGTCATCCTCGGGGATCATGGAGAACTCTGGCCCCGCATCACACTGTCAGTTGAAGAAAGGAGCGTTGGCATGAAGACCCGCAGTGTGCAATTCCGCAACGACGACGGCGACACACTCACCGGACTCATCGACGAGCCCGCCGGGCGGCCCCGGGCATGGGCGCTGTTCGCCCACTGCTTCACCTGCACGAAACATGCGAAGGCGGCAGTGAACATCGCCCGCGTGCTGGCCGACCACGGCTACGCCGTCATGCGCTTCGATTTTACCGGGCTGGGACAGAGCGAGGGCGATTTCGCGGAGACAAATTTCTCGAGCAACGTCTCGGATCTGCTGGCCGCCGTGCGCTACCTCGGCGAGGAGTACGAGAGCCCCCGCCTGCTGGTGGGCCACAGCCTGGGTGGCACGGCGGTCCTGCAGGCGGCCGCCGAACTGGAGACCGTGAGAGCGGTCGCCACCATCGGATCGCCGGCGGACCCGGAGCACGTGGCGAGGCTGTTCGCCGATGACAGGGAGAGAATTCGCGAGGAAGGGGAAGCAGAGGTGGATCTGGGCGGGCGCACGTTTCGCATTCGCAAGCAGTTCCTCGACGATCTGGGCAGTCACGACCTGCCAAAAGCGGTCGGCGAACTGCGCCGGCCGCTCCTGATCCTGCACTCACTTCCGGGACGGACTCGCGCTACGCCGGACGGGTGCTCGCGGCCTGGGCGGCGAAGTACCTCGACATCGACCGGGCGGTCCTGCAGCTCGACGCCGATCCCGGCGTTGCGGTCTCCCGCACCGGCGCCTCCGGGTTCCGCAGCGACGTGAGTCTGTCCGGTCACACGCTGATCGCGGATGAGCCCGAGGACTACGGCGGCACCGACATGGGTCCCACTCCCTACGATCTCCTGAGCGGTGCGCTGGCCACATGCACCAGCATGACCATCCGCATGTATGCCGATCACAAGAAGCTGCCGGTGGATTCAGTGACCGTCAGCGTCCGACACGACAAGATACACGCGAAGGACTGCGAGGACTGCGAGCAGGAAGACGGCAAGATCGACCACTTCCGTCGCGAACTGAGCGTCGAGGGTGATCTGACGGACGAGCAGCGGCAGCGGATATTGCAGATCGCCGACCGCTGCCCCGTGCACAAGACGCTGCACGGGGACGTCCACGTGCAGACACGGCTGAAGTGACGGTCCCGACCGTCAGTCGCCGTCTTTACGTCCGGCGCCTTTCCCTTTGGACTTCGGCTGCCGCGACTTCCGGTCCTCTGCCTCCACGACCCGGTTGACCTGCCACTGCTGTGCGATCGACAGGAGTGTGTTGGTCAGCCAGTACAGGACGAGCCCTGCCGGGAAGAAGGCGAAGAAGACGGTGAAGACGATGGGCAGGATGCTCATCACTTTCGCCTGGACGGGGTCGGGCGGCGCCGGGTTCAGCTTCTGCTGGCCGAACATGGCCGCGCCCATCAGTATCGGCAGTATGAAATACGGATCCCGGGAGGACAGATCCTGGATCCAGAGCATGAACGGGGCCTGGCGCATCTCGACGCTCTCCAGCAGCACCCAGTAGAAGGCGAGGAAGAAAGGCATCTGGACGAGAATCGGCAGACAACCGGCGGCCGGATTGACCTTCTCCCGTTTATACAGCTCCATCATCGCCTGGGACAGTTTCTGGCGGTCGTCCTTGTAACGCTCCTGTATCGCTTTCAGGCGCGGCTGCAGCTTGCGCATCTTCGCCATGGAGCGGCCGCTGGTCTCCGTGAGCTTGTAGAACACGAGCTTGATCAGCAGCGTCACGATGATGATCGCCCAGCCCCAGTTACCGACCAGGTCGTGCACCTTGTCCAGCAGCCAGAACAGTGGCTGCGAGAGTATGGTCAGGAAGCCATAGTCCACCGTGAGCTTCAGCGTATCGGCGACCTGGGCGAGCTGATCCTGGATCTTGGGCCCGACGAACAACGTCATGCCCAGGCTGGTGGTTTCACCGGGGGCGAAGCTGTAGGCGGGACCAATCGTACTCGCCAGGAAATTCTCGCCCCGCGCGCTGAAGTCGTAGCGGTATTCCGTGGCCGGCGGAGGCACGATCGCCGACAGAAAATGGTGTTCGATGGAAGCCAGCCAGCCGTCCTCTGCCCGTGCCTGCACCGGCCCGTCTTCACGCAGATCGTCGGGCTGGATCTTTTCGTATTTACTGCCGTTGTAGAGTACCGGGCCGTCGAAGGAATAAGTGGCGACGTCGAACATCGATCGCTTCTGCGAGTGCATGCGATGCGCGATCTGAGCATAGGGGGCGGCGGTCCAGGGCGTACCGGTGCCGTTCTCGACACGCTGCTCCATCGGGATGATGTAGCTGCCCCGCTCGAAGCGGTACGACTTGGTGACCCTCAGACCGTCCGGCCGCTCCCACGTGAGTGGCACTTCCAGGACGTCCTCACCTTCGCCGAGCCGGTATTCGGAACGCTCGGCGGTGAAGGTGGCCCGGTGATTCGGCTCTTCTCCCGCCCCGTCGTCGGACACCGCGCGCAGGCCCGTTCGGAAGACGGCCAGTTCCGAGGGCGAGGGGTTGAGGACCTGGACCAGATCGTCGGGCCGATCCTTCTCCCGCGGGTACTGCAGCGTGACGGCCGAGACGATGTCGCCACCGCGGCTCGAGATGAGGATCTCCAGGACGTCCGTGACGACGCGGATACGCCGCTCGCCCGACGACACGGCATCCGCCGCGGCCGGCGCGTCGACCTCCCGGCCGGCGGGTGCCTGAGCTGACGGCACGTCATCGATTTCGGGCAGGTCGGCAGCCAGGCCATCGTTGGCGGTACGCGCTTGCTCCGCACCGACGGGGGTCTCGGGCGGCGACGACTCCGGTGGCACGCCATAGTCCTGCTGCCAGGTGGTCCAGGTCATGAACAGCAGGAGCCCGAACAGAGCCCAGATGAAGAGACGTTGATTTTCCATTGGCGCTCGTCACAGCGGCCGGGCAGGAGCCGGCGCGCTCGTCATCGCTCTCCGGGGCGCCGGGCCCGCAGGCGGCGCCAGTGAGTTTCCAGGCTGTGGGTCAAAGTTTGATTGCCGGCCTCGGCGGCCGGCGGTCGGCTGAGAAATGGGCGAGCACGGTGAAATAGCGGTCGGCACTGCGGATACAGCGTCTGAAGACTCGGGAGAAATCCTCGCTGGCGGTAAGCCTGGTTCTGCGAGGGAATCGCCGGCGTGGCTGTCCGGCGGGCGGGTCCGACGAGCCGGCGCCCGAACTCAGGGCGTCAACCGGGCCCGGCCTTTCGCGCGACGGCGTTTCAGCACCAGCCGGCCGCCCTTGGTCGCCATCCGGGCACGGAATCCGTGAGTCCGTTTCTTCTTGATTCTGCTCGGCTGATAAGTGCGTTTCATGGTCTTTGTTCCCGGTGTGCAAGCGACCCCTCGTAAGGGGCCGGAAAGGGTACGCACGAGCCGATGCCGTGTCAAATCGGGATGCCGTGATCGGCGCCGTCGGACCTGCTGGATTAGCACCAGCCTTGCGGTATAGACTTGATGGTCCGCCCGCCGTTCGCCGCGCCACCACATCGGTCGATCGGGACATCCGCCACAACAACCAGCAGACACCCGGGGACTTCGTTGCAGACTGACACCACGCTCTGGAACCGTTGCGTCAGCCAGCTGCGATCGGAGCTGCCGGAACAACAGTTCAATACGTGGATCCGACCCTTGCAGGCCGTCGAGCAGGGCGACGTACTGCGTCTGCTGGCGCCGAACCAGTTCGTGGTCCAGTGGCTGCGCCAGCACTTCCTGGAGCGGATCAGTGAGGTCGTCACCACGGCGGACGCGGACACGACGGTCATCATCGAGGTCGGATCCCGCGAAGCCCCGCCGGCAGCGGCCACTGTGAAGACCCCCACCGCACAGCCGCGACCGAGCCCGATAGACAGCCGGCTGAACCCGGAATTCACCTTCGAGAACTTCGTCGAAGGCAAGAGTAACCAGCTGGCGCGCGCTGCCGCGTCCCAGGTCGGTGAGAACCCCGGCCGCGCGTACAATCCACTGTTCATCTACGGCGGTGTCGGTCTCGGCAAGACACACCTGATGCACTCGGTCGGCAACATGATCCTTGCGCGGAATCCCGCAGCCCGCGTCTGTTACGTCCACTCGGAGCGCTTCGTCGGCGACATGGTGAAAGGGCTGCAGCACAATACCATCAGCGATTTCAAACGCGCCTACCGGTCTCTGGATGCCTTGCTGATCGACGATATCCAGTTCTTTGCCGGCAAGGAACGATCCCAGGAGGAGTTCTTCCACACGTTCAACGCGCTGCTGGAGGGCCAGCGTCAGATCATCCTGACCTGCGACCGGTATCCGAAGGAAGTCAACGGACTCGAGGAGCGCCTGAAGTCCCGCTTCGGCTGGGGACTGACCGTCTCCATCGAACCGCCGGAACTGGAAACCTCGGTGGCGATCCTCATGAGCAAGGCCCAGGCCGACGGGGTGGCGCTGCCGGAAGAGGTCGCCTTCTTCATCGCGAAGCGCATCCGTTCGAACGTCCGCGAACTGGAAGGCGCGCTGCGCCGTGTCATCGCCAACTCGCGTTTCACGGGCCGGCCGATCGACCTGGACTTCACGAAGGAGGCCCTGCGCGACCTGCTGGCACTCCAGGAAAAGCTCGTCACGGTAGAGAACATCCAGAGGACCGTCGCGGAGTATTTCAAGATCCGCGTGGCGGACCTGCTGTCCAAGCGGCGCAGCCGTTCGATTACCCGACCGCGTCAGATCGCCATGAGTCTGGCCAAGGAACTCACCAACCACAGCCTGCCCGAGATCGGGGATGCGTTCGGCGGGCGGGATCACACCACCGTCCTGCATGCGTGCCGTCGCGTCAAGGCGCTCCGTGAGACCGAAAACCGGGTCGAAGAGGACTACCTGAACCTGTTGAGAACGCTGACCGGATGATGTGGATAAGTTGTTGGTAATTTCCAGGTGCGTTTTTATCCACAGACCGTGCACAGGAACCGATGAGGTTACAGACGTTCTTATGATCGGTTTGATATTACGTAAGTAATTGATTTAATTAATATTTTAATTGTTATACACAGTCCGGTGCCGGGCTAATAACGATAATAGAATTCTATATATTCAATATTTACTAACAGGTGGAATCGATGAAGTTCAGTGCTTCCCGGGAGACGCTGCTCAAGCCCCTGCAGGCGATCATCGGCGTAGTGGAACGCCGACAGACGATGCCGATACTGGCGAACGTCCTGGTAGTGGCCCGGGCGGAGCAGGTGCACGTGACGGCGACCGATCTGGAAGTTGAACTGGTCGCGAGCGCCGACGTAGATATCGCATCGGAAGGGGAAATCACGATCCCGGGCCGCAAGCTCCTGGATATCTGTCGAGCGCTGCCCGAGGGCGTAAACGTCTCGGTGGCGCTAAAAGGCGAGCGGGTACAGATACAGGCTGGTCGTAGCCGGTTCAGCCTGTCCACGCTGCCGGCGGCGGAATTCCCTACGATCGAGGACATTCAGGCGACACAGAGTTTCTCCCTGCCCGGCGAGGCGCTTGACCGCTTGCTGGAGAAGACGCACTTCGCGATGGCACAGCAGGATGTGCGGTATTACCTGAACGGGCTGCTCCTGGAGACAGGGGAACATTATCTGCGCGCTGTTGCGACAGACGGTCATCGCCTCGCGCTATGCGAGGTCGACGTGCCCGAGGAGGAATTGCCCGGGCAACAGGTCATCGTCCCGAGAAAGGGAGTCATTGAACTGCAACGGCTTTTGGACGGGAGCGTCGAGGTAGCTATCGAGATCGGGTCCAATCACATCCGCGTCCGGGTGGAGGGGATCCGCTTCACGTCGAAGTTGATCGATGGTCGATTCCCCGAATACGACCGTGTCATACCGAAATCCCCGCCGAACGTACTCACCGCGGATCGGGAATCGCTCCGCCATGCACTGCAGCGGGCGGCGATCCTGTCGAATGAGAAATATCGCGGCATCCGCCTGGACATCAAGGATAGCGGCGTGGTGATACAGGCGCACAATCCGGAGCAGGAGGAGGCCGAGGAAGAACTCGAAGTCGAATATAGCGGCGAGGACATCGAGATCGGCTTCAACGTCAACTACCTGCTCGACGCGCTCTCGGCAGTCGAGTCGGAATCCGTGAAAGTCGGCCTGACGGACAGCAACAGCAGCTGTCTGGTGACGGATCTCGACCGGGACGACAGCAAATTCGTCGTCATGCCCATGCGACTTTAGTACTGGCCGGGATTCTAACCCGGTGACCCTGCTGCGAGTGAACGTAGCGGACTTCCGCTGCATCGCCGATGCTCGGCTCGAGCTCGCGGAGGACTGCAATCTCCTCTGGGGTTCCAACGGAAGTGGAAAGACGAGCGTGCTCGAGGCCATTGGTTTCTTGAGCCGGGGGCGCTCGTTCCGGGGTACTCGTACCGACGGGCTGGTGCGACACGGTGCCGCACGATTCCTGATCTCGGCGCGGGTGCGATCCGGCGATCGTGAGCACCGACTGGGCGTCGAGGTCGGCAGGGGCCACATGGAGATACGGGTCGACCGCCGGCCGGCAGACGGGCTGGCGGCCCTGGCGGAAAGGCTGGCGGTCCAGGTGATCGATCCGGAGATACATCGCCTGGTCTCCGATGGCCCTGATGTGCGGCGGCGCTTTCTCGATTACGGTGTGTTCCACGTGGAACATGGCTACCTGGACGCCTGGCGACGATACCGTCGCGCGTTGCGGCAGCGGAACGCGGCCCTGCGCGCAGGCGCGGAGGCGAAGGCCGTCGCCGCGTGGGAACCGGAGCTGATCGGGGCTGCGGAGGCCGTTGATGCACACCGCCGTCGCCACGTGGAGGCACTGGCCGGTCATTTCGCCGAGCTGGGAAGATTCCTCCTTAGGGCCGATATCTCTTGCGAGTACCGACCGGGGTGGACGGACGCGGGGAGTTTCGAAGAGGCGATCGGCGCGGCATGGCACCGGGACCGTGATCAGGGCACGACAACTGTGGGTCCGCACCGAGCCGATCTGAAACTCGTTTTTCGGGGACGCGGTGCAAGGCAACAGGTCTCCCGCGGTCAGCAGAAGCTGTTCGGGGCAGCTCTGGTGCTGGCCCAGACCCGGGTCTTGTCCGAGATACTGACGGATCCACCGGTTCTATTGGTGGACGACCCTGCGGCGGAGCTCGACCGGGAGTCGCTGGGACGGCTCATGGAACGGATTCTGGCGACAGACAGTCAGCTGTTGGCGACGGCGTTGACCGCGGACGCCTTGGCTATGCCGGTCGGCTGCCGCATGTTCCACGTGGAACACGCGGCGATCTCTCCGAACTGACCCCGAACGCTGAAGTGCCCGTTATCGGGCTGGTCGTAAAGGCCTTTCCCGGTCCGGTTGATGGTATAATGAACCGCTTGACCCGGAGGGCATCAGATGGCCGATCAGAGCCGTTACGATTCTAGTAATATCAAGGTCTTAAAGGGCCTCGAGGCCGTGCGCAAACGGCCTGGCATGTATATCGGAGACACCGACGACGGCACCGGTCTCCATCACATGGTTTTCGAGGTCGTCGACAACAGTATCGACGAAGCACTCGCGGGCTACTGCAGCAACATCACGGTCACGATCCACGCCGACGAATCGGTGACCGTGACCGACGACGGCCGCGGCATTCCGGTGGACATCCATCCGGAAGAGGGCCGGTCGGCAGCCGAGGTGATCATGACGGTGCTGCACGCCGGCGGCAAGTTCGACGACAATTCCTACAAGGTCTCTGGCGGCCTTCATGGTGTTGGCGTG
The DNA here is from genome assembly GCA_037382365.1 of Gammaproteobacteria bacterium. GTDB lineage: Bacteria > Pseudomonadota > Gammaproteobacteria > Steroidobacterales > Woeseiaceae > Lentisalinibacter. Next base: position 8,123 of record JARRPZ010000084.1, read on the forward strand.
TCCGTGGTGAACGCCCTGTCCGAACAGTTATCGCTGACGATCTACCGTGCAGGCGAGATCTACTATCAGGAATACCGGATGGGTGAGCCGGTGGCACCGCTGAAGGTGATCGGTCAGACCGACAAGAGCGGCACGGTGATCCGCTTCCGGCCGAGCGACCAGATCTTTACCAACATCGAGTTCAGTTACGACGTGCTGGCCAAACGCCTGCGGGAGCTGTCTTTCCTGAACTCCGGAGTCCATATCGAGCTGGTCGATGAGCGTACGGACCAGCACGACGTCTTCGAATACCAGGGCGGCATTCGGGCTTTCGTGGCCCATCTCAACCGTAACAAGACGACTATCCATGACACGGTCGTGCATTTCGAGACGGAACGCGATGGTGTGACGGTCGAGGCGGCACTCCAGTGGAACGATGCCTATCAGGAAAACATGTTCTGCTATACGAATAATATCCCGCAGCGCGACGGCGGCACCCACCTCGCCGGTTTCCGGAGCGCGCTGACCCGCACGCTGAACAGCTATATCGAAAAGGAGATGGCGGGTCGGAAAGACAAGGTCACACCGGCCGGCGACGATGCAAGGGAAGGGCTGACCGCCGTGCTGTCGGTCAAGGTCCCGGATCCCAAGTTCTCCTCGCAGACCAAGGACAAGCTGGTTTCGTCGGAGGTGAAGGGCATCGTCGAGTCCGCCATGTCGGAGGCGCTGGAAGATTTCCTTCTGGAATATCCCCAGGAAGCCAAGGCCATCGTCGCGAAAATCCTCGACGCGGCCCGTGCCAGGGAAGCTGCCAGGAAGGCCCGCGAGATGACGCGGCGCAAGGGCGCGCTGGACGTCGCCGGACTGCCCGGCAAGCTGGCGGACTGCCAGGAAAAGGATCCGGCCCTGTCGGAACTGTTCCTGGTCGAGGGTGATTCCGCCGGCGGTTCGGCGAAGCAGGGACGCGACCGGCGGACCCAGGCCATTCTCCCGTTGAAGGGAAAAATCCTGAATGTGGAGAAAGCACGCTTCGATAAGATGCTTTCTTCGGCCGAAGTGGGAACTCTGATCACTGCGCTGGGCTGTGGCATCGGTCGGGACGACTTCGATCCCGACAAGCTTCGCTACCATCGCATCATCATCATGACGGACGCGGACGTGGACGGTTCCCATATCCGCACCCTGCTGCTGACGTTCTTCTATCGGCAGATGCCCGAGTTGATCGAGCGTGGACACATCTACATCGCCCAGCCGCCGCTCTACAAGATCAAGCGGGGCAAGCAGGAGGTCTACGTCAAGGACGAGGCGGAACTCACCGAGTATCTGCTCACGTCGGCGCTGGAAGGCGCGGAACTGCACGTCAACGATGAGGCACCGGCGATGTCGGGCTCTGCGCTCGAGACGCTGTCACGGGACTACATGACCGTCCAGTCGATCATCGATCGCCTGGGGCGTCGCTATAACGAGACCGTGTTGCGAGCGATGCTGGAAGTTCCGCGGGTGGATGCGGAGATCCTGGCAGATATTGACCGATTGGAAAACTGGACCCGATCCCTTTCGGAAGCGCTGCCGAAAGGCCCGGTCGCCGGTGGCAGAGACCTGAACGGCGGCGGTTACGAGGCGACGCTCGAGCGGGGCGACGAGAGCGGAGAGGGTATTCGCGTCGCCGTGCATCACACGCAGCACGGCGTCACCACGACACGCTACATCCCGAAGGAATTCTTCGAATCCGCCGAGTACCGGCGTATGGCATCGCTCGGCGAACAGCTGCAGGGGCTGATCGGCGAAGGCGCCTACGTGCAGCGCGGGGACCGTCGGGTCGAAGTCGCGGGACTCGGCGAGGTGGTGGCCTGGCTGATGGCAGAAGCGCGTCGGGGTCAGTCCGTGCAGCGTTACAAGGGTCTCGGCGAGATGAACCCGGATCAGCTCTGGGACACCACGGTGAACCCGGAGACCCGGCGGCTGATGCAGGTTCGGATAGAGGATGCCGTGCGGGCGGACGAGATATTCACCACCCTGATGGGCGATCAGGTCGAGCCGCGCAGGGAGTTCATCGAGGACAACGCCCTCGCCGTGTCAAACCTCGACGTCTGATCCGCCGGCCGCGTTCTCGCGCGTCCGTGCCTCTTCCGCGATCACGTCGATGTTGCGGATGGTCTTCTCGATCCAGTCCTGAATCTCCCGGTTGACCTCCCGGGGATCGCGGCCGGCTGCTTCGACGGGATCACCGATGACGAACGTGACCGTACCGGGTTTCTTCAGCCAGCCCCGCCGCGGCCAGTAGTCGCCCGCATCGTGGGCGACGGGGACTATCGTGCGCCCTGCGGCTGCCGCGAGTGCCGCGCCACTCACCCCGTAGCGCCGGGTCTGGCCCGGCGGCATACGGGTGCCTTCCGGGAAAATCATCACCCAGATACCTTCCCGCAGCCGCTGGCTGCCCTGCCGGATCACCTGGCGCACGGCGCTGCGGCCCGCGCTGCGATTGATGGCGATCGGCTTCAGGAGTGCCATCCCCCAGCCGAAGAAGGGTGCCCACATCAGTTCTTTCTTCAGCACCCAGGTCTGGATGGGGAACAGCTGGATTTCTGCGATGGTTTCCAGGGCGGACGAGTGCTTCAGCAGCACGACGGACGCTTCGTCCGGGATGTTCTCCCGGCCGACGACGCGGTAATCCAGTCCGACAATGAACCGCATGGCCCACATGACCTGGCTCGCCCAGGCTGCGGCGACCTTGTAGCGGATGTGATAAGGCATCGGGCCGAGCAGGAGGAGCACGATCACGTAGAGTGGTACGGAAAGAAACAGCCAGGCCGTGAAGAGGAAAGAACGCAGCATCTGCATCGCGACTATTCCTCCCCGATGATCGCGTCCGCCGCGGCAGACAGATCGTCGCAGATTTCGGCATCGCCCGCATAGCCGGAGGCTTCGGTCCGTGCCCCGTTGCCGGTGCGCACCAGTATCGGCCTCGCGCCTACGGAGCGGGCCGCCTCGAGGTCGCGCGGTGAGTCGCCGACGACCGGCACTCCGGTGAGTTCGATGGCATAGTGATCCGCGAGGCGATGCAATAGCCCCGGGCGGGGTTTGCGACACTCGCAGGCATCGTCCGGGTGATGCGGGCACCAGACGATGGTGTCGATCTTGCCGCCCGCCTGTCGCACCGTGTCCCGCATCTTTTCGTGGATGGCCGCGAGTGCCTCGTCGTCGAACAGGCCCCGGGCGAGACCCGACTGGTTGCTCGCGACGGCCACCGTGTACCCGGCCGCATTCAGGCGAGCGATGGCCTCGGCGCTGCCGGGCAGCGCCTCCCACTCGGACGCGCTCTTGATGTAATCCGGCGAGTCCCGGTTGATCGTTCCGTCCCGGTCCAGCACCACGAGCCTCACGCGTCAGCGCCCCGGTGTCAGCCCGTGGAGAGGCGGGAAATGTCCGCCACCTCGAGGAACAGGCCGCGCAGTTCCGCGAGCAACCCCAGCCGGTTGCGCCTGACCGCGATATCCTCGTCCATGACCAGTACGTGATCGAAGAAATCGTCGACGGGTTCCTTCAGCAAAGCAAGCCGATCGAGGACCTCCGTGTATTCGCGCCGGGCGAGCAGCGGTGCGATCTCTGCACGCGCCTCTTCGAGGGCGGCGTTCAGGGTCTTTTCCGCGCTCTCGCCCAGCAACGCCGCGTCGGGCGTACCGCCGCCGTCGATTCCCGCCTGGCGCAGGATGTTGGCGATGCGTTTGTTCGCCGCGGACAGGCTCTCGGCGCTCGCGTGGCTCGAGAAGGCGGCGACGGCCCGCAGGCGGGCGTCGAAGTCGAGCGGTGATGCCGGTTCGCGCGCGAGGACTGCCTGAAATGCCTCAGGCCCTATCCCCGGTTCCCGTTCGGCATACCAGCCGCGCAGCCGCTCCATGACGAAATCGTAGATCTCGGCGGCGAGGACCGGGCGTGGCGCATCTGCGTCTACGGGCTGGAGCTCGAGGGCCCGGCGGATGGCGGCGCGGAGGTCCAGCTCGAGCCCGGACTCGATGAGGATCCTGACGAGTCCGAGTGCGCCGCGGCGCAGGCCGAAGGGATCCCGATTACCGCTGGGCTTGCGACCAATGGCGAATATGCCCGCGATCGTATCCAGGCGGTCGGCCAGTGCGAGTACCCGGCCACCCTCCGATTCGGGGAGCCGGTCACCCGCGAACCGGGGCAGGTATTGTTCGGCGATGGCGACCGCGACCGCGTCCGGTTCGCCATCCGCCCGGGCGTAGTGGCCGCCCATGACGCCCTGCAGGTCCGGGAACTCACCGACCATATCCGTGAGGAGGTCGGTCCGGGCGAGTTCGGCGGCACGCACGGCGATTTCCGCCGGCGCACCGAGTTCTTCGGCGAGCTCGCCGGCCAGCGTGGCCACGCGCTGGCTCTTGGCGAGCAGCGTCCCGAGTTCCTTTTGGTAGACGACGTTGCGCATGTCCTCGCGGCGGTCCTCGAGAGGAGTACGCCGGTCCGATTGCCAGAAGAAGGCGGCGTCCGCGAGGCGGGGTCTTACGACCCGTTCGTTACCTTCCCGGACCTGGGACGGGTCGCGGCTCTCCAGGTTGGCCACGGCGACGAAGTTGGCGATCAGGGCTCCGTCGGCCCCTTCGATGGGAAAGTAGCGCTGGTGCTTTTGCAGCGTCGAGACCAGCACTTCGCGGGGAAGGTCGAGGAAGGCGGGATCGAAGGAACCCGTGATCGCGACCGGCCACTCGTTCAGCGCGGCCACTTCGTCCATCAGGCCGGGCGCACTCACCGGGCGTCCGCCCGCCGCCGCGGCCGTCTCTTCGACGGTGCGGGCGATCAGTTCCCGGCGTTCGTCGAAATCCGCGACGACATGGCCCTGGTCTCGCAGTATTGCCGGGTAATCGGCCGGACGGGGTATGGAGAGTTCCCGCCCGGCGGCATGGGTGCGATGACCCCGGGTCACGCGTCCCGTCGGCAGCCCGTACACGCTGCCGGGGACCACTTCCTCTCCGAGCAGCAGGACGACCCAGTGCACGGGTCGGACGAATTCGGCGTCGCCGGCGCCCCATCGCATGCGGCGCGGCACGGGGAGCTGGTCGAGAGCGGCGGCCACGAGTTCCGGCAGCAGCGTTTCCGCGGCGCGCCCTTCGCGCACGGCGCGGTGCACCAGCCATTCGCCCTTGTCGGTGGCGACCCGGTCGAGTTCCGCGACGTCGACGCCACATTTCGCGGCGAAAGCCGCGGCGGCGCGGGTGGGATTGCCGGCCTCGTCGAAGGCGACGGAGACCGGCGGTCCCCTCATCTCCACACTCTCGTCGGGCTGGCGGCGGGGCACGGACTCGACGTGGACGGCGAGTCGGCGCGGGCTCGCGTAGGGTCGGACCGCGCCGTGGGCAAGCCCGGCTTCGTCCAAGGCCTGTCCGAGTCCGGAGGCGAAATCGTCCATGAGTTGTCGCAGAGCTGTGGGTGGCAGCTCCTCGGTACCGATCTCCACCAGCAGGTCGCTCGCCGGCGGACTGTGTCGTGCGGTCTCGGTCACGGCATCATCCCCCGGCGCCGGCTGCGACCGACTCCCGCATCGGGAAGCCGAGCGCGCGGCGGCTCTCGTAATAAGCCTCGGCGACGGCCCGGGCCATCGCGCGCACGCGCAGGATGTAGCGCTGACGCTCCGTCACGGATATCGCCTGCCGGGCATCGAGAAGGTTGAATGCGTGAGAGGCGGTCAGCACCTGCTCATAGGCGGGCAGCGCCAGATCGAGTTCGATCAGGCGCTTGTTCTCCCTCTCGCACTGTTCGAAGGCGGCGAACAGATTCTCGACGTTGGCCTCCTCGAAGTTGTAGCGAGACTGCTCGACCTCGTTCTGATGGAAGACGTCCCGGTAGGTGATGCGACCGAGCGGACCGTCGGTCCACACGATGTCGAATATGCTCTCCACCTGCTGCAGGTACATCGCGATCCGCTCGAGACCGTAGGTGATCTCGCCGGTGACCGGCCGGCATTCCAGGCCACCGACCTGCTGGAAATACGTGAACTGGGTGATCTCCATGCCATTCAGCCAGACTTCCCAGCCGAGTCCCCAGGCGCCGAGGGTCGGGGACTCCCAGTTGTCCTCCACGAAGCGGATGTCGTGGATGGTGGCGTCGATCCCCAGCGCCTGCAGGGAACGGAGATACATCTCCTGTATGTCCGGCGGCGACGGCTTGATGACGACCTGATACTGATAGTAGTGCTGCAGGCGGAAAGGATTGTCGCCGTAGCGGCCGTCGGTCGGCCGCCGGCAGGGCTGCACGTAGGCGGCGCTCCAGGGCTCCGGCCCGATCGAGCGCAGGAAGGTGGCCGGGTGGAAGGTGCCGGCACCCATCTCCATGTCGTACGGCTGTTGCACGACGCATCCCTCGGCCGCCCAGAATTGCTGGAGGCGGAGGACGAGATCCTGGAACGTGCGGGGTGCTGCGGCCGGTGCGTTGTCGGCAGTCGGTTCCATGTCGGGCGGGCCGTCGAGAAGGACGCCGCAGTATAACGGACTGCGCCCGGTCTGCCGATCCGCCGCGCCGTCCGTCCGCGCGTCGCCCGGCGGCTCGACAGCTTGCACAAACAGCGTGCGAAGCATGCTAGTATTGCACGGATTTAGTGCAAAACACGGCCGTACTGAATCACGAAAGGCATCTATTTCAATAGGTTGGATTGCACCAAAAGCTGGCATGCTTTCTGCATGCTGCCTGGGTTCAGGTGCATCGCGAATGTTGCCTTCCCAGGCAAATGGCCGGGGAAAAACACAACATACCCACTAGATTCTGGAGGAAACCCTCATGACCCCTGCTGAAGTTCTCAGCCTGATGAAGGAAAAGGACGTCAAGTTCGTCGATTACCGGTTCACCGACACCAAGGGCAAGGAGCAGCACGTGAC